>CAITSH010000137.1 GCA_903895005.1 uncultured Pseudomonadota bacterium
AAGTTAATTATCACGACACTATGCCCTCGCAAATACATCGGATCCTTGGCGCAAATTCCGCCTCACGCGCTCCTACCTTCACCGAAGACGTATTTCTACGCGTTCGCAAAGATATCTTGAGCGCAAGCTGATCATGGAGGCCGTGCTCTCCAGGAACGCAGAACTCGCGGTTACGCACGCAGAAAATCACCTGGTCAAACCGGCGCAGGTCATTTTGAAAAATGAACTTCCCACAGATCACAATGTGGAGCGGACGATTAATCAACTGCGCAGGGATATCAGGGCCGGATTTGCGGCAGTTCCGGACAAGTGAGTTCGGCCCCGCAATCGAGTTTTACCAGCGGAAGTCCCGAAAAAAATAATATTTGAAAGTCACGGGCTGAATCTTGCACCGTGGCGCACAACATTACCGAATCGGAGGAGCAGTGATTAGGCACTTGATCGTTTTTTTCCTTGCCGCAACATGTTCGTTGCAGGCGCATACGGTAATGGCCCAGCCATTTCCATCGCGAACCGTAAAAATAGTCGTAAGTACCGCCCCCGGGGGCGCGCCGGATGTCATCGCCAGATTGATCGCGGAGAAGTTGAGCACGCTGTGGGACCGGCAAGTTGTCGTTGAGAATCGACCCGGCGCCGCAGGGAACATTTCGGCACAGGCTGTCGCGCGGTCGGCCCCGGACGGCTACACGCTTTTGTTCTATGACAGCCCGATATGGGCGATCAACCCGCACATTTTTGCCAAACTGCCCTACGACCCATTCAAGGATCTGGCGCCGGTTGTCCAGACGCACCGATTGCCGTTGTTTCTGGTCGTGCCTTCGTCAGTTCCGGCCAATGACGCTGCGCAACTGGTCAGCTATGCAAAACAAAACCCCGGAAAACTTGCCTACTCATCGGCTGGTTCGGGATCGTCTCATCATCTTACAGCCGAGCTTTTCAGATCCATGGCGGACATCAATATTGTCCATGTTCCCTACAAGGGCGGGGCGCCAAGCGCGGTGGCGCTCAGTGCCGGCGAAGTGCAGATGGGCTTCCTGAGTTATCCGCTGGCCCAGGCGGGCGTCAGTTCCGGAAAGCTGCGCATGCTGGGAATCGGTTCGGGGCAGCGTTCCGCCGCGCTGCCCGACATCCCGACAATCTCTGAAAGCGGCGTGCCCGGCTTTGACCTGTACACCACGCTCGGCATGTTGGCGCCTGCGGGTACCCCTCCGGATGTTATTGCGAAGATTCATGCGGGTGTCATCAACGCCATTGGTGATGCCGAGGTGCGCCGGCGCATTGCCTCGTTCGGTATAACTGTCGCGCCGCAGATTTCCCCGGAGCAGTTCGGCCTTGTCATGCAGGCCGAATTCGAGAAATTCGGCCGCTTGGTCAAGTTGTCGGGAGCGCGATTGGAATGATGTCGTACGGCAGCCATGACGCCGCGGAAAATTTTGATCAATAAAAAATAGAAAAACAAATTCAAGGGAAGAGAGAAATGAAGATAATGACGTTGAGCCGCGTGTTGCTTGGCACACTGTGCGCCGGCGGCCTGCTGCTGGCTTCGGGAGCGTATGGACAAAATTACCCTTCCAAGCCGGTCAAGGTGTTTATTCCCAGCCCTCCGGGCGGCGGCACCGATACGCTTGCTCGTATTGTTGCGGAAAAGCTCCGGGAAAAATTCGGGCAAGTCTTCATAATCGAAAACAAGCCCGGTGCGGGAGGCAATATTGCGGGAGAGGCGACGGCCAAGGCCGCCCCCGATGGGTACACCCTGATGCTCGCGCATCCGGCACCGCTTGTAGTCAACAAGTCGCTTTACGCGAAAATCAGTTATGAGCCCGATGCATTCGTTCCCATTTCGCTGGTCGCAACAGTCCCCAATGTGCTGGTCGTCAACTCCAAGTTTCCGGCGACGAGTGTGCGGCAACTCATCGATGCTGCAAAGGCGAGTCCCGGTCGCCTCAATTTTGCCACCGGCGTTATCGGCGCGCCCTCGTCGCTCACCCCGGAACTGTTCAAGTCGATGACCGGAATCAATATCGTCGGGATCCCCTACCAGGGGAGTGCGCCGGCAATCGTGGCGCTGCTCGCGGGACAGGTCGACATGATGTTTGTCGAACTCAGTACTGCATTGCCCCATATCCGTTCGGGCAAGTTGCGCGCGCTGGCTGTCGCGGGTGAACAGCGCAGTTCCTTCCTGCCCGAGGTGAGCACGCTTGCCGAGACACTGCCGGGCTTTATTGCAACGGTCTGGTTTGGCATCGTCGCGCCCCCCAAAACACCGGTTGCGATCGCAGACGAGCTGTCGAAGGCGGTCGCCGAGGCCTTGCGCCAACCTGATGTGGCGAAGCACCTGGCCGACATGAGCTTGGAGGGCGTTGGCAGCACGCCTGCGGAACTGGCGCAGTTCATGAAGGAGGAGAGCAAGCGCTGGGGCGATGTGATCCGCAAGAGCGGCGCCAAGGCGGACTGATTGCGCGCATGGGTCGGCCTTCGAAATTGGATGGGAAGTCCTGCTTTTTGGGGGGGGCGAGCCCCGAATTGACATGAGAAATCTATGACGCGTATTGCTTGTGTCCAGTTGTCCGTTGTCGCAGACCAGGCGGCCAACCTGGAAAAATGCCTCGCCTTAATAGACGAGGCAGGACAGCAGAAGCCGGACTTGATCGTGTTGCCCGAGATGTCAAACTGGTCTGCCGGGCTGGTGCGATCGCAGGCTGACGCCCTGGAGCATGGCGCCGCCATTCCAGGGCCGTTTATTGACGCAATCGGCGAACGTGCCAGGCGTCTCCAGTGTTTTGTCGCCATCGGCCTCATCGAAAGGCTGGGGGAAGAATCGTTTATTACGAGCGTGATTGTCGATCCCGATGGAGAGCACGTTCTCAAATACCAGAAGCAAATTCCATTCGGTGCGCAGCGCGTATGGGCAAAACCCGGAAGGCTTGGAAATCCGACCGTGCAATTGCCATTCGGGCGCGTCGGTGTCTATATTTGCGCCGACGGGCTCATACCCGAGACTTCGCGCATCCTCGCCCTGCAGGGCGCGCGCTTGCTCCTGAATACGCTGCACTCCGGCGGTACCGACGAAACATTCCTCCATGTCCCCGCGCGCGCGGTTGAAAATCGTGTCTGGATCGCCAGTGCCAACAAGGTGGGACCGCGGGAGTTTGGCGGCTTAGGCGCCTATTGCGGCGGCAGCCAGATCGTGTCTCCGACAGGTGAGGTGATGGCTCGCGCCGATAATAAATCCGATTGCGTGGTCTGGGCCGATGTGGATTTGTCGACGGCTGCGGACAAGATCCTCGGCGGCGAGCACATTCATTCGATGCGGCGGCCGGATTGCTATCGAATAATCGTGTCGCCACCTGCGCGCACCGTCCGGACGGGCGGTCCGGCCTCCCTTGGTGTCGCCGCGCTCCAGACGCGGGGTACCGGCGAGGCCTCGGTTCGTTGCGCGTCAGAGACCTGGCGAGAGGCGGCAGCCGCAGGTGCAAAGCTCATGGTGCTGCCTGAATTGTTCCCGTATGAGCCGTCAAAAATTGGCAGCGACCCCTCCGGCGACGCAGAGACGGGGCGTGCGATCCTGGGAACATTGCGTGAGGTGGCAAAGCAGACCGCCACGTGGGGCGTCGTGAATGTCATAGAGGCCGAAGGCGCACGCTACTTCAGCACCGCGTTTCTGGTTGATCATGCCGGTGCCATTGCCGGAAAGTACCGGCAGGTTCACGTTCCGGAAAAATGTCGCAGTTGGATGAGCGGCGGCTCCGGGTTTGAGGTGTTCGAAACCGCTGTGGGGCGGATAGGAATGCTCTGCGGCGTGGACCTTCTTGTGCCCGAGGCATTCCGCGTACTGGCCTATCTTGGCGCCGAAGTGATCGCCGTGCCAATGCAGTGGCGGGCCGAGTATGAAATTGATCTGATTGCGGCTGAACGCGTTGCGGAAAATCGCGTGAATATGGTCTTTGCCCGACGTCACGACTCCATCGTGCCAAGGGGATCGGCAATCGTCGGGGTGGTCGCATATCCGAGCGAGCCGCACTGGAAGGTCCGTTTCCCCGATGTGATTGAGGCGGCCCCGGATGCGGAATTCTTGATCCACGGCGTTAACCTGGAGGCGACCGCTGATAAAACGGTCGGCGCGCACGGTTGTGATCTCATGGCTAGCGCAGTTCCCTCCGAATACGGCCTGCTGATCGAGGCGCATTCCTGAAGTTAATAAAATTCTGGCCCGTTTCCAATAATTCCCTTTTCGGCTCTTTTATCCATTGAGTGAAAAAATGACCAACAAATATGATGACTTGCGCGAATGGCTGGCGCAGGTAGAGGCGATCGGCGAACTGGCGCATCCGCATGGCGCCGACTGGAATCTTGAAATCGGAGGCGTTTCGGAGATCGACTATAAAAAGCGTGGTCCGGCACTGTTGTTCGACAAGATCAAGGGGCATGCCGAGGGGTTTCGTGTCCTGACGTCATCGACAAACAGCGCGCGACGACTGGGACTGACGCTCCGGATGGGGGCGGATCACACGGACGCTTCGCTTGTCGCTGGCCTTCGAGGATCGCCCAACCGGTGGACCGAGGCGGCGAAAAACTTCCCGCCGGTGTTCGTCGAAACCGGGCCGGTATTTGAGAATGTCATGGAAGGGGATGACGTCGACCTGATGAAATTCCCCACGCCTTTCTGGCATGCGTTGGACGGGGGCCGGTACATCGGAACCGGCGTAGCCGTGGCGACTATCGATCCTGAGGACAATTGGGTCAACCTTGGCGCATACCGGTCCATGCTGGTGGACAAAAACCATGTGACGCTCGCCATCGTGCAGGGCAAGCACGGGCATATGCACAATCAAAAGTGGATGGCGCGGGAAGGCCGTGCCCCGGTCGCAATCCATATCGGAATGGATCCGCTGTTCATGGTGCTCGGGGGCGTTGAGGTTCCCACCGGTGTCAGTGAGTTGAATTATGCCGGTGCCGTTCGCGGCGAGCCGGTACAGGTGGTCAAAAGCACTGTTACGGGGCTGCCGATTATTGCCCACGCCGAGATCGTCCTCGAGGGCTGGATCATGGAGGGCGACAAGACCGATGAAGGGCCATTTGGCGAGTGGCCGGGGTATTACGTCAGCGGCACCACCAAGGAACCGTATCTGAAGGTGGAACGCGTTCTTTACCGCAATAAGCCCATCATGCTGGGCTGTCCACCGGCCAAGCCGCCGCATGATTATTCCTACATGCGAACAATCATGAAGTCGGCGATGATTTTCGATGCGATGGTGGCAGCCGGCATTCCCGAGATCAAGGGGGTGTACGCCCCGGAGTGCGGGGGTGGACGCATGCTGGTGATTGTGGCGATAAAACAACGCTATCCGGGGCATGCACGCCAGGCCGGATTCATCGCTTCGCAATTGCCCGCCGCCGCGTACATGGGGAAATACACCATCGTTGTCGACGAAGACATCGATGTGACGAACCTAGAAGAGGTGATCTGGGCCGTATGCACTCGGACGGATCCGGCGACAAGCATCGACTTCATTCGTCGCGCCTGGGCCAGCAAGGCCGAGCCCATGCTGCGCCGGGGTGATCCGGCGTTCAATTCCCGCGCGGTCATCGATGCCTGCCGTCCGTATGAATGGATCAAGGACTTCCCCGCAGTGGCCGAGGCGGATCCGGCTTATTTGCGTGAGCTCGAGCAAAAATGGGCGGAGCTTTTTGAGTCGGGTGGCGTGCAGGATGTCACTCAAAAAAATGACATCGTCAAGCCCCGGTAATCATGGACTATTGACCGTTTCGAAAGAGACTCCAAGTGCCACTTTTGTTTTGCAACAAATCGCGGGCAGTGCAAAGGATATTGCTCGCCCTTGCGCTCGCCTGCGGGGCGGCCACCGCACTGGCAGCGGATTTCCCGAACAAGCCGGTGCGCCTGATCGTGCCGTTTTCCCCCGGCGGAACGCTGGACGTCGTTGCGCGCCTGCTCGCCGCGAAGCTGCGCGACACCTGGGGCCAGCCGGTCGTTGTTGAAAATCGCATCGGGGGCAACGGGACTGTAGGGGTTGAGTACGTAGTAAGGAGCGTCCCGGACGGCCATACCGTGCTGTTCAATGCGACGCTGGTTGTGATTACGCAGCAGCTGCAGAAAACCTCATTTGACGTGAATCGCGATTTGCTGGGCGTGGTCCAAACGACGGTCTTTTCAAACGTTCTTGCGGTTCATCCAAAACTGCCGGTCACGACGATTGAGGAATTCGTTGCGCTCGCAAAAAAGGAGCCGGGAAGGCTTAATTACGGGAGTGGCGGAAATGGGTCGAGCTTGCACCTTTACATGGAGTTGCTGAAAAGCGCTGCCCGCATTGATATGACACACGTGCCGTATAAGGGGAGTGCCCCGGCGGTGCAGGCCTTGCTCGCGGGCGAGGTCGACGCCGTTTTTGATACGACAAGCGGACTGTTGCCGCATATCAAGTCAGGGAAGGTTCGTCCGCTGATGATCACCGGCACCAAACCCCTGGAGGGCTACAGTGGCGTTCGCACCATGGACAGCGCGTTTCCGGGGCTGAATCTTGATTTTTGGCAGGGCGTTTTTGCTCCGACAGGGACGCCGAAGGCGGTAGTTGAACAAATCGCTGCCGATGTGCGCGCGGCGCTGCTGGACCCGGCAATGGCGGTGCGATTGCGCGAAATGGGATTTGAGCCGACCGGGGCCGGACCTGAGCAGTTTATCGGGATCCTGAAGAGTGATTACGAACGTTGGGGCAAGTTGATACGGGAAAACAACATTCGGGCGGACTAGGTGCCAAACACCGGGCATTCACCCAAAGCCAATTCCGGTGGCTTTTGGTATGCAGGACAAGTGCGCGATCAGAAGAGCGCTGACGCGATCAAATGATTTTCTACAGAAGGGAATGAAATGGCAGATGAATACGTAACACACGCACGGGAACACATGCTTGCCCGCTATACCGTGAATGGTGTGAATGCGAACGATTTCGTGGATGTCACGCGCTCGATTGAAAGCTGGGACGACTGGTGCCGCGCATGGTCCGCCCGCGCTGCGATCCACGAAAAAATGGGGCGTGCCGCACTCGCCGCGAAACAGAATATCAGCGCTGCCGAGCATCTTTGCCGCGCCGCCGTCACTTACCACTTCGCAAAGTATCTTTTTGTGCGAGACATGGAGCAGCATCGGGCGGCACACAAGAAAGCCGTCGAATGCCATACGCTCGCCTTGCCGCATATGAGCCCGCCGGGCGAGCGTGTGCTGATTCCCTATGAAGGAACGACGCTTGCGGGGATATTGCGCAAGCCGAGAAATGCTCAGGGCAAAGTTCCCGTCGTCCTGATGACGATGGGTCTTGACTCAACGAAGGAAGAGCTGATGACCTTCGAAATGAGCTTCCTTGAACGCGGAATGGCGACACTCGCGTTTGATGGTCCGGGTCAGGGTGAGGCCGAATATGAGATGCCGATTCGTTATGACTATGAAAACGTGGCCGGCCCGGTGATTGACTGGGTGTCGACTCGTGCCGATCTTGATGCAGACCGCATCGGAATATGGGGTATCAGCCTAGGCGGCTACTACGGCCCGCGAACCGTCGCATTTGAGAAGCGGATTAAGGCCTGCGTTTCGAACTGTGGCCCCTATAACTGGGGCTCACTCTGGAAAAATCTCCCGGAACTTACCCGCGACGCATTTCGGGTGCGCAGCCACAGCAAAGATGAAGAGCAAGCCAAGGAGCGTGCAGGCCTGCTCAATTTGCAGGGCGTGGCCGAGAAAATCGATTGTCCCTTGTTTGTAATAGCTGCCGGGCGCGATCGGCTTTGTCCTCCGGAAGACGCAAAACGGCTGGCATCGGAGGCGAAGGGGCCTGTTGAACTGCTGGTGATCGAAGAGGGCAACCACGTCGCCCACAACCGCCCCTATAGCTATCGGCCGCAGTCTGCAGATTGGATGGCCGTCCAGTTGAAGGTCCGCGCATAATGAGTCTGGCCTTGGGCGCAGGTGTTACGCGCAACTCGCGGTCTGTGCCCCGCGTCGAAGACGACCGGTTGCTGCGCGGTGCAGCGCGCTTTGTTGATGATATTGATCTTCCCGGTGCGCTCCACGCGGTATTCGTTCGCAGTTCCATGGCCCACGCCTATCTTCGGGGTATCGACGTCGCGGAAGCGCGCAAGCTTCCCGGCGTAATAGCGGTTTTGACCTACGAAGATCTCCGGGGTGTGATTCTCCGCGATCGCATTCCGCAGGCGATTCCGTCGGGGATGGTCAAGTTCCACGTCGATCCGCCATGGCTCGCGCATGGGGAGGTTTGCTATGTCGGCGAGCCCCTGGCGATCGTTGTCGCGGAGAGTCGTCGCGTTGCAGAAGATGCAGCTCGCCTTGTCGAGCCGGATTTGGATCCGCTTCCCGTTGTCGTCGATCCCAAACAGGGACTGGCAAGCGGCGCGCCCAAAGCCCGGCTGGACTGTCCAGGCAACCTTGTTGCACATACCGTCGTCAAATACGGCGACCTATCGGGTGCATTTTCCGCTGCGGCGCATCATGTTACCGAGACATTCCGGCTTTATAAGGGGGGCGGGCATTCGATCGAACCGCGCGGCCTCGTGGCGCGCTTTGATGCGGACGAGGCGCGCCTGACCGTTTGGGACAGCACCCAAATGCCACATCGCGCAAAGGCGCTGCTCGTAGAGTCGCTCGGATTGACTGAAGACCAGGTGCGTGTCGTGGCCCCCGACGTCGGTGGGGGATTTGGCCCGAAAGCGGTTATCCATCCCGAGGAAATTACGGTGCCGGCGGTCGCGATCCTTCTCGGCCGCCCCGTAAAATGGATCGAAGATAGATTTGAGAGTTTCAGCGCAACGGTGCTGGAGCGACTGCAATACTGGGATGTAGAGGCAGCATTCTCCGGTGACGGCAGGTTGCTTGGGATTCGCGGGCACCTCTATCACGATCATGGGGCGTGCACACCTTATGGTGTCGCGCTGCCCTTTAATGCGGTTACGAACCTGATCGGGCCCTATGTCCTTCCGGCATTTGAGATGGAAATATCCCTCTGCCTGACCAATATCGTTCCGGCAACCCCGACGCGAGGCGCAGGGCGGCCCCAGGGCACGTTTGTCATGGAGCGTTTGCTTGATCGAATCGCCGAGCGTATCGGCATCGGGCGCGATGAAGTGCGTCGACGCAATCTGATTCCGACTGAGAAAATGCCTTACCGGGTGCCGATTCTCCAGCGCGATGGATCTGCGATGACGTATGACAGCGGTGACTATCCGGAATGCCAGCGGCGGGCATTGGAGGCCGCAGGCTGGGACGATTTTCCCGCGAGGCAGGCACAGGCACTGAAGGCGGGCAGGTGCATCGGGATAGGCATGGCGAATTACGTCGAGGCCACCGGTCGCGGTCCCTTTGAGAGCGGGGCTGTGCGCATCGGACCCTCCGGAACCATTGTTGCAACGACAGGCGCAACCGCACAGGGGCAGGGCACCAAGACGATGGTCGCGCAATTGGTCGCCGCGCAATTGGGGGTTCGTCCGGACCAGGTGCAGGTCATCGACGGGGATACCAACGCAAGCGTGCTCGGGCTTGGCGCGTTCGCCAGCCGGCAAGCGGTTACCGCGGGGAATGCGGCGTACCTTGCTGCAACGGCAGTCGCCGACAAGGCGAAGCGGGCCGCCTCGTCAATGCTCGAGGCTTCGGTTGAAGACCTTGAGTTAGTTGACGGTTGGGTAAGAGTGAAAGGCGTTCCCGAAATGCGCCGCTCACTCAAGGAGCTCGCGGTGGCACTGGGTGGGGTGCCGGGATTTGCGCTGCCGTCCGGCCTGACCCCTGGCCTTTCGGCTGATGTCAATTTTGAACCGTCGGGGCTTACCTATACCAATGGCACGCATGTCGTCGAGGCGGAAGTCGATATCGACACCGGCGGTGTTCGTTTGACGCGGTACATTGTCTTCCACGACTGCGGGCGCATCATCAATGAAATGATGGTCGATGGCCAGGTGCTGGGCGGTGTGGTGCACGGCATAGGCGCGACGCTGTTTGAATGGATGCGATATGACGATGCGGGCACGCCGCTTACCTCCACCTATGCAGATTATTTGCTGCCGACTTCGGATGTGCTTCCCCGAATTGAAATTCACCATATGGAGTCCCCGTCTCCACTCAATCCGTTAGGTGTCAAAGGGGCGGCGGAAAGCGGCACGATCGGCGCGCCCTCGGCGATTGTCGCGGCGATCGAAAATGCGCTGGCGCCGCTTGGTATAAAAATCAATGAACTGCCGGTCACGCCCGCAAGGCTGCATCGACTAATCCAGGGCCGGATCGCAAACGGCGGGCGATTGCCGTTTCAACGGAACGGCAGTGACCGGGAAAAGGACGAAGCATGAAGCCTGCTCCGTTCGATTATCACTGCCCGGAAACATTGCCCGAGGCATTAAAGTTGCTCGCGACACTCGAAAACGCGCGGCCGTTGGCCGGAGGGCAGTCGCTGATGCCGATGCTGAATCTGAGATTGGCAACGCCAGACCATTTGGTCGACCTCGGGCGAATTTCGGAAATTTCGCAGATCGAGGAGCGAACGGGCGTACTTCGTATCGGCGCAATGACTACCCAGCGGACCCTGGAGAAATCGGGACTCATCCAGCGCAAGTGCCCGCTGCTTTGCCAGGCTCTGGAGCGGGTGGGACACCAGCAAACGCGGAACCGGGGCACGATTGGCGGGAGTATCTGCCATTTGGACCCCTCTGCCGAGTTGCCTATCGTGGCGATGGCCCTGGATGCGCGCCTTGAGGTTCAAAGCCAGTCAGGACGCAGGATGTTGCCGTTCAAGGCATTTCCGGATGGATATCTGACGTCTGTTCTCACGACGGGCGAAATACTGACCCACATCGAATTTCCGATCTTGCCGGTTGGGACAGGTACCTGCTTTGAAGAATTTTCGCGTCGGCCGGCGGATTTCGCCATTGTTGCAGTCGCCGCAGTTTTGTCGCTTGGACCAGGTGGGTTGATCGTTGAGGCAAGGATTGCCATAGGCGGGCTCGGGCCGGCACCGGTGCGCCTTGAGCCTGCGGAGAACATGCTGCTTGGAAAAAACTGGACGCCAGAGCGGGTGGATGCTGCGGAGCAAATTGCGCGCGCCTTGCACGCGGAGGGTGATGACGACAATACGCCCGACTATCGACGGCACCTCGCGGGGGTGCTGACCCGCCGCGCACTAAACACGGCGTACGCACGCAGCCTGGAGGCACAGCATGTCTGAGCATAAAATCAGTCTCACGGTTAACGGAAAGCCGTACACGCGCGAGGTGCAAGGCCGGGTCAGCCTGGTTGATTTTTTGCGTAATGAACTCGGCCTGACCGGGAGCCATGTCGGTTGTGAGCACGGCGTCTGTGGGGCTTGTACGGTCCTGGTAGACGGAAAATCTGTAAGGGGGTGCCTGATGCTCGCGGCGCAAGCCAATGGCAGGGCGGTGGAGACTGTAGAAGGTGCGGCCAATGCGGATGGATCCCTTTCTGATATTCAGAAAAAACTCAGTGAACATCACGGACTGCAATGCGGGTTTTGCACGTCCGGGGTTGTAATGACCTTGACGGAGCTGGTTCGTGAAAGTGCGACCACCAAGCTGACGGAAGCCGAGGTCAGGAAATCTTTGTCCGGCAACCTTTGCCGATGCACCGGATATCAGGGTATGGTCGACGCGGCTCTGGAACTTGTCGGGGCAAAGGACTAAGCGATGGCTCGAAGGCATTTCGAAGGCCGGATTGGCCGCAAACTTTAAAGGAAATCCATGAACTCTCCGCTACGTTGGCCCAAAAATGCGCGCACCGCGGTATTGGTGAGCGTACTGCTCGAAACGTGGGCCGATGGCCGTTCCCCGACGTATTTCCCACGCACCACGCCCCTCAAGCCTGGTGCACGCGACGTCGCCGGGATCCAGTGGTCTGAATATGGCGGAAAGGAAGGCGTCTGGCGGTTGATGCGTATCATCGAGCGCAACCAAATCCGTGCTACCGGCTTTTGCAACGGACTTTCCGCCGAACGCTATCCGGAGGCGATTTCGCAGCTGGTTAGTGCGGGGCACGATATCGCCGCACACGGGTACGCTCAAAGCGAATACCTCTATGAAATGGATCAACCACTACAACGCCAGGCTATTCGGAAAACCCTGGACGCCCTCGAGAAGGCCTCGGGAAAGCGCCCGACTGGCTGGCTTACCCCGGTATATGGCGGTGACGCCGGCACGCCTGATCTGCTCGCCGAGGCAGGCATCCAGTGGCACTGCGACATCCTGGACAGCAGTTCACCGCGGATCGACGCACGTCCTGGCGGCAGCATGGTGGGCATTCCCTGGTCCGAGTTCGTCGACAACCGCGTGCTGCGCTCAAGTCCACGCGATTACTTTGATGTCTACAAGGGAATGTTCGACTTCGTTCACAAGGAAGAACCGATGGGCATGATGCATATCGGCATTCACGCCCATTTCGGCGGGCGGCCGTTGGTCTCCGCCGTCTTCCACGAAATTCTGCAGTACCTTCGCGGGTTTGACGATGTTTGGTTCCCTACCTGCGGCGAACTCGCCGACTGGGCCCGCCTCCAGGATCCGGCCGCGCTATCGTACAAAGCGCGTTTCTTCAAACCATAGGTTGTCCCGCCAAAAAACAGAAGGTGCTATTAGCCATGATCCGCATAATCGCCATTCTTTTCACTGCAATCGCGACTTCACTTTTTATGTCCGTGGGTGTGCTTGCGCAAACCTATCCGTCCAAACCGATTCGCATCATCATTTCATTTCCGCCCGGAGGGATAACTGACTTGCTGGCGCGCGAGTTGGCTCAAGGTTTGCAATTAAGTATGGGACAACCGGTTATCGTCGATAACCGTCCGGGTGGAAATTTTGTCATTGCCGCTGATGCGGCTGCAAAAGCCCCCGCCGACGGGCACACGCTTTTCATGGGTACCGACAGCACCTTTACCGTAAACCCGATCAGTGGCGCCAAACTTCCATACGATGCGGACAAGGACTTCGCGCCAATAACCCTGACGGCGTTGCAAACCCTGTTCATGGTCGCGAGCGGGAAGGCGCAGTCCAAAACACTGAAGGACATGCTGACCTACGCCAAGGCCAACCCCGGAAAAGTGACGTTCGGAAGCTCGGCACTCGTCTCACAGCTTGTCGGGGAACGCATGAAGCTTGTTACAAAGACTGACATGCTGCATATACCGTTCAAGGGATCGCCGCCGATGCTGCAAGCCTTACTGACCGGTGACATTGACTTTGCGATAACTACATTTTCACCTTATGCGTCTTACACCAAAGACGGCAGGCTTGTCGGACTCGCAGTCACGGGCACGCGCCGGGAGGCGCTAGTACCCGACACGCCCACGCTTGCCGAGTTGGGCCTCGCGGAAGTTGGGTATCACCTCTGGTACGGCCTTTTTGCCCCGGCAGACACCCCCAAAAGTATTCAGGCGCGCATTCATGCCGAAGTGGTGAAGGTCTTGTCCGACCCCAACGTACGCGCCAAGTTGATTGCTGCCGGGATTGAACCGGCGACCAGCAGCGCGGATGAACTTGCGTTACGCATCCGCGAGGATCGCGCCCGCTGGGCTCCCGTTCTAAAGGCGAGTGGCGCATCGCTAAACTGATCGGCGGGGCCTGACCCTTGGCCCGGAGGTCTAGATCCGAGTGCTGGTCAAAACAATTACCGGCGTGACTGTGCCGTAGTTTTTAGTACCAACAAATGCAAACGCCACCCGAAGGTGGCGTTTGCATTTGTTGGTGGAGGCGGG
>CAITSH010000138.1 GCA_903895005.1 uncultured Pseudomonadota bacterium
AGCGCGCAGATCCTGAAGATTGCCGCCTCCAACCTCCTGATGTGCCGTTTCCGTTTCGACGACCAACTGATCTGGGGGCTGCTTGGCGGCCGTGGCTGTGACAAGAACAAGACCGAAGAGGTTGCAGGTGTTCACGCCGCGATCCTGATGTCCGGCGGATTTGCGACCGCCGCAGCGGTGGCCTGAGCCTGGCCCGCCGCAACCAGAGCATTGTTGGCGAGAGCCGGGAGATCCTGCGGGCGGTCGAACTGATCAAGCTTGGCGCCCGTTTGCAGGTCCTTGAGACCGAAACCAAACTGTCCCGCGAACGTTTGCTGCGCCTGTACAAGGAAATCCAGGGAAAATCGCCACCCAAGGGCATGCTTCCGTTCTCCACCGATTGGTTCGTGACCTGGCAGCCGAACATCCATGCCTCACTCTTTATGGGGATCTACCAGTTCCTCAACAAGTCGAGTGAGCTCGAGGAGATCGACGCGATCATCAAGGGATACAAACTGTATGTGGAGCAAATCCACAGCTGCAGTATGGAGCCGATACTTTCCCTGACGCGCGCTTGGCGCCTGGTGAAATTCTTCGATGCCGGCATGCTAACCACCACCGCCTGCAGAGAGTGCGGCGGGAAGTTTGTGGTTCACTCCTACGACCTGACCGACAACTATGTATGTGGCTTGTGTCACATGCCCTCGCGCGCCGGTAAAACGGCCACTGCGGCGATTGCCGCAGGTGCCGCCGCACACGCCTGATCAGGCAACACGTTCCTCTTTCTCCCGTTTCGCCCGCACCGCCGGCCTTTGAGCCGACCGTGACGGGCGATTTTTTTGGGACACCGGTCATCGAATAGAGCGGGAAATCAAGCCTTGCTTGCGGCGTGGCGCGTGCGGACCCGCTGTTATTCTTTTGACACGATGCAGCTACTCAGCGTGCCTGCATCGCGCCCGGCGAAAGTCCCGTCAGGCTCAAGTTCCCGCGTTGATTGCCGACAACTGAACTAGCCGCTGTTTGCGGTCACAGTCGGGGCGAGCCGTAAGGCGCGCCCTTGAATCCGGGTCTAGGCCGGTAACGAGGGATAGCGAAAGCGCACGATGTTCGTCATTCTGGGCTATGTAATTGTGGTGGCATCGGTGCTGGGTGGTTTTGCACTGGCTGGGGGGCACATCGCGGCATTGATGCAACCGCTGGAGTTGCTGATGATCGGTGGCGCGGCGGCAGGCGCGTTTCTTGTTGGTAACACCACAAAAAATGTCAAGGCGACGATCAAAGCACTGCCGACCCTGCTCAAAGGCTCCAAGTACAACAAGTCCATGTACATGGAGCTTATGTCGCTGCATTACGAAATCCTGAACAAGATTCGAAAAGAGGGGCTGATGTCGATCGAGCGCGACCTGGAGTCGCCCGAGGAAAGCCCGTTGTTTGGAAAATATCCGGCAGTAGCATCCGATCACCACCTGATCGAATTCATCACCGATTACCTGCGCCTGATGGTCAGCGGCAACCTAAATCCGATGGAAATCGAAAACCTGATGGATAACGAGATCGACACCCACCACCATGAGGGCCTTGTTCCGGTAGGGGTTATCGCCAAGCTCGGTGACGGTCTGCCCGCATTCGGCATCGTCGCTGCGGTTATGGGCGTGGTACACACCATGGCATCCGTCGGTCTGCCGCCTTCCGAACTCGGCCTTTTGATCGCCCATGCCCTAGTGGGAACCTTCCTGGGGATTTTGCTGGCCTACGGATTCGTCGGTCCGCTGTCGTCATTACTCGAGCAAAAGCTCGATGAATCGACAAAAATGTTTCAGTGCATCAAGGTCACGCTGCTGGCAAGCCTTAACGGCTATGCGCCGGCGCTGGCGGTGGAGTTCGGGCGCAAGGTGCTCTATTCCACCGAGCGTCCGACCTTCTCCGAGCTCGAGGAGCATGTCAAGCAGGGCGGTAAGCGCTGACGCGCAATAATCATGGCCAAAGACGATACCCGACCGATAATCGTAAAGCGCATCAAGAAAGTTGCGCATGGCGGCGCGCATGGCGGCGCCTGGAAGATCGCCTACGCCGACTTTGTCACGGCGATGATGGCGTTCTTCCTGCTTATGTGGCTGCTCGGATCAACCACCAAGGGTGATTTGTCCGGTATCGCCGAGTATTTCAACACACCACTAAAGGTAGCACTCGCCGGCGGCTCCGGATCCGGTGACAGTTCAAGTCTTTTGCAGGGCGGTGGTAAGGATCTCACGCGCACCCATGGGCAGGTTAAAAACGGCGAAACACCGCCCGCTAAGAAAACCATCAACCTGCAAGCCGCCAAGGCGGAGCTCGCCCGCGTCGAGACGGCAAAGCTCAAGGGGTTGATGGAGAGGGTCGCCGCCGCGCTTGACGCCAATCAACGCCTTGCGCAGTTTCGCAACCAGATCCGTCTCGATATCACGTCTGAGGGGCTGCGTATCCAGATCGTCGACGACCAGAACCGTCCCATGTTCGATACCGGCCGTGCGGTGCTGAAAGACTACACGCGTGAGATTCTGCGGGAGATCGGCAAGCTTCTGAATGGGGTGGATAACAAGATCACCCTCTCCGGACATACCGACGCGACGCCTTATGCCAGCGGCGAAAAATACTACAGCAACTGGGAGCTTTCCGCAGATCGTGCGAACGCATCGCGTCGCGAACTGGTTGCCGCAGGCATGGCTGAATCAAAAATGATGCGAGTGGTCGGCCTGGCCGCGTCCGTGCCGTTCGTGCCAGAGGATCCCTCACATCCGACCAACCGGCGTATCAGCATTGTTGTGATGAACAAGCAGACCGAGGATATGGTCGTCGGCAGAACGGAAGAAGTGGGCGACACCGCAGACGCCCGTGCTGCCATCTCTCCAGCAGCGGTTGCCGGATCGGCCGTTTCACCGGCTATCGGAGGCGCAACAACGCCGGTCGCCGGCTCGCGTCCGAAAAATTGAAGCAGTGACCAGGAGCAGATGATGGGACACAATGATTCGCGCGTGATGAGCATGATCGACGGCAAGACGCGCCTGGCCGGCTCGAACAAAATGGAATTGCTGCTCTTTGGCA
>CAITSH010000139.1 GCA_903895005.1 uncultured Pseudomonadota bacterium
ACGGTCACCGACAAGTGCGAGGACGTCGCCAACCTCATCGAGGGCATCGTCCTCGAGAATTCCTGAGCCGGGCCCGAACATGACTACCGGCCAGGTTGCGCTCTGGGTGATCGTCCTGCTCGTGTTGCTTGCGCTCGCGTTCGATTTCATGAACGGCTTCCACGACGCCGCCAACTCGATCGCCACGGTGGTCTCTACCGGTGTGCTCAAACCGGGTCAGGCGGTGTTGTTCGCGGCGTTTTTCAATTTCGTCGCGCTCTTTGTGTTTCACCTCAGCGTCGCCGCTACCGTAGGCAAGGGCATTGTACAGCCGGGAATCGTTGATACGCACGTGGTGTTCGGTGCGTTGGTGGGCGCGATTACCTGGAACATCGTCACCTGGTACTACGGCATTCCGAGCAGTTCATCCCATGCCTTGATCGGCGGCATTGTTGGTGCGGTGATCGCCAAGGCGGGCGTCGGCGCACTGATCGGCGGCGGGATTTTCAAGACCGTGGCGTTCATATTCGTGTCGCCGCTGCTCGGTTTCCTGCTCGGCTCCTTGATGATGGTGCTGGTGGCGTGGGTCTGCCGCCGTGCCACGCCTTCGCGGGTGGACCGCTGGTTTCGCAGGCTGCAACTGGTTTCGGCGAGCGCTTACAGCCTGGGGCATGGCGGCAATGACGCTCAAAAAACCATAGGCATCATCTGGATGTTGCTGATTGCCACCGGTTACAGCGCGGCCAGCGACAGTTCGCCACCGGGCTGGACGATCATCGCCTGCTACATGGCCATTGCCGCCGGCACGATGTTTGGCGGCTGGCGTATCGTCAAGACCATGGGACAGAAAATCACCAAGCTCAAGCCGGTGGGCGGCTTTTGCGCCGAAACCGGCGGTGCGCTGACCCTGTTTCTTGCGACTGGACTGGGCATCCCGGTCTCTACTACGCACACCATCACCGGCGCAATCGTCGGTGTGGGCGCGGTGCGCGGCGCTGCGGCGGTGCGCTGGGGGGTAGCCGGCAACATCGTCTGGGCGTGGGTATTCACCATTCCCGCAAGCGCCTTTATCGCCGCGGTGTCTTACTGGCTGAGTATGCTGCTGTTCTGATTTTTCTGATTGGCGGCGCAATGCGCGGCGCACTGCCGACACACCGCCATGGTCTGGAAAGATCCGATTTGCGCGGGTTTCCAGACGGTTGCGGCTTACGCAGATGCGGTTAAACTGGCGGTGGGCCCGGGCATTCCGCCTGATACTCTTTCCTTTTCCGGATATTTCCCGATGAGCACCCCAGCAAGCCAAGCAAGCGCAGCGGCGCAGGACGCCGCTACCGTCTCGTTGTCGGTTGATGATTTCAGTCCGAGCGAAATGTACGTCTTCCTGCGCGACGCCGTTGTACCGCGCCCGATTGCATGGGTGTCGACCATCAACGCGGCGGGGCAGACCAATCTCGCCCCCTTCAGTTTTTTCAATGTGGTCAGCCCCTATCCGCCGACCATCGGTTTCAGTGTCGGGCCGCGTGGCGACAACCACAGTTCGGGAGAGCGCCTGCCCAAGGACACCCTGCTCAATATTCGTTCCCTGGGCGAGTTTGTCGTCAATATCGTGCCCGGCGTCCTGATCGACGAGATGGTGAAGTGTTCCGATCCGCTCGCCCATGGCGAGAGTGAGTTCGATCACGCCGGCCTGGTCGCGGTACCCTCGACACTCGTCAAGCCGCCGCGGGTGCGCGGCGCGCCGGTGTCGCTGGAGTGCCGCACCTTCCAGATCATGGACGTGGGCGTGAATACCTGGATTATGGGCAGCGTGGTGCACATGCACGTCGATCGCAAGGCTTACCTCGGTTCAACACCCGCGCTCAAGCATCGCATCAATATCGTGGCCGACAGCGCCAACCGGCCGGTCGGGCGACTGGACCGCGCCAATTACACGCGGGTATCGGACGTGGAATTGCACTGGCGCAAGGAAGGCCCGAACTAGGTAATCGTTGCGGGCCTGCGTTTCCCTCAAACTTTGATTACCGCAGTACTGGAGACTCGGTGGGAAAACTATTGCTGGTGTGGCTGATCAATGCCCTGGCCCTGCTCGCGCTGCCCTACCTGGTGCCCTCGGTGCAGGTGGACAGTCTCACCGTGGCGCTGGTGGCTGCACTGGTGCTCGGGTTTGTCAACACGCTGATTCGTCCGGTGCTGGTGGTGCTGACGCTGCCCGCGACCATCCTGACTCTGGGCCTTTTCATTTTTGTCATCAACGGATTGTTGTTCTGGATGGTGGCCTCCTGGTTGGAGGGCTTTCATGTCGCCGGCTTTTGGTCGGCGATACTCGGCGCGCTGGTCTACGCGATCATTTCCTGGGCGGCGAGTGTGCTGGTGTTCGGTCGGGGGCAACGGCCCGGCCGCTGAGGGGCCGGACGCCGGTAACGGTCCTAACCCGGCGATGCGCCTGCGCTGGCGCGAGCGCCGGTCGGCTTGGCGGCCTCGGGCTGCACAGATGGACGGCTTCCCTGTTTCGCCAGTTTGCGCGGTGCCGCCGAATCCTCGTCCACGCGACCGCCCGGGTCGTCCGCAGCACCGCGGCTCGCTGCGGCGCTCAGCAATTTGTCCTCGCAGCGACCGTCGACGGCGATGAGCAGCGTGCACGCGGGGCCGGCCGCCTTGCGGACCAGGTAGTCGTACATGGACAGCTGCAGCCGTCGCGCGGAGGCAGCATCGGCAAGGTCCTCGGAGGAGGGGCTGCTCCCTTCGAGGTAGAAGCGTTTGAGCTCCGCTGGCACGAGGATGTGCATGGTCTCCGGAGGCACCACCATCACCGCCTCATAGAGTGAATCCGGGAAATCCAGTTCCTCGATAAAAGCCTTGAGGGATTTTTGCATGTAACGGAAGCGCGCCTGCCTGTCCGGTGTTTCCTGGGTGAACGGGAAGTAGGGGCGGTGAATGCCGAGCCTTCCGGCGACGCTGCGCCGCACGCCGCCCATGAAGGCAAACGCACAGGCACTCAGGCACTGGTCGTTGCGGCCGACGATGGTGAACACGTCCAGCTTGCGCAGCATGCGACCGAGCTCCATGCCGGCATCGATATCGCCGCCATTGCTGGCAAGCCAAACAGCATTGCCGGCTAGCTTGTGCCTGCCGCTGCGGATCAGGCCGGCCATCACCGCTGCGCTGTCGACATCAGCGCGGGTGATCGATCCGAGCAAAAAGGCATGCACTTCTTCGACGCGTCCGGCGGAGCCGTCAGCCGCGTCGCGAGATGATAGGGAACCGATGTCCGCAGGATTGGCGTATTTTTTTGCTGGCGACCATTTTTGTTCGCCATTGACTGTCTCGGCGGTGCGAAACAGCAGCTCGGCGCGCGAATCGGTGCTTGGCAGGGACAGGGCAAGCGCGGCGAACGCGAGCGCAGTCCACTGCTTTCGCAATGAACGCGAATGCGTTGGGATGTCCATCTTGCGCGATGTCTGGATGCCGCCCATGTCGCCAAGCCCTGAAGAATGGGAATATCCAGGATATGCTGCGCGCAAACGAGTATGAACGCAAGAAAGCCCTCATCACTGTGCGTTGTCGCACATAGGTGCGGGTATTTCCGGGAGAGTTGCGCGCGCTGGCGCACCTGCCTGCGGGATGCCCTTTTCAGGCCGGTCCCTCCAAGCTGGTATATTTGCGACCCCATCCGAACTGTGTTCCGTTTCATGATGAAAAAGATCGGTCGCAACGATCCTTGCCATTGCGGCAGCGGCAAGAAATACAAGCATTGCCACCAGGCGCAGGACGAAGGCGCGGGGGCCGTTCCGGCCGCACCGGTTGCGCTGCCGCCCGAAAGCCGGTTTGTCAGCCAGGGCAACGCGCTGCAGGCGCAGGGACGCCTTGATGAAGCGGCCGCCTGTTACCAGCGCGCCGTGGAGCTCAACCCGGGAGCGGCCGAACTGCACAGCAACCTCGGTAACCTGCTTGATGCGGTCGGACGGCCCGAAGAGGCGGTGGCGAGCTATCGCAAGGCGCTTACGCTTAAGCCTGCGGCGGCCGAGGTTCATAGCAACCTTGGCCTGACGCTGCAGTCGCAGGGCAAAGCGGACGAGGCCGTTGCGTGTTTCTCCCAGGCGATCGCGCTCAAGCCCGATTACGCCGGCGCCCACTTCAATCTCGCGCTCGTTTTGCAGGGGCAGGGCAAACACGATGCGGCCGCCGCTGGCTATCGCAGGGTCTTGGCGCTCAGGCCGGAGTATGCGCAGGCACACAACAACCTTGCCAACGCGCTTGAGTCGCTTGGTCAAATCGAAGAGGCCATTGGCAGCTACCGGCAAGCCATTGCGCTTGATTCTTCATTGATCGCTGCGCAGAACGGCCTCGCGGCGGCACTTGGGCGGCTGGTGCCGCTGTGGCACGTGCCGATGATGAATGACACGATCCGCAACCAGGCCTACTACGACGCGTTGCGCGCCGCAGTCACGCCCGACTCAAATGTGTTCGAGATCGGCACGGGTTCGGGGCTGCTGGCCATGATGGCCGCGACGCTGGGCGCGAAAAGCGTGACGACCTGCGAGGCCGAGCCGATTGTTGCCGCGACGGCGGCACGCGTCATTGCCGACAACGGGCTGGCTGAGCGCATTCATCTGATTGCAAAAAAATCCACCGATGTCAGCGTCGGCGCCGACATGGCGCAGCCGGCCGATATCCTGGTCTCGGAAATCCTGTCGAGCGAATTGTTGGGTGAACGGGTGTTGTCGAGCATAGAAGATGCCAAGGGCCGGTTGCTCAAGCCCGGCTGCCGCATCATTCCCGCAGCCGGCAGCATCATGATCGCCTTGTTCGGCGGCGAAGACATCGGCAGCAATCTTGCGGTCGAGCAGGCCTGCGGATTTGACCTGCGCCAGTTCAATGCCATCGTGCCGCGGCGCCAGACCATCGCGCGCAGCGACCTCGCCATTGACATGCTCAGCGCGGACACCGAGGCGTTCAGGTTCGACTTCGAGAGCGCGGTTGCAGCGGTGCCGGAGTCAAAGACCTTGCGCATTCCGGTGAGCGCGGCGGGACGCTGCCTGGGCGTTGTGCAGTGGATACGCCTGGAAATGTTCGCCGACATCGTGTTTGAAAACCACCCGTCGGTAAAGGCGGCGGCCTCGGGTTGGACGCGCTGTGCCTACGTGTTTGCCTCGCCGATCGATCTCAAGCCCGGGCAGGTGGTGGTCGTTGCCGCATCACACAACCGCGTCATGCCCTGGTTTGAGCTGCAGGGCATCGAATAGCCGGGGGCGTCGGCTGGAAAGGCTCGTCTGGCGCGGGTTTCCAGCCGGTGGTGCTGATCGGAATGCGCGTCAGGCCGCTGCGGACAGCGGCTTTGAGACCTGCTTGATGCCCATGTCCTTGAGCGCCAGCGCGACTGCGCCGACCATGTTGCGCATTTCGTTGGCGTCGATGGCGCCGATGCAGCCGACACGGAAGGTTTCCATCTTGGTCAGCTTGCCCGGATAGAGGATGTAGCCGCGTTCGCGCAGGCGCACATAAAACTTGTCGAAGCTGTAGTTGGGATCCTCCGGCGCATGGAATGTGACGATGATAGGCGCCTGGATGGACCGGGCCAGGAATGGACGGAAGCCCAGGCCGGCCATGCCCTCGATCAGGGCGTCGCAGTTGGCCTGGTAGCGGGCGCCGCGCGCCGCCTGCCCGCCGGCCGCCTTGAACTGGTCGACCGCGGCGCGCAGGGCCGCGACCACGTGCGTCGGAGGCGTGTAGCGCCAGCGCCCGTTGGCTTCCATGTAGACCCACTGGTCATACAGGTCCATCGCGAGGGAGTGGCTGTTGCCTGCGCATTTTTCCAGCACCGATTTGCGTGCGATGACAAAGCCCATGCCGGGCACGCCCTCAAGGCACTTGCCGGATGCGGAAATGAGCGCGTCGAAGGGGATTTTTTGCGCGTCGATTTCAATCGCGCCAAAAGAACTCATGGCGTCGACGATGAGGCCCTTGCCGCGCTTGGCACACTCGGCGGCGATTTCTGCGAGCGGGTTGTGGATGCCGGCGCTGGTTTCGCAGTGCACCTGCGCGACGTGGGTGATGGACGGATCGGCGTCGAGGGCCTCGGCGATCAGCTTTGCGCTCGCCGGCTTGTCCTCGGGGATGGTGAGTTCGACGGCATCACGCCCGAGGTATTTGCAGATTTTAAGGATGCGCTGGCAGTAGGCGCCGTTTTGAGGCACCAGCACCTTGCCGTTCCTCGGAACAATGGTGCCGATGGCCGCTTCCACGGAAAACGTTCCGCTGCCCTGCAGGGGAACGCAGACGTGGGTGGCCTTCGCGTTGGCGATGGCGAGGATGTCCTCGCGCAGGCCGGCCATGAGGGCGTTGAAAGCGGCATCCCAGCTACCCCAGTCGCGCAGCATCGCCTGCTTGGTGGCGAGCGAGGTCGTCATGGGTCCGGGGGTTAGCAGGATGGGGTCGTTGCCGATGATCATGGGAAGTCCTTGAGTGGGGGAGCCGCCCGCCGGGGCATGGCTCCGGACACAAGTTTAGCGGTTGAGCCCCGAAACGCGCCAGTCCCGGGAAAAAAGCCTTAGCCGACAGCGCCGATAAAGTTGCGCCCCCGCGGGCCCTGCATGGCGCCATCGATCATGCCGCGCGCGTCCTTTTCGGTCACGCCATACTTCGAAAATTGCGTATCCACGCCCAGTTTTCCGAGGAAGGCCTCGAGGGCGGACGCCGGGTCGGTGACTTGCTCGCCGAACACTTTCGACAGGACGGCATCGCGATCGGGGCGCTTGCCCTGGGCGAGGCGCCAGACCATGGGCAGGGTGAATGAACAGGCGAGGCCATGGGGCAGGCCGTGCAAGAGGGTCATGTCGTAGGAAATGGAATGGGCCAGCGCAGTCTTGGTGTTGGAGAACGCCAGCCCCGCCATCAAACTCGCACGTGCGGCGGCGGTGCGCAGCGCTTCGTCTCGAGGGGACTTGAGCAGGGCCGGTAGCGTGGCGATCACGGTTCGCGCCGCCTCAAGGGCAAGGGCATCGGATACCGGATTGGCATTGACGTTCCAGATCGATTCGAGTGCATGCGACAGGGCATCGAGGCTGCTGTTGCGCGTCACTGTTTCCGGTAGTGACAAGGTCAGCTCCGGGTCAACCAGGGCGGCCTGCGGCCAGGTTTGTTCAAGGTGCAGCGAGTATTTCTGCGGCTTGGCTGAGGTGCGATCCCAAAGTGTCGCCCATGGCGTTACTTCGCTGCCGGTGCCGGCGGTGGTCGGCACGGCAATCATGGGCAGCGCGCGCGTGACGGCCGG
>CAITSH010000140.1 GCA_903895005.1 uncultured Pseudomonadota bacterium
CAACACCGTGTTCGATTACGTTCGCGGCGCCTCGGGGCGCATTGCGCGCACGCAGCTGTATCGCTCCAAGCCGGACGGCTATTCGATCATGACCGAAGCCATGCCCGAGGAAGTGCTCGGGGAAATCGTCTACGACGCCGAGTACAAGACCAAGGAATTGCAACCGCTGGTGGGCTGGTTCGTCAACGCATTCAACCTGTATGTGCGCAACGATTCGAAAATGCGCACCTTCGACGATTTTGAGAAAACGGCGCGCTCGCAGCGCGTGACGGTGGCATCGCTGGGCCACGGCGGCCCCAGCCATTTGCAGCTGATGCTGTTGCGCTCCAAGCTCAACCTGAATATCGAGCCGATTCCGTTTGCCGGTGGCGCACCGGCCTTTGTCGCACTCACCGGCGGCCATGTGGACGTGGCGATCGGCGGCTCGAGCACCGCGCGCAACGCCGACAAGGTGACCTTCCTGACGGTGTTCCGCGACGGGCGCGACCCTGCCCTGCCCGCCACACCGACCGCGGACGAGCTGGGTTTCAAGATCCCGAACATCAACGAGGTGATTTACCTGCAGACGGGTCCCGGCGTGCCGGCGGACAGGTTGCAGCGCCTGGTGCAGGCTGCGACCAGGGCCATTGAAAACCCGGAGCACATCGAGAAGCAGAAAAAATTCGGCGTGTTTTCGAAGGTGATTCCCGCGGCCGAGCTGCGTCAGCAAATCACCGAGCGCTATGCCTTCGTCAACGAATACAAGGCCGAGCTGGTCGAGAAAAAATAGCCGCAGCCGAAACGATTAAAATACGCGCATGACAAAATTATTGATTCGCGGCGCCCGCGTACTGGACCTGGATGGCGACACCGATATGCCGCCGGTGCAGGACATCCTGATCGAAAACGACAGCATCATCGCCGTCGCCCCCCATATCCCGGCCGAAAAAACCGAGGGCGCGGATGTCATTGAAGCCCACGGCAAGATGGTCATTCCGGGGCTGATCAATTCGCACTATCACTCCAACGACATCCTCGCCAAGGGCATGATGGAAGACCTCATGCTCGATTCGTGGAGCATGATGGCCAGCCCGCTTGGATCCCGCCGCAGCCTGGCGGAGATACGCGCACGCACCCTGATCGGCGCACTCGATTGCCTGCGCAACGGCATTACCACGGTGCAGGACTTCAGCAACTTCGCACCGGCCAACGATGAGGTCCTCGATACCATCCTGGACGCCTACGCCGAGGCCGGCATCCGGGTAATTTTTTCGGTCACGGTCCGCGACAAGTCGCAGGTGGACACCATTCCGTGGATTCGTGAAGTCGCGCCCGAGGCGATGCACGCCGCCATCGGCAACAACGTCGAGGCACCGGGCCCGCAAATGGATTTTGTCGCCACGCAAATCAAGCGCGTGGGCGATCGCGGCGGCATGCTGCGCTGGGCGCTCAGCCCCTCGGCGCCACAGCGCTGCTCCCCGGGCCTGCTCGAAGCCGTGGCGGCACTCTC
This sequence comes from uncultured Pseudomonadota bacterium, assembly GCA_903895005.1. The sequence continues at coordinate 1,490 of CAITSH010000140.1, forward strand.
CAAAACATTGGACCTGCCCGTCTATACCCATGTGTATGAAACGCGCATGCAGCGCGTGTTCTCGCAGCTCAACCTGCCCGACTACGGCGGCTCGGCCGTTCGCATGCTCGAGGCGACCGGCCTCTTGGGGCCGAACGTCACCATTGCGCACGGCGTCTGGCCCGAGCACGACGAGATCGAACTCATGGGCAGCACCGGCACCAACGTCGTACTCAACATGCTGAGCAACCTCAAGCTCAAAAGCGGCGTCGCGCCGGTGCTCGATTACCGTGCCAACGGCGTGAACATTGCGCTCGGTTGCGACAACTGCAGTTGCAGCGATGTGCAAAGCCTGATGCAGGTGATGAAACTGTTCTGCCTGCTGACTTCGGTGAGCACGCCCTACGGCACCGGTGTCTCCGCGGTGGACGCGCTGCGCGCGGGCACCATGGGTGGCGCCCGTGCGGCGGGCCTGGGCAACTCTCTTGGGGCGATCAAGCCCGGCTACAAGGCCGACCTCGTGCTGATTGACCTCGCCGACATTGCCTACGTGCCCTTTAACAGCGCGGTGCGCCAACTGGTGTTCTCGGACAGCGGCCGCGCCATCGACACGGTTATCGTCAACGGACGCGTGGTGATCGAGAATCGGCAGGCGCTCGGCGTCGACGAAGCCGCCCTGCGCGAGGAAGTCGAAGGCCTGATGCCGGCGGTGCGCACCGAATTCGCGCGATTGCGCGACGGCTATGACAAGGCCAAGCCCTACCTTGATGAGGTGCAAAAGCGCACGTGGGCGGTGCCGCTGAGCGTGCACCGGCATGTGGGAGCGCCGGCAACGCAGATTTTGCCCCGTAAGGGCCGCGGGAAGGTTTAGCGAACACTGGCTGGGGATGCCCGGCTGGTGCGGGTTTGCAGGCGATCGCTATTGCGCGATCAGGCATTTCCTGCAGCTAGCGCCTTCGTAGCACGAGGTTTTTCTCAGTTTTTACTTGGGTAGTTTCGCCCCCTGCGGGGGGCGACTTACTTTCTTTGCTTGTGCAAAGAAAGGTAAGCAAAGAAAGCACACCCCCGACACCGCCCCTTCGGGGTTCCCTCGGATGCTCGGTGAAGCGGGCCGGTCCCTGAACTCGCCCCTGCGGGGCTCAGACAACGGGACCGGACTGCTCCCGCTTCCCCTGCGCTCCTCGGCGGCGTCGCAGGGGCCCCGAAGTCAAAAGCGAAATCAAAAGCAAAACGACAGCATGCGAGACTCTTTCCGCGTTCATGTCGTTCTTGAAGTTCATCCCGTAGGGGACGCCGAGAAGCGCCGCGTCCTCGGGGGAAGTCCGGTCCCTACTGTTTGA
>CAITSH010000141.1 GCA_903895005.1 uncultured Pseudomonadota bacterium
GGAATGCGCGTGGCGGACGTCACCGGAGCGAGCACAACCTTGAGGTTGGGCATCTTCAACTCGGCTTTGACGGCATCGACGATTTTCATGCACAAGTCCATCGAATAGCCGATGGGCTGCTGCTTGTCATCGAGATACGAGAAGGGGATGGATGCGTCGCGATGGCCGACGGTGATGGTGCCGCTGTCCTTGACCTTCTTTAGCGTGCCGGTCAGTTCCTGGGCATTGGCGCCTACGCCAATCATCAGGCCGGCGCCAGCCATCAGGCCGGCGAACAACATGGAGGTGCGTTTCATTTAAAGACTCCTCGGGTTAATTTCATTTCAATGTTCTGCGAAGTTTTGTCAGGCGGACCAGCGCTCTCCCAGGGCTGGAACCGCCCAGTCATAAACCTGACTTATTGATTCTACTTAGCTAATTGGGCTTTGTCCAAGACGGGCGTTTCGTGTCTGTCCAAGACAAATCCCGGGCAATTCAAAGCCAATGAAGGCCTCTGATTCCTCGCGGTTGCATCGTGGTTAAATCAGAACAATTAGCGTTCCCTCGTTTTCCCGCGCCCGCGACGCGCACGCGGCGCAAGGCTGCCGGGGCGGGTGAGATTCTCAGGCCGCAGAATGCGCTCCAGTTCGGTGCGGGACAACAATCCCTTGTTCAAAACAAGGTCATAGACACTACCGCCGCTGGCATGCGCCTCCTTGGCTATGGCGCTGGCGTTTTCGTAGCCGATGTAGGGGTTTAGGGCGGTGATGATCCCGATGGAGTGCTTTACGGTTTCGGCCATGTGCGCCTTGTTGGCGGTGATGCCGCGCACGCAGCGTTGGTCCAGGGTGAGGCAGGCCTGTTGCAGGTGCAGCAGGCTCTTGAACAGGCTGTGGGCGATGATCGGTTCAAAGGCGTTCAGTTGCAGCTGCCCGGCTTCTGCGGCAAACGAGACGGTGACGTCATTGCCTATCACTTCGAAGGCCACTTGGTTGACGACCTCCGGAATCACCGGATTGACCTTGCCCGGCATGATCGACGAGCCGGCCTGCATCGGCGGCAGGTTGATTTCACCCAGGCCGGCGCGCGGTCCTGACGAGAGCAGGCGCAGGTCGTTGCAAGTCTTGGACAGCTTGACGGCGACGCGTTTGAGCACGCCCGACAGTTGCACAAAGGCCCCCGCATCCTGCGTGGCCTCAATGAGATTGCCGGCGGTAATGAGCGGGATGCCGGTAATGGCGCGCAAATGCCTGCAGGCGAGCTTCGCGTAGCGGCGGTCGGTATTGATGCCGGTGCCGATGGCGGTGGCGCCCAGGTTGATTTCCATGATCAGTTTGCCCGCCTCGAGCAGGCGCGCCTGGTCTTCGGCCAGCATCACCGCGTAGGTTGAAAATTCCTGACCTAGGGTCATGGGCACCGCGTCCTGCAACTGGGTGCGGCCCATCTTGAGCAGCTTGTCGAACTCGCGCGCCTTTTTCTCGAAGCTTTGCCGCAACTGGCCCATGGCCGCATGCAGCCGGCCGATGGCGAAGTGCAGGCCGACCTTGATGGCCGTGGGATAAACGTCGTTGGTGCTCTGGCTCATGTTGACGTGATCGGCCGGGTGCAGCGCCTTGTAGTCGCCGCGCTTCGTGCCCAGGTGTTCGAGCGCGCGGTTGGCAATGACTTCGTTGGCGTTCATGTTGCTCGAGGTGCCGGCGCCGCCCTGGATCACATCGACAACGAACTCGCCGTGCAGCTTTCCTGCGCGCACGTCTTCGCAGGCCCTGACAATGGCGCGGGCGCGCTTCGCATCGAGCATGCGCAGTTCGAGATTGGCTTTTGCCGCCGCCTGCTTGACGCAGGCAAGGGCGTTAACGAGGTCGGGGTAAATCGAAATGGGTGTGCCGGTGATGGGAAAGTTCTCGACCGCGCGCAGGGTATGCACGCCCCAGTAGGCCGAGGCGGGGATCTTGCGTTCGCCCAGCAGGTCGTGTTCGACGCGGTTGGCAGGTGCAGGCATTGCGCGCTCCCCTCAGGGTGCAGGACAGGCCTTCAGCTTACGCCTGATTCACCGCCGACATTGTCGCGCGACAATGCGCGCAGGGCGGGCGACTCAGTCACCTAAGAAGGGGTAGGCAACTAAGGGTCGGGCACCCAAGGGTCAGTCACCCAGGGCAGTCCCTTCGCGTCGCGGATCTGCGCCGCCGGAAAGCCCCTCGGGCGAGATCGCTATGCCGTGCACGCCACTGGTCGAATCGATGACCACCACGTCGTGGCCCATTGCGCGCAGCGGCGCGGCAAGCCGCTCGATCTGGCTGCCGCGCTCCAGTTCGGTGGCGCGGTTGCGGCTGCCCATGTTGGGCAGGGCCGCCGCCTGCTGGATGTCGCGTTTCCAGTCGAGCACGCCGACCAGGGTCTTGGCGACGTGGTTGATGATTGCATTGCCACCGGGTGAGCCAACCGCCAGCACAAGCCTGCCATCGGCGCCGAACACCAGCGTCGGCGCCATGGAGCTGCGCGGCCGCTTGCCCCCTTCGACACGGTTGGCAACCGGCCGTCCGTTTTCGGCGGGCACAAAGGAGAAATCAGTCATCTGGTTGTTGAGCAAAAAGCCGCGCACCATGATGCGGCTGCCGAACTGCGATTCGATGGTGGTGGTCATCGCCACGGCATTACCCTGTGCATCGACCACCGACAAATGGCTGGTGGCGGCAAGCTCGGAATTTTCATCGGGCGCCAGCGCCGTTGCGCCCGCAGGTTGGCCCGGCAGCGCGCGGCCCATGCTCGCATCGGCGCGGATCAGCGCGCTGCGGCGGGCGAGATAGTCTTTGTCGAGCATGCCGGCCACGGGCACGCTTATGAAATCCGGGTCGGCGACATAGGCGTCGCGGTCGGCGTAGGCAAGGCGCCCGGCTTCTGAGAATACATGCACGGCTTCGGCCGACCCGGGCTGCATGCCGGCCATGTCGAAGCGCTCCAGGGTGCCCAGCAGCGCGAGCACTGCGACGGCGCCCGAGGAAGGTGGCGGCATGCCGCACAGCATGTAGGCGCGATAGCGGCCGCAAAGGGAATCGCGTGTCTTGGCCTGATAGCCGGCGAGATCCGCTTCGGTGATGTCGCCTGGACGCGGGTGATTGCGCACCGCGCCGACAATGTCGCGCGCCACGTCACCCTCGTAGAAGGTGTCGGTACCGCCGGCGGCAACGTTGCGCAGCACGAGCGCGAGGGCCGGATTGCGCAGTAGCGTGCCTGCGGGCATCGGGTGGCCTGCGGCATCAAAAAAATAAGCGCGCGACGCGGCATTGGATTTGAGAAAAGGGTCGCTTGCTATCTGCAGTGCAAGCCGCGGTGAAATTGCGAAGCCGCCCTCGGCGATGCGGATCGCAGGTTCGAACAGTGCCGCCCACGGCAGGCGTCCGTGACGGCGGTGCGCAAGTTCCATCATTCGCAGGAGGCCGGGCACCCCCACCGATTTGCCGTTGTTGACGGCATCGCCAAATCTGATGGGCCTGCCGCCGGCATCGAGGAAACGATCCGGTCGCGCCGCCGCCGGTGCCGTCTCGCGGCCGTCATAGGTGGCGAGCGCCTTGTCGGCGGCATTGAAGTGAACCAGGAAGGCGCCGCCGCCGATGCCCGAGGACTGCGGCTCGACAAGATTGAGCACCAGTTGCGTGGCGATGGCCGCATCGACCGCGCTGCCGCCATCGCGCAACACCTCGTAGCCGGCGCGCGAGGCGTGCGGGTTGGCGCTGACCACCATGAAGCGCTTGGCGCGTACCAGTGGCCGCTCGGTGTAGCCGGACGCAATTTCGGGTGCGGCGCCAAAGTCGGATTGACCCAGGCCGGTTGCCGGCACACCGAGTGCGATGGCCGCAAGGAGCAGCGCGAATGAGCGATGGATCATGTTGCCGATTCTATCCGCAAGGGTCGCTGCGGCGGCGGAAAAGGCGCGGTCGATCGGAAGCCATATGCGAATTAAACCTCGAAGTGCAACATCCGGGCTTTCGAGGAAGGTGAGATGCCCCGGGGTGTACCTTTCTGTTTACCAAGACGGATAGGAGCATCC
>CAITSH010000142.1 GCA_903895005.1 uncultured Pseudomonadota bacterium
CCGCACCCGAAGCCCCGCCTCGTTCCTTGTCGCCTTTTGCTTGTTAGCGATGCCGCAAATTATTAACCTGCGGCGCGCAATTTCTCCTCGCTCAACTCCCTGACATCCAGGCGCAGCCCGACACCGCGCCATTCATCCGTTTCCGCCTCGAGAGCTGCTGCGCTAAGCGGATGTTCGTCCAACCATCCCTGCGGCAAAACCAGTTGATATCCAGCACCGGTGGCGCGGCAAACCAGCGCCGGCAGGGCGCGGTTTGTCCTGCTGCGATAAAAGAGTGCCGCCATGCGAAGACAAAAGATCAGGCCCCAGTCGGCGGAGCCGGGCGCAAGCCCCTCGAGTTTGGAAAGCTTGCCGCGATGCGCAAGCACGACGCGCGCGAGCCGTGCCTGCTCCATCTGGGAAAATCCGGGCATGTCGGCGTTGGAGAGCACGTAGGCCGAATGCTTGTGATAACCGGTATGGGCAATCGAAATTCCCATCTCATGCAAAGCCGCAGCCCAGGAAAGCAAAGCCGTGTCCTCCTCCGGTTGCACCTCCCCCCCGACGCCGGCATAGAGCAGGCGCGCGAACTTGCCAACACGTTCCGCCTGCGCCGCATCGACATGGTAGCGGCGCATGAATTCCCTCACGGTCACTTCCCGCATGTCATGGCTCTGGAAGCGTCCGATCATGTCGTAGAGGACGCCCTGGCGAAGCGCTCCATCGGAAACAGTCATGCGTTCTAGGCCCAGCTCAGAGAACACCGCCCACATGATGGCGCACCCACCGGGCAGAATCTCAATGCGATCCCCCCGCACGCCCGCCATGTCAATCCTGCCGATATCACCGGCGCGCAAGAGCTGCGCACGCAGCTTGTCCAGCCCATCCAGCGTGATCCCCTGCTCCGACCACCCGTTGGCCTGAAGTATCGAAGCGAGGGATTTGGCCGTACCCGATGATCCGATGGCTTCGCCCCAGCCCATTTCGCGATACGGCTCCACCAACGTTTGTACCTCGGCACGCGCGGCGAGTTCAGCCTGTTTGAAACCCTGCTTGTCGATCCGTCCCTCGGGAAAATATTTAAGGCTTGCGCTGACGCAGCCGATGTGAAGGCTCTCCATAAGCAGCGGTTGCAGCCCGCTGCCGATGATGCACTCGGTCGAACCGCCGCCGATGTCGACGACCAACCGGCGTTCATCGGCATCACGCGCGACGCTGAGCGTGTGCGCCACCCCGATATAGATCAGGCGGGCCTCTTCACGGCCGAAAATGACCTCGATCGGGAATCCAAGGACGGCTTCCGCCTCGGTGAGGAATTGAGATGCATTTTTCGCGACGCGCAGCGCGTTGGTTCCCACCACGCGCACGGCGCCCCTTGGAAACCCGCGCAGGCGTTCGCCAAACCGGGACAGCGCCTCCAGCGCACGCAATTGGGTGGCCCTGTCAATGCGCTTGTCACGGGTCAGACCGGCGCCAAGACGCACCGGCTCACGCAGGGAATCCAGCGGGTAAACCTGGTCTTCGACCACCCGGCCGATCTGAAGGTGAAAACTATTGGAACCGAGATCGGCTGCGGCGATGGAATCAAATTTCATTGATGAGGGAGAATTGACGGACGCGGCAACCATAGCACCGCATCATCGGCGCTGCAAATGCGCCTGCGCCACAGCGCAAGCGCTTGTCGGGGTCAACTCTTGGCTGCGGCCTCGATCTCTTCGATTGAAACGTGACGCACGTCCTTGCCCTTGATCAGATAGATGACGTATTCGGAGATGTTCTTCGAATGATCGCCAATGCGCTCCAGCGCCTTGGCGATGAATATGACATCCAGCGCAGAGGAGATGGTCCGCGGATCCTCGATCATGAACGTCAGCAGCTGCCGCAACAAACCCTGGAACAACTCGTCGACCTCGTCATCGCGTCGCACATTCTCCGGCGCCGAAGCCACATCAAGACGGGCGAATGAGTCCAGCGAGTGCCGCAGCATGGCCGTCACAAGCACCGAAAGGTGTTTTAGTTCCGCATAGCGCGCAAGGGCGAAACGATTCGAATTGACCATCGCACGCGAGTACAGAGCAATTTTTTTGGCCTCATCCCCGATCCGCTCAAGGTCGGTGATCATCTTGAACGCCATCATCACGAAGCGCAAATCCACCGCGGCCGGTGCGCGCTTTGCGATAACGTTGGTGCAATGCTCATCGATCTCCCGCTCGAGTTGATTGATCCGGGAATCATCCAGGATGATGCGGTTTATCAACTGCAAATCACTGCGCCGGAACCCTTCGATCGCAGCGACAATCTGGTGTTCGACCAAGCCTCCCATGGTAAGAACCTGGCTTCGAATGTGCTCAAGATCGGCGTCGAATTGCTTGGACGTATGCTGGGTCTGCTCCAAAAGCTGCGCCTCAAAGATTTATTGGACGCAAGCTTAGTCCCCAAATGTGACAGTAATATTTAATCGTCGGCAATTTCGCAAACTGTTACCCTGACCATGGCGCCGTATGTAACATTACCGCAACATTCCGGCCGTATTGTTCGTCACCTATGCGCGCAAAACATACCCACCAGCCCAAAACCCCCGACGCACACTTCCTGAACCGGGAGTTGAGCCTGCTCGCCTTTAACCGACGCGTGCTGGCCCAAGCGGAGGATGTGCGGGTTCCCCTGCTTGAACGATTGCGTTTCCTGAGTATCGTTTCCTCCAACCTGGACGAATTCTTCGAAATCCGCGTCGCCGGACTCAAGGAGCAAATCAAGCTTGGAAAAGAAGTAGCGGGCTTGGATCGCCGTCCGGCAAACGAAGTCTTCGCCGCGGTAAGCGAGCAGGCACGGATCCTGGTCGCGCGACAATACGAGTTGCTCAACAAGCAGATCCTGCCCGCCCTCGCCGCTAAGCACATACGCTTTTTGCGCGAGGAAAACTGGACGCGCGAACAACGCATCTGGCTGAACGATTATTTCGTGAATGAAATGATGCCGCTGCTGACCCCGATCGGCCTTGATCCGTCGCACCCCTTCCCCCGCGTGCTGAACAAATCGCTGAACTTTATCGTCCAACTCGAGGGGCGTGACGCTTTCGGGCGAAGCTCGGGTGTTGCCATCGTCCAGGCGCCGCGCCTCCTTCCCCGCGTGATCGAACTGCCGGAAAAACTCGCCGGCGGCCGCTACAGTTTCGTACTGCTCACCTCGGTCCTGCAGGCCTTCGTAGCCGCCCTGTTCGAGGGCATGAACGTGCTAGGTTCGTATTCCTTTCGCGTGACCCGGAACAGTGACCTTTTCTTCGAGGAAGAGGAAATCAAGGATCTGCGCACGGCGCTCCAGGGTGAACTGCCGCAACGCCATTTTGGAGATGCCGTCCGCCTCGAAATCGCCGAGGGCTGCCCGCCCCTTCTCGAAAATCAGTTGCGCCAGGAATTCGAACTCAGCTCCCATGACGTCTACCGGGTCAATGGCCCGGTCAACCTAGTGAGGTTGATGCAGGTCCCCGACCTAGTGGAACGACCGGAACTGAAGTTCAAAAGCTTCTATCCCGGCGTTCCCAAGGCGGTGGAAAAGCGCGCGGATTTGTTCGAGAGCATCCGCAAGAACGACATACTCCTGCACCACCCCTACCAATCCTTCCACCCGGTCATACAGTTCCTTGAGCAGGCGGCCGATGACCCGGACGTCGTGGCGATCAAGCAAACCGTTTACCGCACCGGAACCGATTCGGTCCTGATGAAATACCTCATTGAAGCGGCGCGGCGCGGCAAGGAGGTCACGGTCGTCGTTGAATTGCTTGCAAGATTTGACGAGGAAGCCAACCTCAAGTGGGCGGCCAAGCTCGAGGAGGTCGGCGCCCATGTGGTTTACGGCGTGGTCGGTTACAAAACCCACGCAAAAATGTTGATGCTCGTGCGGCGCGAAGATGGAAAGCTGCGCCGTTACGCACATTTATCGACAGGCAACTACCACCCCCGCACGGCGAAGCTTTACACCGATTTTGGCCTGTTCACCGCCAACGAGGCGATTTGCGCCGATGTCAACGAGGTATTCAAGCAACTCACCGGACTCGGCAAGGGTGGAAAGTTGAACCACCTGTGGATTTCGCCCTTCAGCCTGCACGCGAACATCCTGCTGGCCGTGCAAAACGAAACAAAATTGGCGAAGGCGGGCAAACCGACGCAGATCATCGCGAAGATGAATTCCCTGGTCGAACCCCAAGTCATCGAAGCCCTGTATGCGGCATCACAGGCGGGCGTAAAAATCGACCTGATCGTGCGCGGCATGTGCGCGCTGCGTCCCGGCGTGCCCGGCCTGTCCGAGAATATCCGCGTACGCTCGGTCATCGGGCGCCTGCTGGAACATCACCGCATTTTTTATTTCCGCAACAACGGCCAGGAAGACCTGTTCCTTTCGAGCGCTGACTGGATGGAGCGCAATTTTTTCCGCCGGATCGAAACCTGCATCCCCGTCCTCGACAAGCGCCTCAAAGCGCGCGTCATCAAGGAGGGATTGCGCACCTATCTCGCCGATAACGTCCAGGCCTGGGACATGGACTCAAACGGTGAGTACACACGCAAGTCGAGTCGCGGAACGGTGCGCCGTTCGGCGCAGGAGCAGCTCATCAGCAGTTTGTCCGAAACAGCCGAGTCGACATCAGGCGGGTGACTAAGCCGGCGGTATCCGCCGGAACGCGCCACCACGCGCCAGACGTCTTGCACCGACCGGAATAGTGCGGGCCGGTATGCAAGACCGACCGCACTGATCGTGGTCAGCCCGCCTGTCAAACAAGCATTGGATCGACCTCTGCAGCATTCTCTTCGCTGATCTCCGGATCAAACTGCACTTCGTTCCAGTGCACCAATTCGAGACGACCGTCGAAGTGCTCGAGAATCGCGGTACAGCTATCCACCCAGTCACCGCAGTTGATGTAGGTTACCCCGCCGATCTCCTTGATCACGGCACTGTGGATATGCCCGCATACCGCACCGTCGAGGCCCATGTGGCGTACATGGTGCGCAACAGATTCCTCATACCCGTAAATGAAGTCCAGGGCGCCCTTTACCTTGCGTTTGGCATAACCGGCCAGGGACCAGTATCCGGCCCGGCGTAGTTTGCGCCGCCCCCACGACAACAGCGCGTTGAGCCTTAACAGCAGGGAATACGACATGTCTCCGAGAACCGCCACCCAGCGATGATGCCGCGTAATCTGGTCAAACTCGTCACCGTGCATCAGAAAGAGCCGCCGCCCGTCGGCGGTGGTGTGAATCGCCTCGCGCGCGACCTCGATATCACCAAACCGGGTTCCGACGTACTCCCTCAGCGCCTCGTCATGATTGCCCGGAATAAACACCACCCGCGTGCCATGGCGTGCCCGTTTGAGCATTTTCTGGATGAAGGTGTTGTGTTCGGCGGGCCAGTAAATAGCCCTCCCAAGCGACCAGAAGTCGATGATATCTCCCAGCAGATACACCGTTTCCGCTTCATGGGCGCGCAGGAACGACAGCAGACGGGACGATTGGCAGGCCCGCGTACCGAGATGGATGTCTGAAAGAAAAATCGTGCGGACGGTGCGGGCGATTGGCATGCCTATACGCGCCTCTTTCGCCCCACATACGCGTAGTACGGAACGCGAACCCCCGGAAGATAGGGAACGCTTCCCCGGTTCTCGACGCAGTGAACGCGCTCGGTCCGCAACACGAGTTCCGGCAAATGCGCGGCATCAAGATGAACGCCGTCGTGCGCGAACCACCTGGGCCAGAACGCCCTTGCCAGTGCGCCGTGCCGGACAAAGCCATCCGCCGGTTCGGCCTGGGAAACGTAAAAGTCGACCACCCCGATAAGGCCGCCGGGTCTGAGCATTCCGAGGGCGTTGGCGAGTGTTGCGCGCCATTGGGGCATCATGGTCAACGAATACGACAGGATCACGCAGTCAGCAGGTTGCGGGGGCTGATACGTTGCCGCATCCGCCTCTACCACGCGCGCGACATCGGGCCACCGCTTGCAGCGCTGTCGGGCCTGCTCGAGTAGCGAGGGACACAAATCGACAACCTCGTACCGCGCCAGGGAACAGACCCGGGGGCCCAGAAAGTCCAGATTACGCCCCGTCCCGCCCCCCAGTTCAATGACCGTGCTGCCGGGGAGCGGTGCCAGCATTGCAATAAGTTCCCGCCGACCGTGCAGCAGACGCTCCCGAAAGCTGTCGTAATGCGCAGCCTGCGCGCCGTAAAACGCCTGAAGGCGCTCCGCATGGGTTCCATTTCCGCGCTGGCCACGCAGAAACTGCAGCACAACACGCATATCCTGTAGCGTCGCGTTCATGCCATCAAGCCCTCACGTCCGCGATGTGGAATCCGGCGTAGGTATGCACCCGGTCCATGGGCTGCAAGGCGCGGGCAAGACCGTCCCTGAAGTCAAGCGTATCGCGCAGCCGCCGTCCGTCCTCCAGCCTCAACGCGTCGATGTACGCCGGTTGCAGGTGGGCGCTCCTGAAAATGACCCGTGCATGGCTGCTTGCGCGCTGGAGTATGAACTGCCACTCCTCGACCAGGGCTTCGGGATGATACGAACTCATCCAGTCCATGTGATCGAGCAACACGAATTTCGAGATGCGCTCCTGCGTGCCCTGCAGGAATTCCGTCACCGTACTGGTATGCACCTGCACCCGGTCGGCAAGACCGCCTTTGAGCGCGGTGAACTGGTCCGGCTTCAGGTACTCCGGGCAACATTCCCGTGTATAGCGACCGCGAATGTAGAGGGACCAGAAATAGTTGCTGCAAATCGGCAATTGCCGGAATACATATTCGACGGCCTCGCGGACAAATCCCGCGACGCCGTTGATGTGCTGGCGCTGCACCTCCTTGCGTTGGGGATGCGGCACACCGAGAAAGCTCATGGTGAGCTGTCGCGAGAGCGCCCAGTTCATGCCCTTCGTCCACATGAGGGGCTGCACCTGCCGGTCGTAAATCTCCTGCTGTTCGGCCAGCGTTTTCGCCTCAAGCAGGGTCCGGACTGCGCCGCGAAGATCCGGGCGAAGATCAAGGTACCTGCCGAATCCGCGCGCGACGATCCCCGAGAGTCCGTGAAAATAAAAGCTTTCGCGCTCATTCTCACCGCCAAACCAATGTCCGCGCCTGTCCCACCAGGTCTGGGCGAACGGCGACAGTTCAGGCCGGAGCAGCGATTGGTAGATTTTCTTGAACCCAGAATGGCGACCCACGCCGAATATCAGGAAGAAGTCCTCAAATTCGAGCCGCTTGATCGCGGCGAGCTTGAGCTCGAGCAGTGCCGACTGGCGCGGGTTGGCGTCAACGGCGTGCACACACGCCGGTCCGGCAAGGGCATAGTCAAGTGCGTTGCATCCGGCGCTGGTAATGACCAGCACGCGGTCGTCACTTTGGAGCTCCAGGGCTTTCCGGTCTACCGCGGGATCCTCCCAGCATGTGTTGTACACGAGGGAGCGGGATGTCAGCGAATCAAAAACCTTTTGGTCGATTCTGTCGATCAGGGTTTGCGGTTGTTTCAGCATTGGCGGGCCATGGAAGTTCTGCGGCAGGATGCGCCGCATTTATTACCCCGCCGTGACACTCAGGTTGAATTTCCGTGAAACCGCACGGTGTGTGATGAGGCACCGGATGTCGCCGCCGTCGTATCACGCCTGTCACATTCAGGCGTTAGCGTGCCGCATGGCGATAAAAATTCTGATGATCTCGGACGTGTACTTTCCTCGAGTCAACGGGGTCTCGACATCGATCCAGACATTCCGGCGCGAGTTGGCGCGACTCGGGCACCAGGTAGATCTGATCGCACCGGACTACCCCGCCGGATTTCCCGGCGAAAACGGAATCATGCGCGTGCGTTCGCGCGCCATTCCGCGAGACCCGGAAGACCGGGCCATGTCCCGGGCGGGCATCCGCGCACTGTATCCGCGCCTTCGCGCCGAGGGGTATGACCTCGTGCACATCCAGACCCCGTTTATCGCGCACTACGCCGGACTTGCCATTGCAAAGGAACTGGGCTTGCCCGTGGTGGAGAGCTATCACACCTTTTTCGAGGAATACCTCTACCACTATGTACCCTTTGTTCCGCGTCGCTGGATGAAGGCCCTCGCGCGGCGCTTTTCCCGCGCGCAAGGCAACAGTGTCAACGCCCTGATCGTCCCCTCGGACGCCATGTGCAGCGCGCTCGCCCAGTACGGCGTGTCCTCGCCAATGCACGTCATCCCCACCGGAATCGACGCAAAGGACTTCTCCACCGCGGACGGGACGCAGTTCCGTGCACGTATCAAGGTGGCCCCGGACGCGCCCTTGATGCTGTTTGTCGGACGCGTCGCCTTCGAAAAAAACATCGACTTTCTCCTGCACGCCGCCAAACTTGCCCTTTCAGCCGTCCCGGAACTGGTGTTGGTCATTGCCGGCGAGGGTCCGGTATCCGCGCATCTGGCGCGACTGGCCGAGACCCTGGGGATAGCCGCCAACGTGCGATTTGTGGGCTATCTCGAGCGCGCCACGGAACTGCCGCAGTGCTATCGGGCTGCCGACGTGTTCGTCTTCGCATCGCGCACCGAGACCCAGGGCCTCGTCCTGCTCGAAGCCATGGCCTTGGGGGTCCCCGTCATTTCGACCGCCGTGATGGGCACGGCCTCGATCGTCGGCCCGCGACGGGGTGCGCTGGTGCCAGAGGATAACGAGGCGTCATTTTCCGAGGCGATGGTTCGTGCGGCGCGCGACCCGGGCTTGCGTGCGAGCCTCGCAAAGGATGCACGCCTTTACGCCGCCGAATGGGGCGCAGACAAAATGGCGGAAAAGCTTGCGGATTTGTATGCCAGGATCGCCCCCGGCAATCGCCTGAAGGCCTGAGTCGGCGACACGCCGCCCGGCCCCTCGGCCGACCCCTCGCCACACAACCCACCTGCGGGAATCGACCTCCCCGCCTTTGCTCCAGATCAAAACCCGCCCCTTGCCCCGGATGCACTATGCTCCTACAAACGGCTTAGGGAGTGGCTTATGTTTGAGTCAGCAGAACTGGGGCACACGCTCGGGAAAAAGGAATACAGGAAGGAGGTGCCCGCTCTGCGCGCGGCCCTGCTCAATGCCCAGTTCGACCTGGGCGAACTCAAGCGCTTTCCGGTCGTCATCATCATCGGCGGCGTGGACGGAGCTGGCAAGGGCGAGACCGTCAACCTGCTCAACGAATGGATGGATCCGCGCCACATCCACACCCACGCATTCGGCCCCCCCACGGATGAGGAATCGGTGCGGCCGCAGATGTGGCGGTTCTGGCGTGCCATGCCGCCACGCGGCAAGATCGGCATCTTTTTTGGATCATGGTACACAGACCCCATTGTCAGCCGGGTTCTTGACCACACCGGCGACGCCGGCCTGCAACAACACGTGGACGAAATATTCCGTCACGAAAAAATGCTCACGGACGAGGGTGTCCTGCTGATCAAGTTCTGGTTCCATCTGTCCAAAGACCGGCAGAAAAAGCGCCTGAAGTCGCTTGAAAAGGATCCGCATACCCGTTGGCGCGTAACAGCCGAGGACTGGCGCAGATTCAAACACTACGACAAATTTCGCCATGTATCCGAACGGGTATTGCGCGAAACGAGCACGGCGACCGCGCCATGGATCGTCGTAGAGGGCGAGGATGCGAATTTCCGGTCTGTTACGGTCGGCCGTGTCTTAAACGACCTCTTGCGCGCGCGTCTTGCTGCAGAAAAGACATCGGTCGCAAGTCGTGCCGGGAAAAGCCCGCCGCCGCCGCTGCCGCACATAGACAATCGCGGCCTGCTCACGAGCATGAACCTGAAACTGCGCGTCGATAAAAGCCGCTACGCAAAACAGGTAGAGAAGCTGCAGGGCGAGCTCAACTTGTTGTCACGCGACAAGAAATTCACACAGCGCTCCACCATACTGCTGTTTGAAGGCATGGATGCAGCAGGCAAGGGATCGGCCGTCCGCCGCATCACCGCGGCGCTCGATGCGCGCCGGTACCACATTGTTCCGGTCGCCGCCCCGACCGAGGAGGAGCGCGCACAACCCTATCTGTGGCGCTTCTGGCGCCACCTGCCCCGTCCCGGGGTTGTGACGATATTCGACCGTTCCTGGTACGGACGCGTGCTGGTGGAGCGCGTCGAGGGCTTTTGCGCGCCTGCCGACTGGACGCGCGGCTACTCAGAAATCAACGACTTCGAGGAGCAAATGACCAGAGGTGACACCCTGCTCATCAAATTCTGGTTGCAGATCAGCAAGGAAGAACAACTGCGACGCTTCAAGGAGCGCGAACTGACCGAGTTCAAGCGCTTCAAGATCACCGAAGAGGACTGGCGCAACAGAAAAAAATGGGGGGACTACGAAGCGGCGGTCTGCGACATGATCGATCGCACTTCGACCGAAATCGCCCCCTGGACGCTGGTGGAAGCGGAAGACAAGTTGTTCGCCCGCATCAAGATACTCAAGACCATCATCGCGCGGCTCGAAGCCGCACGATAATACTTCGGTGATTTGGTGATTTGGTGCGCGACGCACCAACCGGCCGCCGCTTCGCCGCTACCTGACAATCAATACCGGAACCTTGCAGGCCCCAAGCACCCTCAAAGCGGTCGACCCGACGGACAGTCCGGGCACGGTACCGTGGCCGCGCGAGCCCATGATGACGAGATCGAACTGCTCGCGTTCCGCCACGCCGGCAATCCTCTCGGCTGCGTCGCCGATTTCGACTTTTTCGGCATAAGGCGCCTCGTATTGGGTGAACCGCGTGCGCGCCCAGCTCAACGCCTTGCCCACCTCTTCGGCGTGGTAGGCCTCCACCGCCTCGGCGCGCAGCGACGCGGCCACCAGCCTTGGCAGCGGCGCACTCACATGAAACAGCGTCACACCGCCGAACTTTCCGAACGACTGCTTGTGATCGAGAAAAAAATTGACGGCTCTTTGCGTGTACTCACTGCCATCGACCGGGATCATTATTTTCATTAAACCGCCTCCATAACCGGCGCGTGCGGCTGCGCGCACCATCGTCATCCGTCCGTACACGGAATATCCGACATGTTGCCGGTTGCAGTTTTGATCCAGGTCAAGCCACCGTGGCGCGCCTCAATCGCGCCGCGATGATTGCTGGAAAGCCCCGCCAGTCAAGGGTTTCCAGCTATCCGTCGTTCAGGAACCGATAAGCCCGCCGTCGTCGCGACGGATGACCAGGGTGGCCGAACGCGGGCGACCATCGGGGCGAAAATCAGGCCAATTGGAAACATCGCGCGGCCGGGCCGGGTCGGTGCGCTCGCTCGCCGTTTCACCAGGGTGCTGGATGTTTACAAACAGCGTGCGCCCATCCGGCGCCATGGTGCAGCCGGTAAGCTCACAACCGGCGGGACCGGTCAGAAAGCGCCGGATTTCCCCAGTCGAGACATCAGCCGCAAGCATCTGATTGTTACCCATGCCTGCGTAGTCGCCTCTGTTCAGGACGCTGGTCGAGACATCGGTCTGGATCCACAGTAGACCGCGCGCATCGAACCACAATCCATCCGGGCTGCCAAAGGTGTCCCCTTTGACGTTGCCGCGCTTTGCGGCATCCGGGTGCGCCGGATCACCGGCGAGGACAAAGTGCTCCCAGGCAAACCGCTCCGCGGCCGGGTCTGCACCCTGCTCGGTCCATTTGACGATGTGCCCGAATACGTTGCCCGCACGCGGATTGGCGCCGCTGATGCCCGGCTGGCCATCAGTGCCCCGGCGGTCGTTATTGGTCAGGGTCACGTACACGTCTTTGGTAACCGGGTGTAAAGCGGTCCATTCCGGCCGGTCCATTTTCGTCGCGCCGACAAAGTCGGCCGCCTGGCGCGTGCGCACCAGTATTTCCGCCTGGCTAGTAAACCCGTTTGCGGCGGTGAGGCCGTTTTCACCGTGTTTCAATTCAATCCAGGTGCCGCTGCCGCTGTCATTGAAGAACGCCACGTAAAGGCTGCCCTCGTCGAGCAGGTTGCGATTGGCCTCCCGGTTTTTCGGATCATGCGCCCTCGCGCTGACAAATTTGTAGATGTACTCAAAGCGCTCATCATCGCCCATGTACACAACAACGCGCCCGTCCTTGGCGAGCGTCACCATCGCACCCTCGTGTTTGGTGCGCCCCAGCGCGGTACGCTTGACAGGCACCGATTGCGGGTCATACGGATCCACCTCGACCACCCAGCCAAACCGGTTCGGTTCGTTCGGGTTGGCCTGCGCATCAAACCGTCGGTCATGCTCATGCCAGCGATAGCCCGCCCCTCGGGCGCTGATGCCGTAACGGCGCTGGTCGGCCGGAATAGCGCCGCCGTTTGCGAAATAGCCGTTGAAATTTTCCTCGCAGGTCAGGTAGGTGCCCCAGGGCGTATAACCACCCGCACAATTGTTTATCGTTCCAAGCACCCGCGTTCCGTCGGGATCCGCCTGTGTCCTGAGCAAAGCGTGTCCTGCGGCCGGGCCACCGAACCTGATCGGCGTTTGCGCCGTAATTCGGCGTGCAAAACGGGACGGGCGCACGACCTCCCACTTTCCACCATCGCGCTGGACCTCGACCACGGAGACACCGGTCGCGGCCTGCGACTTGCGCACCTTTTCGGCGCTCCAATCCTGCATCCCGCCGGGATGCAACATGCCGTCATCCGTGTACTCGTGATTGATGGCCAGCAGGGCGCGCGAGCTGTTGCGTGATTTCGCCCTGGCCTCATAAGGCAGCGGAAAATACTCGATTGCATCGTGGTGCATCCCGGCCTGCAAAGCCTGTTCGTCGGCGCTATTGGATGCGTCCCATTTGAACGCCGGCTGCCCCACAGGCGAACCAATCGCATCGCCCCAGGCGTAAAGCACCTGTGCGCGATAGCCTTCTGGAACCACGACTGAATCGGCGGTCGATACGGGCACACTCTTGAACCCAAGCGGCGGTTCTCCCTCCCCGCCGCGTGAAGCACATCCGGGCAATGCCGCCAGGACGCTCCCGAGCAGCCCCGCCTTCAAGACTCGCCGGCGCAGTCCGTCGATCTGGAGCATCTGGTCCAATCCCGGACGAAGCAACGGATTGTTGATGTCGTCTGAGTCATAGCCTTTACCCATGACACGCTCCCAAGGAAAATAGTGTTACAAGTTTGCGCCAAAAGTATTACAAAACCGTGAATGCGCACTCCGGGCGCCGGTCACATGGTATGCAGAGCACCTACAAATTGGAATTTGTCTCCGGCGGAGCAGGTCGACGCCGTTCGACAAAGAGTGAATTGCCCGGTATCCGCTTGGCCTGTTTTTTTGCGTCTGTGGCAGCCGCCGCGACATCAAGATGCGTCGGATACTCACCGGCATCGATCTGCACCGCCCCCAGAGACAGACTGGTTAGCGCGAACGCGAGCGAATTACCGCGCCGGTCCTCGCCGTCGAGCGCGCCGCGTTCCAGGTCTGTTGCGTCGAAAAGCGCACGAGAATCCCGGGCAAAAACCTGCAACGCAAGTTCACAGCGTGACTCCCAGTCCGTGCTTTGAAACAACACGATGAAGTCATCTCCACCGATATGACCGAGAAAATCGCTTGCCGGATTGCATGCGCTGCCCAGGATGGCGGCTGTCAGCTTGATCATCTCGTCGCCACGACGGTAGCCGTATTTGTCGTTAAAGGGCTTGAATTCATCCAGGTCGGCGTAACAGGCGACAAATCCAACGCCCGCTGAGAGCAATCTTTCCATGTGCTCGTTGATCGGCACATTGCCCGGGAGCATCGTCAGGGGATTCGCATAACGCGCCGCCTCGATTTGCATCCGGGTAATTTCGCGTATTAAATCCTGCGTGGTACCCAGTCCGGCGTAGCGCTTGTCATCGACGATCACGAAACCGTCGGCCAGAAACCGGTGCTCGGTCCCGGCCAGCAACTCGGAAAGTGAATGCACGGAGGTTGTTCTTTCCACCAGCAGCGGCTTTCCGACCATGCACATCGTGCAAGACCGCTTGCCATATAGTTCTCGCCAATAGGGTCGCGCGTACTGTGCAATGAAACGAAAGCGGCTGATCAGGCCCAGGGGGGTGCCATCATCAACCACCGGGAGCGCCCAGATGTCTGCGTCTGCCTCGAATCTCAGAAAGACCTCGTCATTGCTGGTCTGCGGCGAAATCGCAGGCACCGGCTGCATCAGGCGCGTAACGGTCGCGCTGCCGCGCGACAGGGATTTCATGTCCGGATAGACCGCAATCTCACGGTTCTCCAGGCAGTCCAGAACTTCAGTGGGCACCGTGGCAACGGGTGTTGCAAGAGGGCGGCCGATAAGATAGCCCTGACCGTAGGCAACCCCAAGGCTGCAAACCACACGCAGATCCGCGGCGCTTTCGATGCCCTCGGCCACCAGGGCCGCGCCGCAATTCTCGGCGATTTGTTGCAACGACCGCAAAAACTGGAATTTGAAAGGATCGGCATGCACGCCCTGGATGAAATGCATGTCAATCTTGATGTACTCCGGATGTATGTCCGACCACAGTTTGAGACTGGAAAAGCCCTCCCCCAGATCGTCCAGCGCGACGCCAAATCCCATACCTCGAAGCAAACCCATGGCATTGTGAAAGTGCCTAGTGTCGCGGACAGAATGATGTTCCGTCAGCTCGATCACAATGCGGTCGCGCCCGTCGCCGAGGCCCCGAACTGCGGCAAGCATCTCCTCCCCGTCAACACGCCCCGTCGCAACCGTCTGCGGCCCGATGTTTACGAACAGCTTGCCGGGCAGGCCGAGGTTTGCAAATCGGTTAACAACCTTGGAAACGCAAAGCCATTCCAATTCCTGCATCCGGCCATTCCGTTCAGCAGCGTAAAAGAGCTCTGACGGGAATTCCAACAGACTTCCCGCCGGCCCCCCGATCAGGCCTTCGTAGGCAAATATCTCCCCGTTGTCCAGGCGGATGATCGGTTGAAAAGCGGGATGCAGATTTCCGCTCTCGAGAATCGAAGACAGTTCGCGCAATTTCGCGAACTCCTTGCCAACAGGCGGGGTCGACACGTCGGTACGCATTCGGAAAGGTCGCCTTGGCGAAACGGAATTGCCGCGCAATGTATTTCGGAAACCCACCTTATCCCTCGGATATTGCAAGGTGATTACTCCGCTCTTGGATTGACTTCCCCCTGCCTATTCAGCACCGCGCCATGAGCCGCTGGTAACACTACCTTAACAATCCACCTCTACCCTTTGCCTCCCTCGCGCTTTCCCGCGATTTTCTGAATACGCACCCATGACAATTCCCTCAGGGCACGCGCTGCTCACCGCGCTGCTTGCGGCAGCCTCATTGCTGATCATGAAAGCCGCCCCGGCTCAGGACATTCTCGTGGGCCAGGTCCTCGACCAAAGCGGTTCAGCACGCGAGCTTAGTCGCGACCATTTTGCGGGCGCGAAGGTCTACTTTGACTATGTCAATTCACGCGGAGGCATCAATGGGCGGCAAATTGTCTTGAAGACGCGCAACAACGAAGGCAGCTTCGAGAAAGCCTCGCAACTGACAACCGAGCTGATAGACAAAGACAAGGTCGACGTCCTGTTCGGCTACGTCGGGGACAGCAACGTCAAGGCCGCTGCAACGAGCCCGTCCTTTGTGAAATCCGGTATTGCCCTCGTGGGCGCGGTTTCTGGAATCGGCGCCGACGGATATGCCGGTACCAACGTCTACTTCACCCGGGCGAGCTACGCAGCGGAAGCTACGCGAATCGTAGAGCACTTTCGCGGCACCGGAATGAGCAGCTTCGCAATCGTGTTCGCACCGGACGGCCTTGGTACGGTTTTTCGCTCCGCCATGGTCGAAACCCTGAAAAAAAACGGCCTGAATCCGAAGAGCGAAACACCGCTCTCGGCGGACTCGCGCGCGGTCGAATCGGTCGCCCGTACCGTCTACGCGTCAAAGCCCCAGGTCATCGTGATGCTTACTGACGCGCTGCCTTCCGCCACATTCGTAAAAGCCTACCGCGAGCTGGACCAGGGCGCAGTTATTGCGGGAACATCCCTCGTTAATAGCCGTGCGCTCATCGAGCTCGCAGGTCCGGGCGCCGCACATGGTGTGGTGTTGACCCAGGTGGTTCCCAACCCGGAGAAACTCGATCAACCGGTTCTTCTGGAACATGCCCGTCTTCTAAAGCAGTTTCTTGACGAACCCCCGACGCATTCCACGCTGGAGGGCTTTATCGCAGCAAAAACACTTGTACTCGCATTACGCAACGCCGGCCGCACGCTCAAGCGGGCAGATATAAACAAAGCGGTAAAAGCCCTGCGCCGCGCCGACCTTGGCGGCTTGATAGTTGACTTCGCCGAAAGCGACAACCGCGGATTCGGTTTTGTCGACGTTACTTTTTTACGGCGTGACGGGCGGGTGCTTCACTGACTGACCGACTTGACGAAGCAGCCGCTCAGGCTGCCTTGGCGAAAAAATGCCTCGCGTAACGCGCATCCATGCGCGAAAGCGGCAACAACATAGGCAGGTCCGCACAGTTGAAATCCGGATCCCACGACGGCTCACCGCAGACATAGGCGCCGATATTGACGTATCCCTTAACGAGCGGCGGCATGTCAGCGGCAACTCCGGTGTTGAGACTTTCCAAAGGCAGGCGGCACCGCGGAAACACCCGGTATTCGAGAGGACTCATGTACTCTTTCTCGAGCATGCGAAACAGCGAAGCTGCGGCGTGCCCGCCGTCGCCCATGCTCACGCTCGCGCACCCCATCAGGTACTCATACCGGTTTTCAACCATGTAGCGCGCCAGGCCGGTCCACAGCATGATGATGACCCCGCCAGAACGGTAGTCCGGATGAATGCACGAACGCCCGACCTCGACGAGGTTCTCGCGCAAGTGGCCCAGCCGCGCGATATCGAACTCCTGTTCCGAGTAATAGCTTCCGGCCTCCCTGGCGGCGCGTGGCGAGAGAATCCGGTAGGTTCCCACCACTTCGGATGTCTCGACATCGCGTACCAGCAGGTGTTCGCAATGCGCATCAAAATGATCCGCGTCGATTCCCTGCGCGGCCGACTCCAGCCGTGCGCCCATTTCCTCGGCAAACACGTTGTAGCGCAGGCGCTGCGCCTCGGCCACTTCCGATGTGTTACGGGCAAAACTGATCGTCAACTTCCTTTTGTTTCGGGTTCGTGACTGCAGTTGTTCTTCAAGCATGGCGCCCCCAGATCGCGATTGGATTGGCGCAACTTTAAAAACCCCGCGTGACATCGCCGTTACGCAACGATGAAATGTTCATGACGGATGAATTGTTCATTACAACGCAATTGCGTTCAAACACCGTGATAGAGTGCGCGCGGTCAAATGGCGCCATCCGGTGGCGGCACGCGATACGATAATTCTGTACGAAGGGAAATATGGAAGAGAGTCCGTTCAAGGGCAAGACCGGCATGCGGCGGTTGATGAACGCACTGGGCTATTCGTGGCAGGGTTTTCGCTCGGCATACAGACATGAGGAGGCGTTCCGACAGGAGGTTCTTCTCGCATCGATCCTCATTCCGATCGCGTTTTTCTTCAATGTCGGGGGAACGGGCCGCGCCCTGATGGTCGGCAGCGTATTGCTGGTCCTTATCGTCGAGTTGCTGAATTCGGCTGTGGAAGCGGCCGTAGACCGGGTGTCCCTTGAGAATCACCGGCTCGCCGCCCGGGCCAAGGACATCGGCAGCGCCGCCGTATTTCTGTCGCTCACAAACGTTGCGGCGGTATGGGCCCTCGTCCTGCTCGGCTGAGGCCTGTCACCGAAACTTCAACAAACCGTCACCCGCGTTTCATCATGGCGGCGCACATTGCGCGCCATGCACGATATCCAAAAGCGCCGCCATCCGCTCAAGCTGGCGATCGTCACGGAAACGTATCCGCCCGAGATCAACGGAGTGGCGAGAACCCTGGGGCTGATGGTCGATGACCTTTGCGCCAGAGGGCACCAAGTCCAGCTCATCCGGCCGCGCCAGGGCAAGGGCGACAATCCGGTGGATGTCGGCGACCTCGCCCACGTCCTGTTTACGGGTGTCCCGATTCCGCGCTACCAGGAACTGAAACTCGGCCTTCCGGCCAAGCGGCGCCTGATGCGGATGTGGCAGGCCGATCCGCCCGACCTGGTGCACGTCGTGACCGAGGGCCCGCTGGGAGGGTCTGCACTGCGTGCCGCCAAGTCGCTCGGCCTGCCGGTCGCATCAGACTTTCACACCAACTTCCACAGCTACAGCAAGCACTACGGATTCGGCGTCCTGGGCAAATTGGTGACCGGCTACCTGCGCTCGCTGCACAACAAGGCCGATTGCACGATGGTGCCGACACAACAGATGAAGGATGAACTGGAGGCCCTCGGGTTCGAACGGCTTACCGTCGTGGGACGCGGCATCGATACCACGCTGTTCAATCCGTCGCGGCGAAACCGGGAACTGCGCGCCTCCTGGGGTTGTAACGGCGACCAGACCGTCGCCCTCTATGTGGGACGGCTTGCCCCCGAGAAAAACCTGCGCCTGTTTGTCGATGCAGCGAAAGCGATGATCGCAGTGGACCCCGGTGTGAAGGTCGTGATTGTGGGCGACGGGCCCGAGGGGCCGCGCCTGCGCCGGCTGCATCCCGAGTTCGTCTTCGCGGGCATGCGCCGCGGCGAAGACCTCGCCTCTCACTACGCATCCGCCGACGTGTTCCTTTTTCCAAGCATCACTGAAACCTTCGGCAACGTCACGACGGAAGCCATGGCGAGCGGACTCGCCGTCGCCGCTTACGACTACGCCGCCGCGGCGCAATTCCTCGTGCACGGCGACTCCGGGCTGCTCGCTCCCTTTGACGACCGTGACGCGTTCCAACGGGCCGGCGCAATCCTCGCGCGCGATGCGCCACTGCGCGCGAAACTTCGCGTCAACGCCAGGGCCGTCGCAGAATCGCTTTCATGGACCCGCGTGTTTGACGCGTTCGAGCAGGTTTTGGTTGACACCGCAGCGCTCCGCTGGGCAGCACCACCGCACCCGGCGCGCAGCAAGACGGTCAACATATCGGTATAGTCAGCCCTCATTTGATCACCGCGCCGTGCTCCGCGAAGCGTGCCGCCACCAATATGCTGCGCATAATTCTCCTGTTTTTCACCGCGATCGTCGCGAGCCCTGCGCAGGCCGCACGCCCGCTGGTGACCGATGACGCCCGCACCGTGGATCCGAACGGCTGCCAAATCGAAAGTTACGTCAAGCGCCAGCGTAATTTTGACGAGCGCGAATTCTGGTTTCTGCCCGCATGCAATCCGGGCGGCCATGCCGAGCTCACGCTGGGCGGAACCCGTACCGACAACGAGGCATCAGGACGATCAAGCAGCACCATCGCCCAGGCGAAGTTCCTGCTTCGCCCCCTGAAAACAGACGGTTATGGTGCCGCATTAAGCCTTGGCGCCCAGAACACCCGTCCATTCGTACCCACCGGCGACACAAAGTGGAACCCCTACGTCAACCTCATCGGCAGCCGCTCGCTCCTGGAGGACCGCCTGTTCGTGCATGTCAACCTGGGAACCATAAAGGACCGGGTGCGCGACACCAGCACCGGCACCTGGGGATTGGGAACGGAGATTGTCTTCACCCCCCGCCTGATCGGCATCGTCGAAACCTTCGGCCAGACCAGCGAGCGTCCCAACCGGCAGATTGGCCTGCGTATCTGGATCATCCCGGACAAACTGCAAGTGGACGGCACCCTTGGCATGCAATCGGGCTACGCACCGGACCGACGGTGGAATTCGATCGGGATCCGGGCTCTCTTCTGAGGCGGCCGTTTCAGCCGTTCTGCAACGGGAAAAGGCTGGAAATCCCCGCCAGGCAAGGGTTTCCAGCCGGCACCTGCCGTAACTAGAAGACCCCGCGATAGGGCCGCAACACCACCGGCTCAACCCGCACCGACGTTTCGCCGTCGGTGACCAGTACTTCGCCCTCCTGGATGCTGTATTGCAGGCGCATGGTTCGCTGCGCAAGCTTGGCCATTGCGCGGGAGGCTTCCTGCGAGATATCGGTCACCGCGAGATTGTCCTGGCGCGCAAACTTGTCTCCGACCGACTTCCACCATAATTGTGCCGCATGCCCGCCGTAGCAGCACACATGCACGGCCCTGGAACGGCCACACGCGCGACGCACGATCTTCTCATCGGGCAGGCCCACCTCAACCCACAGTTCTATCGCGCCAGTCAGGTCCTTGCGCCACAGATCCGGCTCATCGTCGGCACTCAGGCCGCGCGCGAACACCAGGTCATCGCCGGCATTGAGCACGAAGGCCAGCAGTCGCATCATCATGCGCTCGTCGGTTTCGGACGGATGGCGTGCAATGGTCAGTGCATGATCGGCGTAATACGCGCGATCCATGTCGGCGATTTGCAATTCCGCCTTGAAAATGGTGGCCTTCAGTGCCATGTTTGTCCTGGCGTGTAGACTGGTTGCTCGAAACAACTTGTGCGCATCCGGGACATTGCCAATTGCCGCCTGCGCCGCGTGAGGATAAAGCAAATGCAGCGTGATGGCAGCACTGATGACACCAAAACCGAGACGGTGATCGCCGAGACACGGCACTGGCTGGAAAAAGCGGTGATCGGCCTGAACCTTTGCCCCTTCGCAAAGCCCGCCCACGCCTCAGGACGCATCCGATTTTGCGTGAGTGAGGCCACGTCCGAGCAGGCGCTACTCGCCGACCTAGAACGCGAACTGGAAAAACTCGCCGAAGCACCGGGCGACGGCCTGGAAACCACCCTTCTCATCCACCCGCTGGTGCTGAACGATTTTTATGATTACAACGATTTTCTGGAGATCGCCGACGAAGCCGTGACGGCGTTGGACCTCGAGGGCATCATCCAGGTCGCGAGCTTTCACCCGGATTACCAGTTCGCCGATACCACCGCCAATGACGCCGGGAACCTCACCAATCGTTCACCCTATCCGATGCTGCACCTGCTCCGCGAAGACAGCGTGGCGCGTGCGGTTGAAGCGCATCCGGACACCGACGCCATATATCTGCGCAATATCGACACCATGCGTCGCATCGGCCCGGAGGGCTGGAAGGCGCTGGGCCTTAAACCAGGCAAACAATCCGGGGATTGATCCCCGGGCCGCCAATGCTCAGGCCTTGTCCAGGCCCTTCCTGAGCAACTCTGCCACCACCTCGCCGACCCCGACGGCCCCCTGTTGCGCGAGATCCTGCACCTGCTTGACCAGCGCCGAGTCGAGCTTGCAGGCGAAGGGAACGAGCCCGGCCGCCTGGTCCAGCTTGCGCTGCTCGCGCCGGTTGAGGGGTGGCCCCTCGTTCTTGCCAAAAGAAGCCTGCTG
Source organism: uncultured Pseudomonadota bacterium (assembly GCA_903895005.1). Next base: position 21,248 of record CAITSH010000142.1, read on the forward strand.
CATTGTCTTGCCCACCTGGGCTTCGATTTTCAGGCCCTTGAGTTTTTCCAGATCGGTTTTTTTCACGATGACACCCGGTAATGTGGATTGCGTTTCCATTGGCGCCATTTTACGCGCAATGCGCCGGGGCTCCCGGCCACGCGATCGCGGGGCTTCGTCGTCCTCAACGCTCCATCGATTGCCACATTTTTTGCAGCCGTTTCACTGAAACCGGTGCCGGGGTACGCAACTCCTGAACGTGCAGCTGAACCCTGAGTTCCTCTAAAAGCCAGCGGAATTGATCGAGTTGGGGATGCGCGGCGCGGGCTTTCTTGTGCTTCAGGTCTTCGCGCTGCCAGTGCTGGTATAGCGGGGTGAATTCGGCCATTAAACGCGCGTCGCGCGCAGGGTCAGCCCGCAGCTTGTCGATACGCATGGCAGCGGCCTTGAGATAGCGCGGAAAATGCTGCATGCGCTCAAACGGCGTCACCGCAACGAAGTCTTTTACCAGCAGCGCCGCCAGTTGCGACTGCACATCGCCCACCGCCTGCGCAAACGCTTTAGCGCCGTTAAGTTTTTTCTGCAACCCCTGGTATTCGGTGAGAATCGTCCCGACCAGCCGGCACAGTTCGTTGGCGATCAGGTTAAGGCGCGATTTGGCCTCGGTGCAGCGCAACTCGAACTGCGCGCGGGTCGCAGGCAACGGCGCCCCCATGCAGGCCCGTTCAAACGCGGCGGCGATGAGTTGCTCCCGCAACGCCATGCCATCGCCTTTGCCAAAATCAAGCGTGGCATAGACCAAGGCCATGTCGCGCAGGCCGGCGAGATTTTTTTCTAGATATTTTGTCTGCTCCTTGAGGGCCAGCATGAACAGGCGCCGCAGTCCGAGCCGGTGCAGCGCGCGCGCCTTGTCCACGTCGTCCATCACCTCGAGGCTGACGCCGTCGCCCCTGTCGGCGAGTACCGGATAGCCGATCAGCGTCTGGTTGCCCCGCTTTATTTCAACCAGCTCTTCGATATCGCCAAACCCCCATTCAGTAAAGCGTTCGTTATCGGGCAGGACATCGCTTTCTTCCACCACCGCGGCAAAGCGCTCCCCGGCGGCGGCGCCCAGTTCGCCGCGCAGTTGTGCGAGGCTGCGACCCATCGCGAGCTGGCGTCCATGTTCATCCAGCACGCGAAAATTCATCGACAGGTGCGCGGGCAGGGTTTCGGGCCGGAATGCATCAAGCGGAATCACCAGGGCCAGGGCCACGCGCGCATGGCGGGCGATCGCATCGACAAGCGGAATGTCCGAGCGCGGCGCCGCAACAAAGTCCTCGGCGAATTCGGCCAGCGGGCCCAGCTTGTGGCGCAGTCGCTGCGGCAGCGACTTGGCCAGGAGTTGCACCTTTTCCCGAAGCAGACCGGGAACCAGCCAATCGCAGGCCGCGGCCGAAATCTGGTTGAGCGCCACCAGCGGTACCGTCAGCGTCACGCCGTCCCGCGGCTCGCCCGGATCGTGCAGGTACTCGAGCGTGAGCTTGCGCCCGGCCATCTCGATCTGGTGCGGGAACTGCTCGGTGGTGATACCCGCGGCCTCGTGCCGCATCAGGTCCTCGCGCTTGAGGAACAACAGCTTCTGATCCTTCTCCTCGGCCTCGCGCCGCCACGCGTCGAAGGTCGCACCATTGTGCATTCCTGGCGGAACAATCGATTCGTAGAAGGCGTAAATCAGTTCATCATCGACAAGCACATCGGGGCGCCTCGACTTGTGCTCAAGGCGCTCGATGTCCTCGATGAGCTTGCGGTTGTGCTGGAAAAACGGCGCGCGCGATTCATACTCGCCTTCGACCAGCGCCTCGCGGATGAAGAGTTTGCGCGACAGTTCCGGATCCATCGGGCCGTAATGCATGCGGCGGTTGGCGTAGAGAAGCAAGCCATAGAGCGACGCACGCTCAAACGCGGCAACGTGCGCGGGCTTTTTTTCCCAATGCGGCTCGCTGTAACTTTTTTTCACGAGGTGCCCGCCAACGCTCTCCAGCCAGTCCGCGTCGAGGGTAGCGACACAGCGTGCGTACAAGCGCGTCGTTTCGGTCAGTTCCGCCGCCATGATCCAGCGCCCCGCTTTTTTGACCAGGCTTGAACCCGGGTGCACCCAGAAACGGATGCCGCGCGCGCCAAGGTAATGCCCCTCCTCCGACTTGAGGCCGATGTTGCCCAGGAGGCCGGTCAGCAGCGCCCTGTGGATTTGAGCGAAGCTCGCCGAGGACGCGGCGGTCTTCCAGCCAAGCTCTGCGGTCATCTCCTTCAGTTGCGAATGGATGTCGCGCCATTCGCGCATGCGGTTGAAGGACAGGAAATTGTCATGGCACAGGCGCGCCAGCTTGCGATGCGAATTGTGCGCCTGCGCCTGCTCATAAAATGCCCACAGCTTTACATAGGCAAGGAAATCGGATTTTTCGTCATTGAATTTTTGGTGCGCGGCATCGGCCGCCTGGGCCCGGTCATGCGGCCGGTCGCGCGGATCCTGCACCGAGAGTGCCGAGGCGATGACCAGCACCTCGGCGAGCGCGTTTTCATTACGCGCCGCAAGAATCATGCGGCCGATGCGCGGATCAAGTGGCAACTTCGCCAGTTGCCGGCCGATGGCGGTGAGAGTGTTGTCATCATCCACCGCGCCCAGTTCGTTGAGCAGCGCATA
>CAITSH010000143.1 GCA_903895005.1 uncultured Pseudomonadota bacterium
CTGATGGCGATTTCGGCCATGCGGATGCTCGGGCCCTGGATCGGCTTGCCGTCGCCGCCCTTGCGGCCCGGCAGCGTGAAGAAGCAGCCCGCCGCCGTCTCCACGTCCAGAGTGGCGAAAGAGAGCATCTTGCCTTTCACGACGGAGAGGCTGCGCGGGTATTTCTTCGCCGTAGCGATTTGGACATCCACCGCGGCGCGCTCCATAGATTCAAGGGCGCTGACGGTTTCTGTGACGATTTCTAGGTCTTCGGATTGTTCGTTAGTTTGCATTTTGTTTACGTTGATTGTGTAGCAATAAATTGTTCGAGAGCTTGAGCGCGAGCGGCGGTAGCGGCCTCTAAAGTTGTGAAGCAACCGAGGTATTTTCGGGAAAGACGCGCTATCCACGGCCTCTTAGTGTTTTCGGGTTTGAAGCGCACTCCTGACGGAGGGCCTGAAAGCACCGGATTGCGGTTGTAGTTGTTCACCGAGCGCGTAACCCAGCGAAGGTTAACGGCGGTTGCATTTGTCCTTACGCGGTCGCGATGATCGACATCGCTCAGGCCCAGCGGATTCGGGATGAACGCTACGGCGACCATCCTGTGCACCGTCCTCAAAACACCTCGCCCATTCTTAAACAGCGAAACAATGGGATAACCATGACCGATGCCAATAGACTGTTTGCGGATTCGGGGCCGGATCTTCATCGCACGCGCTCCCTGCATCACTACGCGCCCGAGACTCCGCACCCGTCCCATGTCGGAGACCTCATAAAGGCCTTCGAACCCGGCAATCGGTTTCCATTGTTCGTCGTGATTCATGTGAGTTGGCAAAGCAGTCGCTATCGTTGTTCTGTCGTTGTTGTTAATCTGTCGGTTTAGTTGGGGAAGAAAATCAGGCCGAATGCGACGTAAGCGCAGAGGCAGGAAAAGGCGGCGATACCGAGGCACGTCAGCGCGAGCGCGAGCAACGAGCGTTGTGATTGCTCCCAGCGCCGGGCGCGTGCTTTGCGGCGTTGACGGTCCGCGATCAGGTCAAATGACAGGCTCATTTTCCGCCTTTCATGCCTTCGGTCGGCAGCGCGTTAAGGAACGAGACCAAGGCCTCATAAGGCACATACCACGTTCCGCGCACATTGCCGGAAACGCGCAGGCACTTGGCCGGCACCTTTGGCTTGAAGCCGTTCGCCCTAGTCGGCACGCAAAGGTTATACATCGACGTGCGGCTCATGCCGGTATGCGGGCAACTCGTCCGAGGTTTAGGCAGGCGGATAAATTCGGGGCGTGTGGTCATGGCTTGAGGTAGCCGGGCGCCATCTTACGGCGGGCCTCGCGCTTCATTTCCTTTTTGCAAGCGGCGTTAACCCAGCCGCTAAAGCCGCCTTTCCGATCCGCGGTCAGCTTTGCCACAAGTCGGGCAATGTCCTCGTCGATGCTGACACACACTTTTGTTTTGGTCGTAGCCATTGGTATGTAAAATGACGGTATAACTCGTTATACCTCGGACAAGCGAAATCGTTTGCCAGTAGCGCAAAGTTATACTTTCTTAGACGTGTGAACCCCACAAAAAAAGTTAAAACAGCGATGTCGCTTGATAGCGAAATCATCGCCGGCATGCAGGAGATTGCCGACAGCCGACACGGAGGGAACCTATCACAGGCAATCAATTCCGCTCTGCGCAACGAGCTTGATTTGATGAAGGGGCCGATGTCGAAAGCGTTTCAATTCTGCTCCGAGATAACAGCTATTTTGCGCTCACTGGAACTGAACGTCACCCACGCGCAACACGCCGTGGATTGGATTTTGCCCGACCTCAATATAGGCATTGAGGCCAAAACGAAATTCACGCCCGGAAAGGCGGAAAATGCAGCCGTCGCCGCCATGGCGTTCACCGTCGGCCAACGGTTGTGCTCCGAAATATGGATCGTTTACCCCGACTCCATGGCGGTTGACGATGTTCGGCGATGGGAGCGAGTGGCCTCCGAATTTCACCTATGCAAGGTGGTCGTAATTCCGTCATCGACGCTTTTAGCCAAGCTCACCGTTAAGACAAAATTCAAGGCGCCATGATCAACCTTGATCACGTCATCCGCGGGATTCTGCAATGCGCCGCAATCATTCTAGCTATGGGTTGGATTTGCGTGGTTTTAGACAAAATAAGGGAAGCCCGATGGAAGAAAAAGGCTGATAAAATTAAGCATTGGACGGAGAAATGAGGACGCTTTTGGCGATCTTTGCTTTGGGATTTAGCTTCGTCGCCCGCGCAGCCGACGCGCCAATCGCTCCCGAAACCGCAGCCCAACACGTCGGAGAGGTCGTCACCGTCCGCGCCATCGTCTCAGGCGTTCATATCACCGGGAAGGGGGACACGTTTATCAATTTCGGCGGCGCCTACCCCAAGCACACATTCACAGCCGTCGTTTTTCGGACCGCAGCCGCACGATTCCCGGCCCTGTCAAAGCTCAAGAAGAAGACCGTTACTGTTACCGGCATAGTCGAACTCTACCGCGACAAGCCGCAAA
>CAITSH010000144.1 GCA_903895005.1 uncultured Pseudomonadota bacterium
AACTGGACCTGAAATTTTTCAGTGTCATCCGCCCGCTGCGCGCCTTTTTGCCGATGCTGGAAAAATCGCCTTGCGCCGCCGTCGTCTGCGTAAATTCGCTGCTCGCGGCGCAACCGGAACCGCACATGGTGGCCACTTCGGCCGCACGCGCCGGCGTGCTCAACCTGTCCCACTCGCTTGGTATCGAGCTCGCACCCAAAAAGATTCGCGTCAATTCGCTGCTGCTCGGCCTGGTCGAATCGGGCCAGTGGCGCCGTCGCTACAAAGACCAGGCCAAGCCCGGGCAGACCTGGGAGGAGTGGACTGCGGAACTCGCCCGCAGCAAGGGCATTCCGCTGGGCCGGCTGGGGCGCCCCATCGAGGCGGCGCAGGCGATCCTGTTCCTTGCCTCGCCGCTGTCTTCATACACCACCGGCGCGACGCTGGACGTTTCCGGCGGCGTGGACAGACATGCCTGATCGCACCGCGTGCCAATTAAACGCAGGGGCAACGACCCCAGCAAAAACAGCAGAGGTCTTATGAGCAAGGTCATCGTAGGCGAAGTCATCGCGGCACCCTCGACGAACAAGGGGGCGACGCCCCTTTGTCCCCAAAGGGGACTTCCTTCGGGGCGTATATCCCCCACATCAGAGGTCGCCTTATGAGCAAGGTCACCGTAGGCGAAGTCATCGCCGCATTTTTGGAGCGCTGCGGCGTTAACACCTCATTCGGGGTGATCTCCATCCACAACATGCCCATCCTCGACGCCTTCCACCGTCGCGGCAAGATGCGCTTCGTGCCCGCGCGCAGCGAGTCCGGCGCGCTGAACATGGCGGATGCGAATGCCCGCGTCAGCGGCGGCCTCGGCGTGGGCATCACCAGCACCGGGACGGCCGCGGGCAACGCCTGTGGCGCCATGGTCGAAGCCCTGACCGCAGGCACCCCTGTGCTGCACCTTACCGGCCAGATCGAACTCGCCTACCTCGACCGCAAGCTCGCCTATATCCACGAGGCCCGCGACCAGATGAACATGCTGGGCGCGGTGTCCAAGGGGGCGTGGCGGGTGTGGACCCCCGAGACGGCCCTGCCGACCATCAAGGAAGCCGTGCGTGTCGCCATGACCGCACCGGCCGGCCCGGTCAGCGTGGAAATTCCCATCGACATCCAGGCGGCGCTGGTCGACATGCCAGCCGACCTCGAGCCGCTGCCGCTGGCGGCGGCGGTCCCCTCAGCCACCGCGCTTGAAGCCCTGGCCGATCACCTCGCTAAGGCCAAACGCCCGATGCTATGGCTTGGCGGCGGCGCGCGCCATGCCGGTGCGGCGGTAAAACGCCTCGCCGAGATGGGCATCGGCGTCATCACCAGCGTACAGGGCCGCGGTGTACTGCCCGAGGACCATGCCATGTGCCTGGGCGCCTTCACACTGCAGGCACCGGTCGAGAAATTTTACGCAAGCTGCGACGCCATGCTGGTGGTCGGATCGCGCCTGCGCTCCAACGAAACGCTGACCTACAAACTCAAGCTGCCGCAGCCGCTGTACCGCATCGACTGCGATGCGCAAATGGAAAACCGCTGCTACGCGAGCGAGCGCTTTGTCAGCGGCGACAGCGCGCTGGCGCTGGCCGGCCTCGCCGACAGGCTGCAGGGCCGCATGCGCATCGACCCGGCGTTCGCCGCCGACCTCGCAGCAGCGCGTGCAGCGGCGCAAAAAAGCGTGCGCGACGGTCTCGGGCCTTATTCGGAACTGGTCGACAAGGTGCAGCATGCCGCCGGAACGGGCTTTGTCTGGGTGCGCGACATCACCCTGTCCAATAGCATGTGGGGCAACCGCCTGTTGTGCCTCACCGGATCGCGCGACGGGGTGCATGCCCTCGGCGGTGGTATCGGCCAAGGTGTGCAAATGGCGATCGGCGCAGCGCTTGCAGCGGGCGGACGCAAGACATGGTGCCTCGTCGGCGACGGCGGCCTGCAAGTCAACATCGGCGAACTTGCCACGCTGGTGCAGGAGAAAGCCGACGTGATCGTGCTGCTCATGAATGACCGCGGCTACGGCGTGATCCGCAACATACAGGACGCACACTATGGCGCGCGCCATTGCTACGTCGACCTTCACACGCCAGACTTTGCGGAACTGGCAAAATCCATACAGTTACCCTTCACGCGCCTGCGCGAACTGGGCGGTGCATCCGCCGCCTTTACCGCAGCGCTAGCGCGTACCGGTCCGACGCTGATCGAACTGGACATGCATGCCATCGGTCCCTTTGCCACGGCCTTCGCCGGCCCCCCAGTCAAGAAAGCAGCCAATGTCTGACGTACTTCTCATCGGTTCTGGTGCCATCGGTTCGGTTGTTCTGAAAAACCTCGAAAACGAAAGCGGGATACGCATGCGCTGGGTGCTCGACATGCCGGCACGGCGCGAGTCGCTGCAACGGGAACTCGGCGCAAGCGGCAAGGCCATTTGCAGTCTGGACGAGCTCGATGGCAGGCCGGACTTCGTGGTCGAATGCGCCGGGCACGCCGCGGTCAAATCCCATGTGCCGCAATTGCTCGAGCAGGGCATCGATGTGATCCTCGTCTCGATTGGTTCGCTTGCCGAACCGGGCATTATCGAGATGCTGGAAAAAGCGGCGCGCAAGGGTGGCGCACAACTTAGCCTCATTTCCGGTGCCATCGCCGCCATTGATGCCATCGCCTCGGCCCGCGTCGGCGGCCTGGATGAGGTGATTTACACCGGGCGCAAACCGCCGCTGGGCTGGCAGGGAACGCCGGCCGAGAAAGTGGTCGACCTCGCCAACCT
>CAITSH010000145.1 GCA_903895005.1 uncultured Pseudomonadota bacterium
CCGAACCACCTCGTTCAGGCCCACCGAACTCGTTTCCATCAGCTGGTTCACGCCCTCGCCCAGCGCCTTGAAGAAGCCCGACTTTCCATTAAGGTCCATGCGCTTGGTAAAGTCGCCGTTCACAGCCGCCGTCACGATGCCCGCGACCTCGGCCTCCACCGCAACTTCCGCGGTCGTGTCTTTCCACTCCACCACCGTGCCAAGCCGCTTGCCGCCGTCATCAGTGATCGGATTGACGATCAGGTCGAAGTTGCGTCCGCCGACCTCAAGCTTGGTACGGTGCGTCTTGGTCAGCCCGCCCAGCATGCCGCGCTGGTGCGCCGGGTTTTTGTGGAAGATGTCGATGTTGGTTCCGATCAGCTTCGCCGCGCTGAACTGTGGCAATTGCTTGCGCATATCAGCCTCGGCCAAATTCAGCATGACCATCAGGGATTCATTGCCGTAGACAACGTTGTAATCGACATCCGCAACCATGACGTTAGTCGACACGCTTTTCAGCGCGCCAAGGGCGCGCAGTGTGAAGCTGGCACGGTTGACCTGCTCGGTAACATCAGTGGCGTACTTGACGACCTTGAACGGCTTGCCATTCATGTCCATGATCGGGTTGTAACTCGCCTGTATCCAGACCTGCTTGCCGCCCTGGCCGACTCGCTTGTACTGTCCGGCGTCGAATTCGCCGCGGTTTAGCTTGGCCCAGAATTGCTGGTATTCGGTGCTGGCGGCATAAGCCGGCTCGGCGAACATGCTGTGGTGCTTACCCTTGATTTCATCGAGGGTGTAGCCAAGTGTTTTGCAAAGGTTATCGTTCGCGGTAAGGATGGTGCCGTCGAGCCTGAACTCGATCACAGCCTGGGCCTTGCCGACAGCGGCGAGCTGGCCTTCAAAATCAGCCGCGCGCAGCTTTGCTTCAGTGATGTCGGTCGCATACTTGACGACCTTGAACGGCTTGCCATCCTTGCCGAGGATCGGGTTGTATGAGGCCTGGATCCACACTTCTTTGGCGCCCTTGCCAAAGCGCTTGTACTGGCCGGCGTCGTATTCGCCGCGATTGAGTTTGTCCCAGAACGCGCGATATTCGCTGCTCGCGGAATATGCCGGATCCGCGAAAATGCTGTGGTGCTTGCCGCGGATGTCATCGACCGAGTAGCCTAGGGTTTTACAGAAATTCTCGTTCGCAGTGATGATCGTGCCATCGAGTTTAAACTCGATTACGGCCTGCGCCTTGCTGATGGCGGCAATCTGCCCCTGCATGTCGATCAATAGTTCATCGTTTTGAGCGCTTTGTTTTGCGAAAAACATGTCGGTTCTCCTTTTAATTCCGTTGCAGCGGGTGTGTGTGGCCGAAAATTTCCGTTGGTTGCAGGTCAGTGAACGGAGGCGGTATCGATGAGGCCCATATCCTTGTCGGACATCAGCTTTTCTATATCCATCAGGATCAGCATCCGCTCGTCGACAGTGCCAAGGCCGATGATGTAATCCGTATCGAGCTGGGCTGAAAAATCCGGCGCCGGCTTGACCTGGTCAGCAGCCAGTGTGATGACATCGGAAACGCCGTCGACGACAATGCCCATTACACGTCCGGCAACGTTGAGGATGATGACGACAGTGAATTGGTCGTAATCGGCCTTGCCGAGATTGAATTTGATGCGCATATCGACGATCGGGACGATGATGCCGCGCAGGTTGACGACCCCTTTGATGAACTCGGGCGAATTGGCGATGCGTGTGATCGCATCGTAGCCGCGGATCTCCTGCACCTTGAGAATTTCGATGCCGTATTCCTCACTGCCCAGCTTGAAAGTAAGGAATTCGTTGGCGGTATGTCCGGCGGCGGCGACCGGGTTTGCTGCGACTGCGGCTTGGGTATCTGACATTTTGGCGCGCTCCTTTGAGTTTGGCTTTTTCGGGGTTCTTGGTGGCTGCCCTGGATCAGGCTGCCTCGGCTAAGGGGGTTCGGGATGTATTAACCAGGCCGGCCACGTCAAGGATCAATGCCACCTTGCCGTCCCCCATGATGGTCGCACCGGATACGCCCTGGACACGCCGGTAATTGCTTTCCAGACTCTTGATGACAACCTGGTGCTGGCCGAGCAATTCATCGACGAACAACGCCGCCTTGGCGCCCTCGGATTCGAGGATCACCATGATGCCCTTGTGAAACTCGGTCACCCTGGGCCGGGCATTGAATACTTCGTGCAAGGCCACCACCGGCAGGTAATCACCGCGCACCTGCACGACGCGGCCGTGCCCCGAAACGGTCTTGATGTGTTCCACCGCCGGCTGCAATGATTCGATGATGTAGGTGAGCGGGATGATGAAAACTTCCTCACCCACGGCCACCGACATTCCGTCAAGAATGGCCAGGGTCAGCGGCAGGCGGATCGAAATGCGCGTTCCGCCTCCGGGGTTGGAACTCATTTCGACGTGGCCGCCCATGTCACGGATGTTGCGGCGGACTACGTCCATCCCGACACCGCGTCCGGATACATCGGTGACCTTTTCCGCGGTCGAAAACCCGGCTTCAAAAATGAGCTGGAACACCTCTGCGTCGGGCATTCCATCGGATACCGGCATTCCGCGTTCGCGCGCCTTGGCAAGAATGCGTTCGCGGTTTAGACCGGCACCGTCGTCGATTACCTCAATCATGATGTTGCCGCCGCGGTGAAACGCTTTCAGCGTAATCGTTCCCTTGGCCGGCTTGCCCGCCGCCTCGCGCACTGCGGGAGACTCGATGCCGTGGTCAAGGCTGTTGCGTACCAGGTGCGTGAGCGGGTCTGAAAGTTTTTCGATCAGCCCCTTGTCCAATTCCGTGCCTTCGCCCTCGGTTTTCAGTTCAACCTGTTTGCCGAGCTTGCTAGCGAGGTCGCGAACAACACGCGGGAATCGGCTGAAGACGAACGAAATCGGCATCATGCGAATAGACATCACCGATTCCTGCAGGTCGCGGGTATTGCGATCTAGCTGCGCCATGCCGTTGAGCAGCTTTTCATATACAACCGGGTCCAGGCTGGCGCCGTTTTGCGCAAGCATCGCCTGCGTAATGACCAGTTCACCCACCAGATTGATGAGCGAGTCGACTTTCTCGACGCTGACACGGATGGATGAGGCTTCACCCTGCGGCGCCACCACCACCTTGTCGGTATCGCGGCGGCCGGCAGTTCCCGAGGTCACCGCCGGCTGGTCGGTAGCGCGGCGTCCGGGGCTCTTTTGCACCTGCGGCCCGTCCGTCACAGGCGCGGGTGGCGTGATCTGGGTAAAAAAGCCGAACCCCTGCTCCTCTTCAGAAACAACCGGAACGGGCGCGCCTGCAGCATCATCAAAAAAACCAAACCCGTCGTCTGCGGCGGCGGGCACGGCTGCCGATGCGGGCGCTGCCGGCTTTACCGTGATATCGATTTCATCCTCGGTCTTGACGAAATCAAAGAGCTCGCGCACCTGCGCCTCGGTGGCCCAGCCGGAAAAGCCGAGCGTCCAGACCTGTGCAGTCTTTACGCCTTTCTTCACCTTGGGGCTTGCCAGTAACTCGAACGTCCCCATTTCGCGCAGGCTTTCGAATACCGGCTCGAGCGCCTTGGCTGATTCCGTGGTCTTGAAGTGGATGTGATAATGATGAACGGGATTCACAGGCGACACGACCGCGGTCGCCCCGGTCGCCTCGGCGGCAACACCGCCGTCTATGAGTTGTTGCAACCTGGCGCAGATTTCGGTTGCGGACGAGGTGTCGGCAAGCCCGTCCTGGCCGGCGCGGTGCGCCGCCAGTTGTGACTTCACAACATCACCCGCCTGCAGGAATACATCGACCATTTCGCAGGTCAGCGGCATTTCATTCTTGCGCACGCGATCGAGCAGTGTCTCGAGCACGTGCGTCACACCGGTCATGTCGGTAAAGCCGAAGGTGCCGGCACCGCCCTTCATGGAATGCGCCGCGCGGAAAATCGCGTTGAGGTCATCGGGCGAGGCGGTCGCAGGGTCAATCGCGAGTAACAATCCCTCCATCGTCCCCAGGTGCTCCGCGCATTCATCGAAGAACACCTGGTAGAACTGGCTCATATCGATGCCGCCGCCCTGGGAATTCAGATTACTCATGCCGATGCTCCGCTATCAGAGATGTGCGATTTGACGGCGCTTAGCCGATGACCTTCTTGACCACTTCAAGGAGCTTGGCCGGATCAAACGGCTTGACCAGCCAGCCGGTTGCACCGGCGGCCTTTCCTTGTGCTTTCATGGCGTCGCTCGATTCGGTCGTGAGCATCAGGATCGGCGTGGACGCATACTGCGGCATACCGCGCAGGTTTTTCACCAGCGTCAGTCCATCCATGCGCGGCATGTTCTGGTCGGTGAGCACTAGGTTGACGGCGCCCGCCTTCGCCTTGTCCAGCCCCGCCTGTCCGTCTTCGGCCTCAACCACGGAATAGCCGGCCCCTTTGAGCGTGAAGGCCACCATCTGCCTTATCGATGCCGAATCATCCACCGCCAGAATTGTCTTGCTCATTGCGCTCTCCTGATATTCGTTCTTGGTTCAGAACAACTCGATATCGCCATTGCTCATCTGCTGTTGATCTTCGCGAACCGGGTTTTTCGACGTATGTGCGCGCGCCAAGGCAATGCGCTCGCGCAGTTGCAACAGCACCGCGTTGGCGCGGCCGGGGTCGGCGCCGGGCTCCCCCGCCACCGCTGCGTCAAGCATCGACGGCAGCGCGGCCAGTCCGCCTATCATTTGTTCAAGCTCGGTGATGCGCAGACGGGTATGTCCGACGAGCTGCGTCGTCACATCCTGGAACTGCAGCGCCGTGACCGCGACGCGCACATTCTCTTCGACTTGCCTGGCGATGCGCCCCAACTCATCGACGCCGACCGCAATGCCGTCGTTCACCTTGCGCACGCCGCTTTGCATTTCTTCGGCACGCTGCTTCGACTGCAAGGCGAAATTCATATCCTTGGATGCCATCTCGTTAATGGCGCCCTCGGCGCCGGATATCGAGCTGTTGACCGCCTCCATTTCGGCGCGGATCTGCCCGCTGAACTGGTTGGTACGGTCAGACAACACCCGCACCTCTTCGGCCACCACGGCAAAGCCTCGACCGGCCTCGCCAGCGCGCGCCGCCTCGATGGCAGCGTTCAAGGCCAGCATGTTAGTTTGCTTGGAAATACCCTCGATTTCGCGCAAAAGCCGCAGGACCACCTGCACTTGCGATTTGGCCTGGTCGATGCGTTCGACCAGGCCCATCGCTGTCTTGCTGTTCTGTACGGTCGAATCGACAAATGACGCGAGCGTCTTGCTGGTTTCATCGATGAAGCGCTCAATGCTGACCTGCTCGCCGTCGGGCGCCACCTCGCCCCTGGTAATCGATACCGCGAGCCTCTGCTGCGTCGCGCTGCAATCGTTCAGGGCGTTGAAACTGGAAAGCAGCGTGGTGATGGCATTGGCAAGAATCTGTTGCAATTGGACGAGCTCGCCACCGCAGGCGGCGAACTGGACGTCAAGCTCGGAACGGTATTCGGCCAACACCTGCTCGGCTTGGTGTCGGGTCGACGCCAATTGCTGCGCGACCCGCGCAATTTCCGCATCGGCGCAGCGACGCGTCGCCGTCGCCGACGTTATACAAATCGCCGCCGAGGCCGCTGCGAGTACCAGCACGCTCGCAACCGAACCCAGCCATGGCGACAGAAGCAGGACCGCTCCTGTAGCTAACAATCCCTGAATCAGCGCTTTTTTTGGCATGAACGCGTCCGTCATTTCTCTGTTTGGGAATCGGGTTTAATTCCGACCATGGGTAATTATTGGTACATATCGACCAAATCGAACGCAGAGTTAAGGGCTGTTTAGCAGCCCAAATCAGCGCTTTGCGGCGTTCGGTCCCGGAGCCGGGACGCAGAGGGCCGTGCCCGCCCCGCCCCATCGACCGGGTTTCGGGAACGCCTGGATCACACTTTGCCAATTCGCGACTTTGGCGAGCTTGCAAGCCTTCAGTTTCAGGTGGGGCATTTGGTGCAGGCCGCGATTAGGGTCGGGTTGCGTGGCGACACACAGGACGCGATCCGCATCGGCCCCCAACAACAACCGGGGTTGCCACCCCGTATCCTGGTGTGGCGGATGCGACGCCAAAACTGACAGTGACACTGACAGTGACAGACACAGACACATGCTCGATGAAACCGAATCTGCGAACACCCGGAATTAAATGGCAATTCGCGGCATTCAATCCCGTGCACCCGACAGCAAACGGGTTACCCGCCTAGATCAGAAAATAAAGTTCGTCATGAACAGCGAGAAATAAGAGCCAGCCGATCAATACGCCGGCGCCGAATTCCTCAAGCAGGTCGCGCGCGCGCTCAAATCCCTCCAACTGCCAGAACAGCAGACTGTCCGCTTCCTCGCCGCCGCCCGCACTCCCGGGCGACAGGCTGTTGCCAAGCCATCGCTGCATCATGTGAAGCCTCCCTTGCCGCCACGGTGATGTGGCCAGATAGTGCGGATTGCCATAGGCGCCTGGAGGAGTTCAATGAGGTAACCGCGGTGACGACTGAACGCCCAGATGCAATACGGCCTAGGTACCTTACATCGGCAGCACCAGCCATAAATGAAGAAAAGGAGGGTAAAAAACCCGGCTTTCTGCACCACGGGCGTGGCGATACAGCCCGGCGAATGGGGACTAGAGCCGGACTGGAACCTTTAGAAAGCCGCGAAAGCGCGCACGCCCACCGCGGAGCGGCCGGCCGGCGAGGCGGTAGTCCGGGAAGCGCGCCATGAAACGGCCGATGGCCGTCTCACCCTCCAGGCGCGCGAGGTGATTGCCGACGCACTGGTGTGGTCCGCTGGCGAACGCGAGGTGGCGGTTGGGTGTGCGCGTGATGTCAAACCGGTCCGGATCGGCAAACTGCGCCGGATCGCGATTGGCAGCACCGATACATACATGTATTCGCGTACCGACCCCCACAGATACGCCACCGATGATCGTGTCACAGGTGGTCATGCGGTTGCCCAGCTGGTTGGAGCTCTCGAAGCGCAACACCTCCTCGACCGCCGTCTTGATGAGTGCCGGCGCCGCAATGAGCTTCGCCTTTTCATTCGGCCACTGCGCCAGCGCAACCAGCGCGTTGCCAATCAGGTTGGTCGTGGTTTCATGTCCTGCGTTAAGTATGAAGATGCAGTTTTGCAGCAACTCGGTATGCGTGAGTTTCTCGCCGCGGCCCTCACCGTCCGCCCCGACCTGCGCTTCGCCGAAAATCAGGCGTGTAAGTACATCTCGATCGCGATCGAGGGGGTGGCGGGTGCGTTCTGCAACGAGACCTTCAAGATAAGCGAGAAAGTCGCGCACCGACTCATTGCCCAATTGCAATTGGGACGGGGTGAGGACAGGCTCCAGCGCGCCCAGGATGGCGAGTGACCAGGCGCGCAAAGGACCGCGCTCTGCATGCGGCACCCCGAGGAGGTTTCCAATGATTTCAATCGGAATAGCCGACGCGAAATCCTCAACGAGGTCAATTTCTCCGCCCGCAGCCTGCTTGCGCGCCATGGCGTCGAGGAGGCCGTCAACCAGCGTCACCAAGCCCGGAGCCATGTCGGTGACGGCACGCGGCGTGATGGCGCCCATGATCAACCGGCGCACCCTGGTGTGCAGCGGCGGATCGTTGAACACCAGGCTGGTGGTGTGATGCGCGTACAGCGGAGAATCGCCGTACTTGGGCCAGAACTCGACCTTCTTGTCCGAACTGAAAGTCCTGGTGTCCTTGTAGACCGCCGCGACATCGGCGTAGCGCGTCAGGAAATAGGAACCGTCCGGAAGCCGCTTTACCGGATCGTGTTCGCGCAAAGCGCGGTAGTAGCGAAAAGGGTCGTCGTAAAAGTCCGGCTCCAGCCGTTGAATATCAAATGCAGCGGCAAGCCCGGCACTCATTTAACCTGCCAACCTGGGCCAGGATCGGCCGGAAACCCGCACCAGACGGCGGTTTCCAGCTGGTACCTGCCGCAGCAAGTTCACTTCTTCCTCACCTCGCACAAAGGGTCGTCTGTACCGCTATTGCCACGCCACGGCGAGGTAAAGGTAGACACGCTCTCCAGAAATACGAGCAGGTCGTTTGTTTCGTCGGCCGTCAGGCGCAAGGGCTTGAGGATTTGCTGGCCATCGGCGTGCAGGCGATCGACATTGAGCTCGGAGTAATGACGGATGACGTCGCGAAGGGTCGCCATGCTGCCATCATGCATGTAGGGTGCGTTCAGCACCGCGTTACGCAGTGTCGGCACCTTGAACTCACCGAAGTTGCGCTGCTCCGGCTCGACATGGCGGACGCTGGTCGCGGTGCTGCGCGCCGGGTCGTCATTCCAGCGCGAGAGCAGGTTAAAGGGACTCGCATTGACCTTCTGAATGCCCCCGTGCCGCCCTGGGTCGACGCGGCCCGGCTCGATAAAGTACGACACGCCTGTGTCGGCAAATTCGTTGTTGGTAAAATTCGGGCCGAAGTGACAGGTATTGCAGGCGCCCTTGCCGATAAAAATCTTCAGGCCGCGCTGGGCGGGCATGGAGTACTGCCCCGCCTCCTGGCGGTCGCCACGGGCCAGCGCATCACGGAAGCGGTCGAAGGGCGTGCGCCCGCTGATGATGGTCTCCTGGAAGGCGGCCAGCACCTTGCCCACACCCACGAGCACTGCATCGTCATCGGCCGGCGGCGCTTCGCCGAAAATGTTTTCATAGCGGCAGGAGAGCTTGGCGTCATTACGAACCAGTTTTGCGACATGCGCCGCGGTGGCGCCCATTTCCTTCGCGTCTACGATGGGGCGCATGCTTTGCGACCAGAGGCTGTCGGCGGCACCGTCATGCCCGAACCAGCGGTGCAGCCTGATATCGAGCAGGCTGGGCGTGTTGCGATCAACCCTAGCCAGGCCGACGGCGCGCTTTTCGCCGTCTATCCAGTTGCGCTCGGGCTCATGGCAGGTGCCGCACGAAAGCTTGCCGTTGACCGACAGCCGAGGATCAAAAAAAAGTCGCTCACCGAGAAAAATCGCCTCGGGGTTGCCCGAGGCGCGGTTGCTCGGATCATGCGACCACGGTTGCGGCCAGGGCCCGTGCCTGAGGATCGCCGCGGTCTCCTCCTCGGTAAAAGGCAGCAGGCTGTCACTCCCCGCCTCGATGGCGACACCGAGCCCAGCCACCACCACCAATGCACTGGCCATGCCCGCAAGAAAACGCCGCGTCATTTGAGTATGACCTCCGCAACAAGCCGCTCGATTGACTCGCCACGCAATTCAAACATCAGTTCCCAGCGCCCCGGCATGTGAAACATCAGGCCGTCGGCAAGGTAGCGTCCCCCGCCCTCGCTTTTTACGCTCGCCTTATAGTTCATGCCGTGACGATGCTCGGGCATTTGCGCATCAATGCGCAAGTCCGTCGGCGCTGCTGCTCCGGACTTGGGGCAAACAACGAAATCAACCGCGAAATGCCGGCCCACGGCAATGCCCGCGGGTTGCGTGCGCCAGGCGACGGTATAGCGCGACGACTCGACGGTTGCCGCCCCCTTGAACGCCGGCGTGCAGGCGGACGCCGTGCCGCTCATAACAATACATATCAAGGAAACAACAAGGGCACCGAAGGGACCGAAGGCCAGCGGGCGCATTATCATGGTTTCAGGATTCCGAGAAGCGCATCGCCATTCTTATAAGCAATACGCTCGGCAATTTCAGGCGGCAAGTCGGCAAGCCAGGCGCGCGACCAGGAGGCGTGTTCGGGGATGTAGTGCCAGCGCTCGGGAACATAGGTGTCGGTGCCCAGCAAAAACCGGTCCGGGAATTCGGTGAACGCGGCGCGCCAGTCGGCACTGACCTTGCCGCCGGAGGCCTGGTCACTGCGAAACGCGAGGTCGCTCCACAGGTTCTTGTGCTTGCGCAGCATCTCGCGCACCTGCTCCGGTCGTGCAAAACCAGAGTGCGCCCACAAGACCCGCGCTTCCGGCCACTGCTTGTAGATGCGTTCGATTGCATCGACATCAGAGTGCGCGTGCAGCAGAAGCTTGTACTGCTTTGACAGTTCAATCATGCGGCGCGGGACCGGCAAATCGGCGTCTGCCCCGTACAGGTGGAACTCGCCCATCGCCACGTACTTGTAGCGCTTCAGCCGGTCTTCGATGTAAGTGATGATTGCGGGCTCGCGCGTCCAGCCGGCGGTATCGGCGCGGGTGCGATAGGGTCGCAACGACGAGAGCACGATCTCCGGGGCCTCGGCGATAAGCTTCTGGTTGCCCTCATCGTTGGAGCTCGACACGAGGGCGCGCTTGATCCCGGATTTACGCAGGATCGCGGCGGCGTCCTTTGGCGGCAACACGTCCACGGCATCGTGGCTGTAATGAATATGTGCGTCGAACACCGGCAGGTCGGCGGCCGTTGCCGCTGAAGGGACCGTACAGCCTGCAATCACGAATCCAAGCAAGGCGAGACGGACGGGTCTGGTTGCGTCAACGTCCAGAAGCACGTCGCGAAAAAGTGTAAGCATGTGTGTCACCCGTGTATCCAAGCGTAAGTCGCGCAAGAACTGGTAAATCTTCTGTGAATTCACACCAAGCCAGCGTCCAATGGGGGCCGGACATCGTGAATCTCAGGTGAATTTCAAAGGAGGATACCATGCACGTGCTGCTCATTTCAGCCATCGCCGTGCTCAGTACAAGCGTACTGGGACTGACGTTTTTCTGGCTCTTCCGTTCGGACAAACTGCGCCGGGCCGCGTACACGGAAAAACACGCCAAATTTTACCGTTGGGATGATTAGCACGCCACCACCGAGGTCAACGGCCTGAACCCGGGCGCGTTAATTACACAGCATCACCCTTAAACAGCAGAACCAAAGGAGACAGACATGAAACGCACCCTGATCGCGCTCAGCACGCTAGCTCTTACCTTCGCATTCGGCACCGCCTTCGCGCAAGCGCCGGCTCCGGCGGCCAAGGCGCCCAATCCGATGGTGCAGGCTGACCGCAAGGAATTGCAGGCAGACCGTGAAAAGCTCAAGGCCGACAAGGCGGTCATCGCAGCCGACAAACAAAAACTGCAAAGCGACAAGGCCGCCGGCAACATGGACGCGGTCAAGGCCGACCGTGCGAAACTCAAGGCCGACCATGCGGCCGTGAAAGCGGACAGAAAGGAAATTCATGACGACAAGGTGAAGCTGCACGCTGACAAGAAGGCGGCCAAAGCAGCCAAATAAGTACGCAGCCAGGGACCAAACCGGGACGCCATGCCGTCCCGGTTTTTTTTGGCACAAACGAAACCCGTCTGCGCGGTACTGTAAAATCAGGTGCATGACCGATACACGAATCATTGCCATTCGCCACGGCGAAACCGAATGGAACCTCAAGGGCTGCTTCCAGGGACACAAGGACAGTGCGCTCTCCGCGCTTGGGCGCAGACAGGCCGCGGCGGTGGGGCGGCGGCTTTCACGCGAGCCCTTTGATGTTATCTATTCGAGCGACCTTGGCCGCGCCCTGGATACGGCCGGTGCCATCGCCAGCCTGAGCGGTCACACGATCCGGCCCGATGCGCAGCTGCGTGAGCGAAATTTTGGCGTGCTTGAGGGGCTGACCGAGGCGGAGATCATCGCAGCCCACGGCGATACCCTGGAACGGCTGCGCCGCCCCGAACCGGACTTTCGCATCCCGGATGGCGAAAGCCTGCGCGAAGCCTACGATCGCTGCGTCAGCGCCTTCACCCGCCTGGCCGGTTTGCATCCGGGCGAAACCATCGTGGTGGTGTGCCATGGCGGTGTGCTTGCACATCTTTATCAGCACGCAACCGCTTCTCCCCTCGATACGCCACGCAATTTCTCGGTACATAACGCCAGCATCAACCGCTTTGAATTTGCAGGCGGACGACTGGGGCTCGTTTCCTGGGGCGATATCGCCCACCTCGAAGAAACCAATGCCTCGGGTTAAATGCGAACCGACGATGCCTTCGCGAACATCCTTTGCGCTTCCCGGCAACGGCGAGGGACGGGTCCAATCGCACATACCCGCATTCCTCTTGCCCTGACGGGTTCACGGCTTTAAAGTCCCGACTCCAACGCACTCACGACCGCCAACATGAAAATCGACCTCTACAACCACGTCATGCCAGCCGCCTACCTGGAGTTGATGAAAACGCACTCCAAGGACCAGGGTATCGTCAAGCGCATGTCCAGCCTGCGCATGCTCTGGGATATCGAGGCGCGCGTGGCCATGCTCGATGAGAAATTTCCGGATGTGCAGCAGGTGCTTACGCTCTCCCTGCCGGCACCCGACTCGCTCGGTGGCCCCGACCTGTCGCCGGAATTCGCGCGCGTTGCCAACGACGGCATGGCCGAGATGGTGCGCAAATGGCCGAAAAAATTCCCGGCATTTATCGCCTCGCTGCCGATGAACAACGTGCCGGCTGCACTGGAGGAAATGGACCGCGCAATAAACAAGCTAGGCGCACGCGGCGTACAGATCTGCACCAGCGTCAATGGCAAACCCATGGACGAGCCGGAATTTTTCCCGGTATTCGAGCGCGTGACGCGTCACCACAAGCTGCCCGTTTTCATGCACCCGGTGCGCCCGGGTTCGCGCCCGGACTACCCGACCGAGCAAGCATCCAAGTACGAGATATGGCAGGTGCTGGGCTGGCCCTACGAAACCAGCGTTGCGATGGCGCGCTTCGTGTTCTCCGGCCTGCTGGAAAAACTTCCGGACCTGCGTCTGATCACGCACCACTGCGGCGCAATGATCCCCTTCCTGTCCGGACGCGCCGAAACCCTTTGGGCACAGCTTGGCGCACGCAGCGCCGACGGCAGCGACGCCGAGATCCTCAAGCGCATGAGCAAGAAGCCGATCGATTACTTCAAGATGTTCTACGCAGACACGGTACTGGGTGGATCAGCATCCGCCTTGCGCTGCGGCATCGACTTTTTCGGTATCGACAAGATCGTGTTCGCCAGCGACTGCCCCTTCGATCCTGAGAACGGCCCGATGTTCATACGAGAGGGCATACGCTCTATAGAGGACCTTGACCTCTCGGAAGATGACAAACGCAAGATTTATTTTGGCAATGCGCTCAGGCTTTTAGATCTAAAAGCATGACCGGCGTGGGACAACTCGCCGTCGAGCAACCTTTACGCCATTCCGAACCGACATAGCCGCTATCGCATAGTTCGCCGAAGGCTTCCACCCGGTTCCGCCCCTTTCGTTTGGCGCAATACAGGCTCCTGTCGGCCTGATCGATCAGTTCGCCTCCACCATCATCATCATTGACCGGATAGGCGAAGCTGACTCCGGCACTGATGGTCAGCTGCCGGTTATCGCCGAACCTGAACCCGAGTGTAAAAACCGCCTCGCGAATGCGATTGGCGATGACTACCGCCTCCTCGAACGGCGTGTTGGCGAGCACAACCACGAACTCCTCTCCGCCGTAGCGCGCCGCGAGGTCTGTCGGACGTTTGGTGAACTGGCCAAGAATGCCTGCGATCTGGCGAAGGCAGGCGTCGCCTGCGGCATGTCCCAGCGCGTCATTGAGCATCTTGAAATGATCCACGTCCAGCATGATGACACTTATCGGCAGGTGCTGACGCAACGCGCGGCGCCGCTCATTGCTCAAAAATGCGTCAAGGCGGCGACGATTGGCCAGGCCGGTCAGCGGATCGGTCACGCTCAGCGCCTCAAGTTCCTCTTCGGCAATTTTGCGGGAGGTGATGTCGGTGTGCGAGATGAGGTAACTTCGCGCCCCCTCGCCTTTCATGGTCGCAATGCGCATCATGAACCAGCGCCGAATACGCTTGCTGTGACACGGATATTCGGCCGAGAATTCGTCGCTGCTGCCGGATATGACCCGCCTGATACCTTCGGCAACCCCGTCTATTTTCGGATCCCTATCGTTGCCTCCAGTATCGCAAACCTGCAGGTAATTTTTTCCCCGCCAATCATAGCTGCTCGGCATGCCGTTGCTGGCACCAAAAGCGGTCCAGGCAGCGTTGACGTGAATGATCTCACCCGCCGAGTCGATCACGGCGATCTGATGGTCAAGGGAATCCAGGACAGATTCGAAGAAGGATGCACTTTCCGTCCGCGGGCTAGGAAACATGAATTTAACTCCTTCGATCGCCATAATCGGGTCTCTACGACCCATCTGATAAAAAGCACGACTCCGTCCGCCGCTGCATCGGAATCGGCCCTGCGATTGCGTCAGGATTGCTCTCAGTGCGAGATCAAGCCAACTTCACGCGTCAAATAGGGGAATCGGCAGTTTTAGGAAAAACTTGAGGCCGGCAACCGAAAAAATACCGCAAACGGCCTACGGCTTCCCCGAGCGAGCAGGCGTCCAAGTGCGAAATCTGGCAGGCACAAGGCTGATCCTACGAGACCAGCGCTGCCATGGCGCGCTTCGTGTTCTCCGGACTGCTGGAAAAACTTCCGGACCTGCGTCTGATCACGCACTACTGCGGCGCAGTCGTCCCCTTCCTGTCTGGCCGTGCCGAAACCCTGTGGTCACAGCTTGGCGCACGCAGCGCCGACGGCAGCGACGCCCAGATCCTCAAGCGCATGAGCAAGAAGCCGATCGATTACTTCAAGATTTTCTACGCGGACACGGTAATGGGTGTATCAGCATCCGCCTTGCGCTGCGGCATCGATTTTTTTGGCATCGACAAGATCGTCTTTGCCAGCGACTGCCCCTTCGACCCGGAAAACGGCCCGATGTTCATCCGCGAAGGCATACGTTCGATCGAGGACCTGAAACTGTCCGAGGACGACAAGCGCAAGATTTACTTTGGCAACGCGCTGAAGCTCTTGAACATGCCGGCAGGGTAAACCGGGGACAGACCGGTCTCCGTCTCCTAAACACTCGCCGGAAGAACCGTACCGACAGCGCCGCCGCCACGCGGGTCGCCAGCGGACTCCACCCGGTTGCGGCCTTTTCGTTTTGCGCTGTACAGGCTCCTGTCGGCCTGCTCCAGCAGTTCGCCCCAATCCGTGCCGCTTACCGGGTTGACAAAGCCAACCCCGGCACTGATGCTCAACTGCCGGCTGACGTCAAGACCGCAGTTCAGTCTCAACACCGCTTCGCGGATGCGATTGGCGATGGCCACCGCTTCGACCCGGGGCGTGTTGGCGAGCACGATGACGAACTCGTCACCACCAAAGCGCGCCGCAAGGTCGGTCGGGCGTTTGGCGAACTGCATGATGATGCCCGCGATATCGCGAAGGCAGGTGTGACCTGCGGCATGCCCCATCGCGTCGTTGCGTGCCTTGAAATGATCGATGTCGAGCATGATTGCACTCATCGGCAGGTGCTGGGGCTGCGCCCTGCGCCACTCGCTGCTCAGAAATGTATTGAGGTGGCGGCGGTTTGCGAGACCGGTCAGCGGGTCGGTTACGCACATTGCCTCGAGTTCCTGCTGGGCGATTTTGCGCAAAGTGATGTCGGTGTGCGATATCACGTAACAGCGCGGCCCCTCGCGCTTCATGGTGGCAATGCGCATCATGAACCATCGCCGCACCCCCGGGCTGTGGCACGGATATTCAGCCTCAAACTCAGCGCCGATGCCTGAAATGACCCGCCTGATACCGTCGGCAACCTCTGAGATCTGGAGGTCCTGATGCTCGCCTCCGACGTTGCAGACGCCCAGGTAATTGCTTCCGCGCCAATCAAAGCTCGCAGGCATGCCGTTGCTGACGCCAAAGGCAATCCAGCTCTCGTTGACGTGAATAATGTCACCGACCGCGTCGATGACGGCGATCTGACTGTCGAGGGAATCCAGGACAGATTCGAATAAAGACGCCGCTTCGGTCTGACGAATGCAAGCAATGCTGCCACCCCCATCAATCGCCGTAACCGGACATCTACGGACCAATTGTGAACATGCACGGGCGCCAAAAGCTGAAGCGTCGTGACCTGCCCAGCGCGCGAACCGGGACATCCCGGCAGGGCGAGGCCACCCCGGATTGAAGCCTCCAGCAGCATTGTCGGCAGAGTCGGGGAAAACTTGAGCGAAAAACCGGGACAGACACGGTTTTTCAGTTGCAAAACCGTGATTCCCCTCCGCCCCCCTGGTCCAAATGGAGCAGGCGCGCCAGGCAAAGGGTAATACGGCTCACCTATAGTCTTAGGTGCAAAAACCTCCTGGGAGGGAGGATTGTTTACCGCGTAGCGGTGCCGTGTGGGGACGCCAGCATGGTTGTGACAAGGATGCCGCGCCGTCGGGATACGGTGTCGCGTGGATTTACGCTTATCGAATTGGTGGTCGTGGTGGTGATTCTCGGCCTGCTCGGCGCGATCGCCACGCCGCGCATGATGAACCTGTGGAGTTCGGCACGGGTTTCGGTCATCAATACCGCGCGGGGCAGTGTGCTCTCGGCCGCGACCCTGGCGCGCACCACTTCCCTGATGCAAACCGGTGGTCCCTCAACCTCGGTTGACATGGCGGGAGTCCTGATCACGATGAGCCGGTACTACCCCACAGCCAACACCAGCGGCATCGTTGCCGCCGCCGGACTCGACGTACCCCAGTTCAGCGTCATACCGGGCACCATCGTTCACCCGCCGAACACCGTAATCATCCGGGTCGCGGGCGCATCCAACCCGTCCGGATGCTCGTTTTACTACAGCAGTCCCTTTGTACTCGGCAATCCCCCCGTTGTTTCAGCCATAAGCAGCGCCGGTTGCTGACCGGCGCCGTTCGACAGACATTTGCAAAGGAAGCAGACCATGTTAAAAAACGTCATCAGTTCGCTGGGCCTGTCGCTGCTGCTGGCACCGGCCGCAGCGGACACCCTGACCTTTGAGGACCGGCCGGTGGACCTTACGCTGCTGGGCAGCTATCAGGGGTTCAACTGGAACAGCGCGGGCGCGGGGTACACCGCCGACTGGAACTACGGCTTTCCGGACACCGGACTGCAGTATGGCGCGGTCTCCGGATCAAAGATCCTGGTCAGTGCCGATACGCTGTCCATCACACTCGGCTCACCGGGCAGCTTTGACCTCGCCGGCGCCTGGTTCACGGCAGCGTATGACTGGGTGCCGCAAAGCCTGTCCTTTATCGGCAAGTCCGCGGGCAACACGCTCTACACCTTGTCGGCGCAGACTTTGAGCGCGTCGGCGGCGAGTTACGTCACCCTGGGCTGGAGCGGCATTGACGAATTTGTGGTCGTCAACGAAGCGCCGGAATGGTCCTGGGTCATGGACAACATGGACTACAGCATTTCGGCCTCGCCCATACCCGAACCCGCGACCTGGGGCTTGTTGCTTGCCGGTCTGGGCCTGTTGCGCCTCGCTTCATCGCGCCGCCGCACCTGAAACACCGGCGGACTCAAGCGCCCCGTTAGGGCGACTGAAGCCTGCGGCTGCAGGGCGCCGGCTCAGCGTTTCCTTTTTGCGGGGGCTGCAGCGCGCGCGGCGCGCTTGGGCGCAGGCGCAGGGCCCTCGCCGGAGAACTGCACCATCATGAAGCCGGGCGGACTGCGCGCGATCAGCAGCTTCGCCGGCTCATTGCCGATATTGTGGATGGCGTGCGGGATGGTGCCGTCCCAGTGAAAGCTGTCGCCCTCTGCGGCCTCGAAGCTGTGATCACCCTGCTCGGCACGGATGCGGCCGGCAAGCATCAGGAACACCTCCTCACCCTCATGCCCCTGGTCCTGCTTGCTCGAGTTGTAGCCCTCGGGGATCTCCAGGATGACCATCTCAACCTTGCGGTTGGGCGCCGACAGCATGGTCAGGCGCATCGGCTGGCCGGTGACCGAATCGGGCGGCCCGAAGGTGATGACCGGACGCTCCTTTTTGCGGATGACATGCGCAGCCAGGCCGTCGTCGGCAAAAAAATACGTCACCGGCACGTTCAGCGCCGCGGCCAGCTTATGCACCGTTTGCAGCGAGGGCGAAGCCTTGCCGGTCTCGATCTGGCTGAGGTAGGGCCGCGACAGGCCGGTGGTGGCAACGAGCTCGTCGAGCACCAGGTTGCGTGACAGGCGCAGCTTGCGCAGGCGCTTGCCGAAACTCAGCATTGCGGCATCAGCTGAGCAGCCGCGGCAACCACAGCGACAACTGTGGAATATAGGTCACCACCATCAGCGCGCCTATGCTGGCGATGATGAAAGGCACCAATCCGCGGTACATGCTGGCGAGCGGTGTCTTGAACACCGCCTGCCCGACGAAAATGTCGATGCCAAACGGCGGCGTGAAGGTACCTATGCTGAGATTCATCACCACGATGACGCCGAAATGGATGGGGTCTATTCCTGCCGCCTTGGCGATGGGCATCAGCAGCGGTGTCAGCACCAAGATCGCCGAGGCGGTATCAAGCACGCAGCCGACGAAAAGCAGCAGCAAGTTGATCGTGAGAAGCACAGCCCAGGGTGATAGTCCCAGTCCGTTTATATAGTCGGTCGCAGCCAGCGCATAACCGCTAACCGTCAGCAGCCACGAATACACCCCGGCAACGGCGACGATAGCGAAAATCTGCGCCGTCAGGTACATCGAACGCGCGGCCGCATCAAACACCCCGGCCAGGGTGACCTCGCCATAGACCAGCGTGGCAACGAAAATGGCGTAGACGCCGGCGACCCCCGCGGCTTCCGTCGGCGAGAACAGACCGGTGTAAATGCCACCGAGAATCAGCACCGGCGCGCCGATGGCCCACAAGCCCTCGCGTACAGAGGACAGCAGTTCGGACAGGCGGAATGGCGTGCCGCTTTTTTCGCCCTTGCGCAGTACGTAGCCGTAAATATAGGCACCGAAAAATGCCGCCATCACCAGCCCGGGAATGATCCCGGCGGCGAACAGCCGGACGATGGACGTATCGGACGCGATACCGAACAGAATAAAACCGATCGACGGCGGAATCAGGTTGGCGATGGCACCGGCCGAAACAAAAATGCTGCTGGAGAATTTTTCATCGTATCCGGCCTGGCGCAGCCGTCCGTACATCACCGAGCCGACCGCTGCGGTGGTCGCCGCGGTTGACCCGGAAATCGCGCCGAAGAGCGTTGCCGCACCCAACGACGAGAGCGGCAGGCTGCCGCGCGCGCCACCGATCAGCGCGGTGACGATGCGCACCAGGCTTTTCGAGACGCTCCCTTTGCCCATCAGGTCACCGGCGAAGATGAAGAACGGCACCGCCAGCAGCGCATACTTGTCGATGCTGCTGAACATCACCTGGTGAATGGCCGTGGTCGGGATGTCACCCGAGAGCAGCAGTGCCGTCGCTGAAGTGGCAAACAGGATCAGGAAAAACGGCACGCCGAGCACCAGCAACGTGATCGGCATCAATACCAGCAGCCAGCCCATGGACGGGTTCCTAGAATTTTCCGGTCAGGTATGACCGGATGCGGACAAGCACAGCGAGCAGCATCAGCACAAAACCGACCAGCAGTGCCGCATGCGGGACAGCCTTAGGAATGCTGGCGGCCACGCTCACCTGACCGGCCTGATAGAACAGGGTGACGACCTTCCAGGACTGGCTGATGGCAAAGCCGCAGCACAACAGCAGCACCACCAGCATGCAGGCGTTGATGATGGTCTTCCACGGATCATCCATGCCGGAGGAAAACAGATCCATGTTGAGGTGGTCGCCATTGAAGGCCACCGCCGCAACACCGATGAAGACACCCCAGATCATCAGGTAAACGAGCACTTCCTCGGCCCAGAACAGGGAGTAGCCGAAAGCGTAGCGGCCAATGACGTTGGCGAGATTGATCGCCAGGCCGATCAGCAGCGCACTGCCCATGATCCAGCGCGGCAGCGCGACGAACAGGATATTGGAGGCCGTGCCCGGTGCGCGAAGCGGCTTGCCGGCGCTCATGCGCCGGCTCCGTCATGAAAATAGTGCGGCATCAGTATTTTGCAGCGACCGCGCGCATGTTCTTGTAAAAGGCGTTGACCGCCGGATTGTCCTTGGTCGCCTCTTCGCCCACACCGCCCATCAACTGCCCGAGGCGCGCGAGGTCGGCCGGGGGAAGGGTGACAAACTCACCGCCCGCCTCGGTCCAGCGCTTGCGCATGGCATCGTCGAGCGTGCGTGATTGCGCCATCATTTTGGGCTGCATTTTTGCCGCTTCGTCGATGACCATTTCGCGCAGGTCGGCCGGAAGCTTGTTGAGCCACGCGCGGCTTAGCGCGGCGACCGAAACAATCATCGTGTCGTTGACCTGCGTAAGCGTCTTGCTGATCTCATTAAACTTGAGGTTTACATAGACCGGCGTGACACTCATGGTTCCGTCGATCACGCCCTGCTGCAGCCCCGGAATGACCTCGGCAAGATCCATGGGCACGGCCGAGGCGCCGAGCTGGCGCATTTTTGCGCGCTCCGCCGCGGTGGCGTTGACGCGTAACTTCTTGCCCTTGAAATCGTCGATCTTGCGGATCGGCGTCTTGCCGAAGTAATGTGAAAACCCGAACGTGAACACCGAAGCGATCTGGATCCCCTTGTCCGAACCCATCGCCAGGATTTCCTTGTTAAGCACCGGGTCGAGCATCACCTTCTCGGCCTGCTGCGCATCCTTAAACAGCAGCGGGATGCTGAACACGCCGAAACGCGGGTCGACACCGGAGAAAAAGTCGGTCGGCGTGACGAAGGCCTCGATGGTTCCCAGTTGCAGCCCCTCGATCTGGCTGGCGATGGTACCCAACTGGCCGCGCGGAAACACCTTTACCTCAATGCGCCCCTTGCTGCGCGCCTCGATTGCCTCCTTGAACGACGTGCCCCAAAAATGCTGGATATCGTTCATCGTTGCCATGCTCACCTTCATGGTGAACTGCGGCGCCGGGGCCTGGGCGTGTGCCGGTAACGTTACCGCGGCGCCAAATGCCAATGCGAGCGCCGCGAGACCGTGCGAGCACACTGTTCTGAAGTTCTTCATTTGAATCTCCTCCTGCCGGTGAATTTGAGGGTGCCGGTGTCCGGCCCCGTTTTTTAATTTCGCAGTTTTACAACGGTGCTACCAGACCAGATCGCCCTCTCGTATCAACATCAGGGCGTTCTTGTTTTCGGTGAAGGGCGCATGCGGCAGCCGAGGACTGAAGGACTCACGATCTGGCTAAATCAGAAGAGAGAGAGTCGCCTGTGTGAGGCTTCTAGTGTGGATGTAGG
>CAITSH010000146.1 GCA_903895005.1 uncultured Pseudomonadota bacterium
CGGCGGAGAGCCTCGTTGCGGCGCTTGATTTTCTTGGCCAGCAAGCGCCCGTGCATCTCGCTCGTGCTGGTGTCAAAGCGGTATGGGCCTGGGCGCTTGAACATTGGGATATTCAACGCGTGCCACCGCGCAACATCGCAGTCGCCGGTACAACCTGAACCGGCCAAAATGCACGGCCACAGCAGGACATACCACCGCAACCTGCAATCGGAATCCGAAGCGGCAAGCCAAAAAATTACACCAAGGGGATTTTAGCAAGCATGACACTACCCAACGAAATTTCGCTGCTCGACACATCGGGACGGCTGTTGATCGTAATCTTTTTTCTTGTAGCGGGACTTGCTAACATGACGCGCGAGCGAGTCCGCGACCACATTGACCGCATGGCCGCCAACGGCACACCGGCGGCGGCGGCGGCGTTCTGGTTCGGTATCGCCCTGCAGTTTGGCGGATGCGCCCTACTGCTTACCGGCTGGCACGCCGATGTCGGTGCCATGCTACTGATCACCTTCACGATCACGGCGACGGCGATTTTTCATCGCTTCTGGCAGGTGACCGATCCGGTGCGGCGCAACCTCGGCCGGTTGTTCTTCCTGAACAACACCGCGATCACCGGCGGCCTGCTGCTGTTACTCGCAAACATGTACAAGACCTGAGCCTGCGTCCCCGCACGACCAATCGGCTAAAAAGCCTCGCCAGTAGCCATTTTCCAGCCATCATCCAGATACACCCCCGCCATCTAAACGGAACCTGACATGACCCAACGCAAGTACCCGGCCGCCTTCATGCGCGGCGGCACCAGCAAGGCGCTGATGTTCCATGCGCGCGACCTGCCGGACTCTCGCGCCGGGTGGGACGAAATTTTTCTCGCCGCAATGGGCAGCCCCGATCCGGCGGGACGCCAGCTCGATGGCATGGGCGGCGGACTCTCCTCGCTGTCAAAGGTCTGCGTGCTCGCCCCCTCGGCGCGATCTGATGCCGACATCGATTACACCTTCGCACAGGTACAGATCCGCGAGGCGTCGGTCGATTACAGCGGTAACTGCGGAAACATGTCTTCGGCGATCGGCCCCTTTGCCGTGGAGGAGGGGCTGGTACCCGCAGTAGAGGGCGAGGTGCTGGTGCGCATTTTCAACACCAACACGCAAAAAGTCATTCACGCGACGTTCGAAGTTCGAAACGGCCGTCCGCTCACGCGCGGCGAACTGGAAATTCCCGGCGTCGCCGGCGGCGGCGCCCCGATACGCCTTGATTTCATCGAGCCCGGGGGAGCCGCCACGGGCAAGCTTCTGCCAACGGGCAGGGTGCGCGATACGCTGGACATTCCGGGACTCGGTTCCATCGAGGTGTCGATGGTGGACGCCGCCAACGCCTGTGTGTTTATTGCGGCACGCGCGCTCGGCCTGCGCGGCACCGAGATGCCCGAAGAACTCGAACGCAATACAGCACTGCTTGAAAAACTCGCCGCCATCCGTTTGCACGCCTCGGTCGCCATGGGTATCGCGCCGGACATCGTGTCGGCGCGAGCCAAGGCCGCGGTGCCCTTCATCGGGTTTGTGTCACCAGCTCAGGATGCACCTCTGCTTGCAGGCGGAACCCTGACTGCGGGCAACATCGACTTCACTGCGCGATTTATATCGAGCGGGCAACCACATCGCGCCCTGCCGCTGGCGGCTTCGTTGTGCACCGCCGTTGCAGCTCGGATTTCGGGCAGCCTTGTGCATGCGGTGTGTGCACCGGGCCGCGATGAGCGTCTTCGAATCGGCATGCCATCGGGCGTGCTGACAGTGGGTGCCGAGGTTCGCTGCAAAGATGCGCAATGGCATGCGACACGCGGTTCCTTTTACCGCACCGCACGGCGTTTGTTTGACGGCTTCGTCTACGCCTGATCCGTCAAACCCCGGCGCGATTTAGTCCGGGTTTAGTCCTTGCCGCCGGAGGTACGCAGAAGACGGCCGATGAAGCCTGGCGGCAGCATCACGGTCGCAAGGGAAGCAAGAACCAGCACCAGCGCCGCCAAATCCTGCCAGTGCAGTGTTTCGCCCAGAAACAACACGCCGCTGAACACACCTACAACCGGCGTCATCAGTATGGACAGCGATGACACGCCCACCGGGACAATCAGCGTGATTTTTGCAAACGCCCAATAACAAAAGACGAAGGCGATGACCATGTTGTACAGCGTGCCTGTAAGGGGCCAGAACGAAAGGCGCGTGAGGTCAAAACTGCCCGGCTCGAAGAAAATCGCCCCGAGGGCGACTGGAACCGAACCGATCAGCATCTGCCATGCAAGATAAGGGGTCAGCGGCATTGCGACCGGCCAGCGTTTCATTGTGACCACACCGAAGGCCCAGATGATTGCAGAGGAAATCATCAGGATCGCACCAAGGGGAGCACGCTGCAAGGATGCGAACTCGGTGGAAAAAAGCAGCAACATTCCTCCCATGCCCAGCACCACGCCGGCGACGCGCCGGCGCGTCAGCCTTTCATTCAGGAGCCACGCCGAAAAAAGCACGCCCCACACCGGCATGGTGTAGGCAAGGATTGCGGCACGTCCGGACGCCATCATCGGAATACCGTACACGGCGAGTATGTTCCAGCACGACATGCACAGGATTGAAATGACGACCAGCCTGCCCCACTGCCCCGTTGGAACGCGCAACGACTGGCCGTTCCACCAGGCGATAAAAAACAAGCCGATGATGCCGGCAAGAAAACACCATGCCCGAAAATGCAGCGGGGCGATCTCGACCATGGTGACTTTCATCAAGGGCCAGTTGACACCCCAGAAAAGGGTCATGAAAACGAGCAGGCCGATGGCCTGCCTCGGAAAAGTAGTCTGCTGGTTCATTTTTTTGTATTTCCCGAAACCCCGCCCTGCGGCCACAACACCGAGGCGATGGCCGCCACCACCAGCACCAGCGCAGCATAGTCCTGCCACTGCGGCTTCTCGCCAAGTATCAGCATGCCTGTGAACACACCGACCGGCGCCACGCCCAGGACCGAAAGCGATGCCAGACCCGCGGGTACCATGGCGATCACCCTGACCCAAGCCCAATGGCAAAAGATGAATGCGACGATGATGGTGTAAGAGAGCCCGATTGAGGCGGGCAGTGAAAGCGGATGCAAGCGGTCAAGGTCGAAAACCAGCGCACCCGCGAGCATGGGCAGGCCGCCAATCAAAAACTGCCAAGCGGTGAATGCCGTGGCGGGCATGGGCACGGGCCAGCGTTTCATGACGACGGTACCCATCGCCCAGAACAGCGCTGCAGCCAGCATCGCGAAGGTTCCCACGGGTGCCGCGCGCGCCGTGGCGAATTCACTGGAGAACAGCAATGCCATCGCCACCATGCCCAGCAGCAAGCCCGAAAGGCGGCGCGCTGTGATCTGCTCGCGGAGCATCCATGCACCGAACAACACAGCCCACAGCGGCATGGTGAAGCCGAGGATGGCGGCACGCCCGGAGTTCAGCTGGCTTACGCCGTATGCGCCAAGCAGGTGCCAGCAGGTGATGTTGAGCAGCGCGCCGGCAAGGAGCGAGGGCCACGCGCCGCGCGGCACCGCCAGCGACTGTCGCGAGACCAGGGCGACAAGAAACAGGCCGGCCGCTCCGCCATACACGCATGCCGCGCGAAAACTGATCACCGGCATTTCATTGACGGCGAGTTTGATCATCGGCCAGTTGAGGCCCCAGAAAAGGTTTAGCGCGATGATCAGCCACAGGGCGTTCCGCGGAACGCGGTGCAAGCCCGCGGAGACGCTCATATCACCCTCGCGGCCAGCGTATCTGTGCGAACGCATGAGGCCCAGGCACCCAGGGCGGCGCGACGCATTTTTCCGCCGCCTGAAACGGCGCTATGCAAGAAGCTGCTCTAGGGCCTGGCGCACGTCCGACGGGACGGAAACAGGACGGTTGCTGGCACGATCTACATAGACATGCACGAAATGGCCTTGCGCTGCGGCAAGCACGTCATCGTTGCGGAAAAGCCCGATCTCGTAACGCACGCTGGAATTGCCCAGCGAGGCGACGCGCATGCCCGCGTGCACGGCATCCGGAAAACTGACCGGACTGAAATACTGGCAATGCGTTTCGACGACAAGACCGATGATCGGGCTCATTTCAACATCGAGCAGGCCGCGACGGATCAGGTACTCGTTCACGACCGTGTCAAACCACGAGTAATACACCACGTTGTTGACGTGACGATAGGCATCGTTGTCCATCCAACGCGTGGTGATGGCGTGAAAATGACGGTAATCGGAACGACGGGTTGCCTGGGAACGGGACATTGCCGGAACAAGCTGCGAAACAGTTCGAGAGCATACCCGATTTTGCGTGCTCTCCGACCGTGAGAAGCGGTCGTCCGGTGATCACGAGCCCGTTTTAAGATGGGCCAGGGCGCTCCCGCATGCGTGCGCGCAGGCACTATACTGCGCAGCATAATTAACCAAAATACGCCGCCACACCATGAGCACCGAAACACCCGTGAGCCATCCGCAACCCGGCTCAACGCCCTGCCCGCCGCCAGACTTTCATCCACGCCGGCCGAGGTTGCAGATGCCCGCGCTTGCGTGTGACTGCCACGCACACATCCTCGGCCCGATGGCGGCGCACGCTTACGCGCCCGAACGAGTCTATACACCCCCGGACTGCCTGGTGCCGGACTACCAACATATGCTCGCGACGCTAGGCGTCACGCGCGCGGTGCTGGTTCAGCCCAGCGTGTACGGCACCGACAACAGCGTAATGCTGCTGGCCCTGCGCGAAACGCAGGGCGCAGACAAGACACTGCGCGGCGTTGCCGTCGTCAACGAGAAGATCAGTGACGCGGAGCTGGCATCCATGCATGCGGCCGGCGTTCGCGGGGTGCGCGTCAACATCGTCGATGTAAAGGACAAGAAAAGCGGCCTGCCGATGGTTGCACTGCGCGGACTCGCACAGCGCATCGCGCCGCTCGGCTGGCACATGGAATTCCTGATGCACGTGGACGAATTTCCATCCCTCGACAAAGACCTCGCGGGCTTTCCTGTCGACGTGGTGTTCGGGCACCTGGGCTACATGCGCACCGAAAAGGGTCTGGAAGCGCCCGGTTACCAGGCTTTCCTGCGACTGCTCGCAGCCGGGCGCGCCTGGGTGAAACTCACCGGCCCCTACCGTATCTCCACCGGCGCGACGCCTTACGCCGATGTCACGCCGCTGGCTGCCGCGCTGCTGCACACGGCGCCCGACCGTTTGGTGTGGGGCAGCGACTGGCCGCATGTGATGATGAAGGGTGCCATGCCCAACGACGGTGACCTCGCCGACCTGCTGTCGGCATGGGTCCCCGATGAGACGCGGCGTCGCGCAGTGCTGGTGGACAACCCCGCGCGACTCTACGGCTTCTAGGACCCGCCCACCGGTCAGCGGTGCGCCCTTGCTGCGGCGGGTGCCTGCGTGCAGCGGGGGCGGGAGATGCCCCGGGCACGCCACCGGATCAAAGCGGCTGGATATCAGCCTGCTTGACGATTTTCTGGAAGGTCGTGATTTGCTCGCGCACAAAACGCGCGAACTCGTCGGGCTTCATCGGCGCCGGAAGTATGCCCAGCTTGGCAAACTGTTCACGCACCTCGACCCCCTGCAGGATGGTGGCAATCTGCGCGTTTATTTTTTGCACCACCGCGGCAGGCGTCCCCGCGGGTGCCCACACACCAAACCACAGCGTTATGTCGAAGTCGGCCATGCCCTGCTCGGCGAGGGTCGGTACGTCGGGCATAACCTCGGCACGCTTGCGCGTACTCACCCCGAGTGCGGCGAGCTTGCCTTCTTTCATCTGCCCAATCACCGTGTTGATGGGTGCCATGTAAAACGAGGTGCGCCCGGCGATGGTGTCCTGTATCGCTTCGGGAGACCCCTTGTAGGGGATGTGCAGCATTTTCGCGCCTGCTGCCTGCGCAAAGTACTCCGCGGCAAGGTGGGTGGAGCTGCCAACGCCGGCCGAGGCAAACGGGATTGAACCCGGCTTGGACCTCGCGGCTTCAGCGAGCGCCTTGATGGTCGGATACTCCCCTCCCTTGGCGCTCACCATGACGTACGGCGTAATGCCAAGTATGGCCACATCAACGAGGTCGCTCGACGGGTTGTAGGGAAGCGACTTGTAGATGGCGGGGTTCGCGGCGTGCGACGCCGATTGGATGAGTAGCGTGTAGCCGTCGGGATCGGCCTTTACCACGGCCTGCGTACCGATCAGTCCCCCGGCACCGGGCCGGTTCTCCACCACCACAGGCTGCTTCCAGGCTTCGCTGAGGTGGCGCGCGACGATGCGCCCCGCAATGTCGGCCCCGGATCCGGGTGTGAGCGGAACAATGATGCGAACCGGCTTGGATGGATAGTCCTGCGCGCCGGCGAGGGTCACGGCAAGCGAGAAGACCGCGGCTGCGGCCATACTCACGATCTTGGATACGGTATTCATATGCACTCCTCCTTGGAACTGCGATGCTCTTTATTAGTGAGCTGATCTGCAGAATACTAATTACAAAACCGTCAGTACGGGCACCGCTCCCCTGCGAACATTCCTTTGGAACGATCCCGACGGCATGAAACTAAAAAACCGATGCGAAGCGACGGACGAGCACACAGCTCACGGGCACCGGTGTGGTGAAAGCTATCAGGTCAGGCCCGCCTCGCGAAGAAAGCGCCGTATGCCCGGGTGAATGAGTTCCGGGCTTAGCGCCGCTGCAACCGTATTGGCTGCGGTGGTCTCGCTCGCCTGCGCCAGCCGCTCGGCGATCGCCGCTTTGCCCCGGTGCAAGGCCCTGGCGAGCCGGTAGGCCGTTTCGTCGGGCAGGCTGGTACGCGCAATCACGAACGCCCAGGACCCCACCGATGTGATGGACTGCGATTGCCCGGGATAGCTTCCCGCAGGCACCGTGAGGGGCTTGAGCAAGCCGTGCCTCGCCATGATCTGCTTTGCCTGGGCTGCATCGGGGACGATAAATCGCGCCCCCGTCGGACTACCCGCCACCGCGGTGAAGCCCGGCCAGCCTATGCCGCCGCCCCACAGTGCCGCGACCCGGCCGTCGGCGACCATGGCCGGGCCATCGCCGGCACGTTCAAGATAATGCGCGTCAAAATCCTTGTTGATGTCGAGGTCAAGCCCGTCGAGCACGTAGCGCGCAAGAATCACCAGGCCCGATCCCTTTGCACCAAACGCCACCGGCTTGCCCAAAAGATCGCTGATACTGCGATACGCGCAGTCCGCGCGCGTGACAAACATGCCGGGCGAGGAGTACATCGCCGCGGCGATGCACAGGTCGGCCTTCGTCCGGCCAATGCCATTCACCGCCTCGTACAGGGGCTCACCGGTTACGAGCGCGAGATCGACCTCGCCGGATTCGATAAGCGGGATGTTTTCGGTGCTGCCCTGGGTGTTACGCGTCTGCACCGAGAGCGCCGGATCGGTCTCGTTGACCGTGTCGGCGAACGCAGCGCCATATAGCGGAAATCCGCCGCCGGGCGTCGCGGTTGCGAGGGTGATGATCGTTTGATCCTGCATATCCGGCTCCCCTGATAAACATCCCGGCGCGCCAGGCGCCGTACGGCAAGCGGCTAACGACTTCAGTTGCGGACGACCATGGCCACCCCGATGGCCGCCAGCCCTAGCCCCATCAAGGCCTGCACCGACAGGATTTCGCCGAAGACAAACCAGGCCATGACTGCAGTAACCGGCGGCGTAAGATACATCAGGCTGGCCACCTTGGTAACAGCACCGCGACGAATCAGCAGGGTGAGTAGTGAAATCGCACCGATCGACAGCACAAGAACCAGCCAGGCCAGAGCGAACAGCAAAGCCGGCCCCCAGTGCACCTCGCGCGTCTCGAACAGCAGTGCAAACGGGGCCAGCACGACCGCCGCGGCGACGAACTGGATAACGGAGCCGGCCCGCAAGTCGAACGGACCGCAAAAGCGCTTTTGGTACAAGGTGCCGACCGTGATACCCGCAAGGGCGAGCAACGCGAATCCGGCACTCGCCGGTGTGATTCCGGAAAAGTTGGCGTTTTGCGTCACCACCAGCGCCACACCGATCAGCCCGAGGAGGAGCCCCGCCCACTGCCGCGCCGAAACACGCTCGCCAAACAAGGGGGCGGCGACAAAAGCGGTCAACACCGGTTGCATTCCAACGATCAGCGCGATCAGTCCTGCCGATATGCCGTGGTGGATCGCTGCAAAAACGCCGCCAAGATAACAAGCTTGAATGAGTATCCCGGCGATACCGATGTGCACGACTTGCCTCGGCGTTGCCGGCCAGGACGCGCGCCCGATCAATGCCATGGGCAGCATCAAGGCCACAACCAGCGCGTAGCGAAGCAGCAAGAATGTCGCCGGTTCGGCGTAAGGCAGGCCCAATTTTCCGCCGATAAATCCACTCGCCCAAAGCACCACAAAGGTACCGGGCATCCATCGCAGCCATAGGCTCTCGCCAGCCTTATCTGGCGCTGAAGCGGTATCGGCACGCATCGTCACATAAGCACCCGCTCACTAATTTTTCATTTAAAAACAGTTTATTAAACCAGCTTAGCTACCGCAGCTTCCATTCATTATGCCGCAATTGGCAGTTTGCTTGCGACGCAGCCGCAAATTAGACTTAAATATCTAATTACATTACGGTTTATGTCAATTCCGTGAATTTAATGCTGCACTGCAAAAATAATTCTTGACTTGACTTGTTTCTTCGGTAAAATTCAAATTGTTGCAGCGCAATATCGCACCAACAAATGCAAGCGAACTAACCAAACAGAGCCAAGACAATACGGTCTGGGCTCACAGACGAGGAGATTTAAAATGTATGTGACCCCCGAGCAAATCGCCGCTACCAACAAAGCCGGCATCGAAGCCTTCCTGAACCTGGCGCACACGCAGTTCGCCGCTTTCGAAAAACTGTCAGCCCTGAACTTCAACGCCACCAAAGCGGCATTCGAAGACAGCGTCAGCATTGCCAAAGCCATCAGCAGCGTCAAAGATGTGCAGGAACTGGTCAACCTCAACGCAACGCTGGCCCAGCCCTCGCTCGAAAAAGCGCTGGCCTATTCGCGCAATGTCTACGAAGTCACGACCGCGACCCAGGGCGAGTACACCAAGGCAGTCGAAGGCCAGGCTTCCGAATTTAACAAGAGCGTGGTTGGCATGCTGGACAAGGTGGCAAAGAACGCACCGGCCGGCTCCGACGTGGCAGTGGCCGCTGTCAAATCGGCACTCGCTGCCGCCAACACCGCCTACGACAGCATGACCAAGGTTGCCAAGCAGGCCACCGAGATCGCTGAAGCAAATTTCGCAGCCGCGACCTCCGCTGCCACCAAGGAAACGAAGAAAAAAGCAGCCTGAGGCTAAGTAACAGTCTCTCAGCAGCAAACTAAAAAGCCCCGCACTCGCGGGGCTTTTTTTATCCGCCACTTTTCGCGGAATCCGGCGAGCAGGGGCTTTAGCCCACGGGTTTGCTCTTGGCCTCTTCCCAGGTTCCCGTCAGCCGTTCTACACCGTGCTTTATATCGGACATGGCAAGTGCAACTTCGCCCGGCTTGCCCCGTACACCCAATTCGATATGACGGCGCGTTCCATCCTCGCCCATGTGCGGCAGGCTGAACACCTTCAGGCCGGAAAACCGCGCTTCGATTTCCACCATCAGCGGCGTAAGTATGCTCTCGGCCGACTCGTAAACAATGATCGATGCCTCCCCTTCCGGTTCTGCATTGAAGAGGTGCGAATATCGCGTATCGAGTACCCATTCGACCATGGGCCAGGCCATAACCGGGAAGCCCGGGACAAAATGATGGTCCGCCACCGAAAAACCGGGAATGCGGTTATACGGGTTCGGTATGATCTTTGAACCCACGGGGAACTCCCCCATCTGGAGCCGGAAGGGCGTCGTCTCCTCGCCAAATCGTGTGCGGATCTCCGACTCGGCATCAGCGTGCAGCGCGAGGCTCACTCCGGTGGCTGCGGCTGCACATTGACGCGTGTGATCATCCGGTGTAGCACCGATGCCACCGAAGCTGAACACCACATCGCCCGCCGCAAGCGTTCGTTTTAGCGTGGCGGTGATACGCTCTGGACTGTCTCCGATGTACTCACACCAGGACAGCTTCAACCCACGTGCCGACAGCAGGGTGATCAGTTGCGCAAGATGCTTGTCCTGGCGCTTGCCGCGCATGATTTCGTCGCCGATGATAATGCCGCCAAAATTCATAAAGTGACTTTCCGGGTTGCAAACACAGGGTTAATTCGCAGGCCGCGCGAGCACGGCCGGTTAAAACTGCTGGACGCGCACCGCAACACCCTCGATTGGCCCGTTACGCATATCATTAATCCTCTCAAGACAGTAATGGATAAACGCCAGGCCCGCGAAAACCGGTGCAAAGAACCCGAGCAGGGGTACGTGGCCGACCAGAGACAAAACAATGCCAAGTATAAACAGCGGTCGGCGATTGCGTTTAATGATCACTCGCAATTCGGCTTCACTCGCATGTTCGGCCATTGCATCGTATCGAAACACACGCTGATTCAGGT
Organism: uncultured Pseudomonadota bacterium; assembly: GCA_903895005.1. The sequence goes on from CAITSH010000146.1 coordinate 10,541, forward strand.
AAGCAAAAAGAAGTATGGGCAGGATCGGCCACAACAGCGGGAGCAACCACAGAGGCAGGGTGACGACAACCAGCAGCGCGAGAATCAGCATAGCTGCAATGCTGTTCCAAACGGCGCCGGTGAAACTACCTCCCCGGCGACGTTCAAGATCGGGGTAGTCGCGCAAGGCGACATGGTTGACCATGGCCGGCATGGCGAACAGACCAATGATCAACACCGCCGTGACCAGCACCGAAGGCACGAAAAGCAACACAAGGATCGTCGAGCCAAGAAAGTGGGCCGCGATAAGAGTGAACGGCCAAAGTGTGAGCACCCATTCGATGCCGGGCGCGGAGCTGACGCGCACGGTAACCCAGGCCAACGCCTGCGCCCAGAATAACAATGCGAGACCGGTCCACAATGCGAGCGCCACCAGCACCGGCCAGATCATCAAAAACAGCATCCGGGGATGAAACAGGCTGATGAGCGCCTTGACGAGTGCGCGAGTGATTTTTTCCATGGGCACGCATTTTATACCGCACGCAGGCATTACCGGATACGGATGATCAGGCCACCAATGGCAATATCTGCTTTAGCGCTCGCGTCCAGCTTCGTGCAGCGTCTTTTGCACCGGAGAGAGCAGATAACTCATCACCGTTCGCCGGCCCAGATTGATCTCGGCGGTGAGCTGCATTCCGGGTGATATCCTGAACACCGCACCTTCAACTTCAATTGTAGGGGATCCGAGCGTGACCAACGCGCGGTAGCCGGTTGGCGGCAGGATATGCCCGAACTCTCGCTTTTTCTCCCGGTTGGGCGATTCTGGCAGATCGCTCGCATCCGGGCTGACATGCCTGACTTCCCCCGTTGCAAGTCCATACTTTTGGAACGGATAGGCTGCGAATTTTATTTTAACGGGCTGCCCCGGGCGCACCAGTCCGGCATCTTCATTGCTGACCCATATTTCGCACTGCATCGGATCGTTAAGCGGCACCAGCGTCATCACCACGGTGCCCGGGCCGACCACGCTGCCAACCGTGTGCGTGGCTAGATCCTTCACCACACCGTCGTGGGGCGCTTTTAACTCAAGCAACTCGTGACGCATTGAAAGTTTATCCAGATCCTGTTCGATGCGGTGGTGCTGGGCCAGGGCCTCGACGCGTTCATTGTGCAACTGCTGACGGTAAGCCGAAGTGATCTGCGCGGTGCGCTTTTCGCTCTGTTCAATGGTCGCCATCAGGCTGGCAAGGTTGTGCTCCTGCACCTTGAGGTCCTGTTCCTTTTCGATGCGCTCGCGCTGCTTTTCAAGCTGCAACATGCGTCCGGCAAACCCGTCACGTGCAAGCCGGTCGTACACCCGCTCCTGCTCGGTGTAAATTGGCACAGTCCGGCGTAGTTTCGCCTCAAGCTCCTGCCCCGCTAGCAAATCCTGACGCGCCTTTGTCAAAACAGCACGCTCGGCAGCAAGCGAGTCGAGGTAGGCCTGCCGGCGGGCAGCGTGCTGGGCCTCAATCTGTGCGTACAGCAGCGGCGGATCCTGAGGCAGCCGCACCAGCGTTCGCCCCGCTAGCTCGCCGTCCACGCGTCGCAGCTGCAGCACCTTCAGCGCAAGATCGTTCTGCGACTGGCGCAAATCCGCGGACGCTGCGCGCGCATCCATACGTGCAAGCACCTGCCCCTTGCGCACCAGATCGCCTTCGGTCACCAGTAATTCACGCACGATGCCCTGTTCCGAAGGCTGCACGATCTGCAGGTAATTCATGGGCACAACACGCCCCTGCGCGGTGGCGATGACATCAAGCCGTGCGACAAGCGTCCATGCAAGGGCAAGAAAAAACAGCACCAAGAGAACTTGCAGCACCCGTCCGGGAAGCGGCGAGGGCGGCGATTCCTGAAGTCGCAGAATCTCCGGTGCAAATGCCAGTACCAGGTCGCGATTGCCTCCGGATGCGGGGCGGCTGGTCACGCGGACGCGCCTCCGATTGAGACCACCCTGTCGACCTGAAGGGTCGCCGGTAGGTGATGCGCGATAAACAGGACGCTTACTACACCCTTCAGCCGGCTAATTGTGGAACCGAGCTGTTCGGCCGTCGTTGCGTCCAGGTTGCTGCCTGCCTCGTCGAAAATCAGAACACGCGGTTGCCGTATCAGCGCGCGCGCAATCGCGATGCGCTGTCGCTGTCCGCCAGAGAGCCCAGCACCGCACTCACCGACGCGTGTCTGGTAGCCGTCCGGAAGTTGTTCAATGAAACCGTGAATCTCCGCCAATTGACAGGCGCGAACAATATCCGCGTTATCAGCAAGAGGATTTCCCGCCGTCAGGTTTTCATGCAATGTGCCAGAAAAAAGCCTCGCATCCTGCAGAACCACACCGAAATGCGCGCGCAGTTCGCTAACCGGCATACCCCGCGTATCACATCCGTTTACGAGTATCCGTCCGTCACTGGGCATATAGGTTCCGAGCAACAAGCGCGCGAGCGTGCTTTTGCCGGAACCAGAGGGGCCCATCAGCGCGACGCACTCACCGGGAGCCAGACGAAAGTTAAATTCTCGGTACAGATAGGGCAGATTTTCAGCGTGCCGAAAGCTGACCGAGGAAAATTCGATCATGGCGCTGGCAGGCGCCGAGCGTGTCGGCGAAAGGGTGTCCGGTTCAATCGGCGCGTCCATCACATCGCCGAGGCGCTGCACGGCGACCGCAGTCTGTTGAAATTCCTGCCAGAGTGCAGCCACCCTCATAAGCGGCTGGGAGAGACGGCTTGAAATCAGTTGGAAAGCCACGAGCA
>CAITSH010000147.1 GCA_903895005.1 uncultured Pseudomonadota bacterium
ACGACCGCCGGCAGGCTGATGATGAGCGCCGCTGAAAACATCAATGCGCCTGACTTCAGTATGCCGTAGAAAAGCCCTGAATCCAGATCGCCGCCAATCGGCGCGACCTTGTAGCTGGCCACCAGTTGCCGCAGCAAGACATGATGCCCTTCCGTCACCAGAAAAATAAGGATCATGATGATCGACAGGAACTGGGTCACCACTACCGATTGCGATCCGGTCTGCGGATCGACCATGGATGCGAAGCCAAGGCCCATGGACGAGGCGATATGTTCGCCCGCCATGGCCACGCTGGCGAAGGCGATCTGGAAGAGAATACCGACGGAAATCCCGATCACCGCCTCGCGCGCGATCACCGTTGCGCCGACGGGCGAAAACAGGTCGATGTTTGGGACCGTGATGGTGGACATCAGGGCGAAGGCCAGCCCCATCATGATGGCCACCCGAATGGGCACGGTGACAGCGGAGGCCGAGAACACCGGAGCCACGAGAAAGAATGCGGAGATCCGCACGGACAGAAGCAGGAAAGCGCTTACGCTCTGCATCAGGAAGTCGTCATTGAGGATGATCATCTCGTCACCCTCGCGACTTCGGTGAAGATCGTCTGAAAAAAGCCGCTGAGCGTCGAGATCATGAACGGCGCGGACAAGGCGAGCACGCCAACGATGACAAGCAGCTTCGGCACGAAGGTGAGCGTGGCCTCGTTGATGGAGGTGGCGGCCTGAAAGACGCCGATGATCAAGCCGATGAGCAGAGCAGCGATCAAGGTAGGGCCGATCGTCCAGAGCACGCTCTGGATCGTCTCGCGACCTATCATGATGAATTGCTGATACTGCATGGGTCAGTTCCTCAGGAAGCTTTCCACCAGCGCGCTGACAGTAGCGCTCCAGCCATCGACTATGACGAACAGCAGTAGTTTGAAAGGCAGGGACACGAGGGTCGGAGACAACTTCATCATGCCCAGCGACATCAGGATGCTCGCCACCACGATGTCGATCACCAGGAAGGGAAGAAAAAGCAGGAAGCCAATGGTGAAGGCGGTGCGCAGCTCGCTGACGATGAAGGCGGGAACGAGGACCTGCAAGGGGACGGCTTCCGCCCCCTCATAACGGGAATCGCCCTGAAGGTCGGCCATGAGCAACAAGTCGCTCTCGCGCGTGTGTCGCAACATGAAGGTCTTCATCACGCCCGTGCCGCGCAGCGCGGCTTCCTCCATCTGGATCGTGCCAGCTGTATAGGGTTGAAAGGCCACCTCGTTGATCTGCTTGATGGTGGGAGTCATGATGAACAGGGTCATGAACAGCGCAAGACCCACCAGCACCTGATTGGGCGGCGTCTGCTGCGTGCCCATCGCCTGCCTCAGAATGGAAAGCGTGATGATGATGCGGGTGAAACTGGTGGTGACGAGCAGCAGCGAGGGCAGCAAGGTCAATGCCGTCATCAAAGCCAGAGTCTGGAGCGACAACGAAAGGGTCTGCGCGCCGCCCGGCTGCGATTGCAGTTTCAAAAGAGGAATGTCGAAGCCCGGCGCCTGCGCCAGCGCCTGAGATCCCGACACCGCCAGTATCGCAAGGCCAAGCGACAGAACGACAGTTATGAGCCGTGCGCGCGCCGTCATGACGCGCTCCTGTCCGGCGCGCCCTGCACGACCTGCAAGGCGGTGATGCCTGTCTTGTTGAGACCGCAGACCACTGTCATGCCGTCTATTTCAACCACCATGATGCGCGCGCCTGGCGCCAACTCCACGATGGCTCTGGAGCTGCGGGGACGGGCGCCAAAATACGCGTTCAACCGGTCACGGTAACGCGCAAGCAGAATGGCCACGCCAATCAGGCAGCCAAGCAGCAGAGAT
>CAITSH010000148.1 GCA_903895005.1 uncultured Pseudomonadota bacterium
GAGCTGGCCCGCACCTACAAGCGCATGATCGCCGGTGACCTGAGCGACGCCAATGTTGAAGGTTGGTTTCGCAGCAAGGATGGCTCAAGCTTTGCGATTGAATCGAAGCGCTGCGTCGTGGCCTCGGCTTCGGGGCCCGTCATCGTCGCAGTCACTCGGGACATCGGCGAACGCAAACGCGCCGAACAAATGCGCGACCTTGAGCACGAGGTTACGCGCTGCCTTGCTTCAGCTGACAGCATTGATGAGGCACTGGTCGGTGTGATGCGCACGATATGCGCAGCCGAGTCATGGCATTGCGGCCGTTATTTTGCCGTAGACCCGGACGGCCGCGCGATGCGCTTTGCCAGTGCGTGGGGCGTGGCCGACGAAGCTGTGCAGCGGTATCTGGCCGCCTTGCGCAGTCTTGTCTACACCCCGGGCGCGGGGCTTGCCGGGCGTGCGTGGCAGACGCTTGAGGCGCAATGGTCCTCGGACATGACTTTCGACGGGCGTGTCTGGCAGTTGTCGGTGGCGGTGGATAACGGCATGCACGGCGCATTCCTTTTCCCGGTGGTCGCCGCCGGTGGGGCACTGGGCGTGCTGGCCTTCAACAGCACCGCGGTGCGCGAGCCCGACCAGCGCATGCTGCAGGCGATTAGCGTGATCGGCAGCCAGATCGGGCAATTCCTGCGGCGCAAGCGCGAGGAGGATCGGGTGAGGCAGCTGAATGTCGAACTCGAGCAGCGCGTTTACGAGCGCACCACGCAGCTCGAGTCTACTGTGCGCGAGCTCAAGATCGCGGCCGATGAAATGGAGGCCTTCACTTATACCGTCGCGCACGACCTGCGTGCGCCGCTGCGGGCAATGAATTCGTTTTCGCAGATCCTGATCGAGGATTTCGGGACGCAGATACCGGAGGGCGGACTCCACTACCTGCGCCGCGTTGCCGGCAACGCAAAGGGGATGGCGCAACTCATCGACGACCTGCTCGAATTTTCACGCTATGGCCGCCAGCCGCTCAACAAGCGGGACATTGACCCGGCGCTGATCATCCGCGCGGTGCTCGCGGAGGTGCTGCCCCCGTCGGGCGGGGTGGAGGTTGTCCTCGGGCCGCTCCCGGCTTGCGGTGCCGACCCGGCGCTGTTGCGCGTGGCGCTGGGCAACCTCATATCAAACGCGGTCAAATACAGCGCCAAGGTGGACGCGCCGCGTATTGAGATCGGCCACGCCGACGGGGCCTATTTCGTGCGGGACAACGGCGTGGGCTTTGACATGGCGCACACCGCGAATCTCTTTGGCGTGTTCCAGCGCCTGCATCGCAAGCAGGACTTCGAGGGTACCGGCGTCGGTCTGGCCATCGTCAAGCGCATCGTCGAGCGCCATGGCGGCCGCGTCTGGGCGCAGTCCGAGCCGGGCAGGGGTGCGACGTTTTCTTTCACCTTGTCCTGAACGGCGGTTGCGGCCGCGTCCCCAGCTCCGTAACGGAATTGACCTGCCCCGTTCTGTCAGCCGGGTTTGATCAGGCCGGCTCCAGCAGCGTGCTGCGCACCGCCTCATCATCGAGCGCCTTGAGGAACCAGCGCAGGGCCTTGCCGCGGTCGTCATTGCGCCAGGCGTAATAAAAGTTGCCCGTGGGCTTCATGTCCTCGACTTCCTTGATGGCGAGTTTCTTGGCATTGGCCAGTGGCACGGCGAGGCTCGCCGGGAGGTAGCCGCCGCCCAGGCCGGCGATCTGCGCGGCGACCTTGCTTGCCATGTCGGGAACGGTTAGCACATCCTGGCCGGTTAGCAGGCCGAACGAACGCGTCGCGAGGTTGCGCGAGGTGTCACCGACGGCGACCGCGCGATGGGCGAGGATCTGTTCGCTCTTGAGCGGCTCGGGTACGGCGGCGAGCGGGTGGGTGGGGGCGACGGCGTAGACAAAATCGCGCCAGCCGAGCTGGCGCATGCCGTAGCCGCCGCCCGCGGGGGCATCGCCTGAAACGCCGATGGCGAGGTCGGCGCGGTTCGAAGCAAGGGCATCCCAGGTCCCGGCCAGCACCTCATGCGTGATGCGCAGGCGCGTGCCCGATGCCTCGGCGTAGAACGCCGCGATCAACGGAAACAGGCGCGTGGTGCAGATGATCGTATCGACGACGATGCGCAACTCGGTCTCCCAGCCGGTGGACACGCGCTTGATGCGGCATTCGAGTTCACCGGCGGCGCGCAGCAGCTGGCGGCCTTCTTCGAGCAACTCGGTGCCCGCTTCGGTCAGTTGGGCGCGGTGGCCTCGGCGGTCGTAGAGCAGCACGTCCAGGTCTTGCTCGAGCTTTTGCACGCTGTAAGTAAGCGCCGACGGAACGCGGTTGAGCTCGGCCGCGGCGGCGGCAAAACTGCCGCGCCGGGCGATGGCATCGAGCACTTGCAGTGCGTCCAGGGTCAGCTTGATTGCGGGCATGGGCTTGATTCCATTCGGAAAAAATTCAATTGATCTTGTTCATTAAATTTGAATGAACTGATTAAAATTATTCGCTTTTGTCGCCCCATTCACAAGCCTATATTCTGCCCCACAGTATTCAATAAAACAGAACAAGGAGACTGACATGATGCAAGTTCGCAAGGGCAATGAGCGCGGTTTCGCCGACCACGGCTGGCTTCGTTCCTTTCATACCTTTTCGTTCGCCGATTACTACGACCCGGCCAACATGGGCTTTGGCGCGCTGCGCGTGATCAATGAAGACCGCGTCAAGCCCGGCATGGGCTTTGGCACGCACGGCCACCGCGACATGGAAATCATCAGCTACGTGCTTGAGGGCGCGGTCGAGCACAAGGACTCCATGGGCAATGGCTCGGTGATTCGTCCTGGCGACGTGCAGCGCATGAGCGCAGGCACCGGCGTGCGCCACTCCGAGTTCAATCCGTCAAAGACCGATGGCGTGCACTTTTTGCAGATATGGATAGAGCCGGGCGTGACGGGCATTGCGCCAAGTTACGAGGAAAAGCATTTCGATGCGGCCTCCAAGCGCGGCAAGCTGCGCCTCGTCGCCTCATCGGATGCGCGCGACGGCTCGGTGAGAATACACCAGGACGCGAGCCTTTACGCGGCCCTCGTTGATGGCACAGAGAAAGTCACGCAAACGCTCGCCGCAGGGCGTCGCGCCTATGTGCATGTGGCGCGCGGCAATGTCAGTGTCAACGGGCAGTCCCTGGCCGCCGGCGACGCGCTCAAAGTGAGCGAGTTGTCCGAGATCACGCTGGAGCACGGTGACAAGGCCGAGGTGTTGTTGTTTGACCTCGCCTGATTGCAAGCGGACGCTTCAGTCTCACTAGTTGCATTCAACGCACACGAAAGACAAACGGACCAAAGCCCATGAACCTGCGCAAAGTCAGCAGCATTCACGACAGCCACAAAGCCCAGCCCGCGCCCGGCCTGATCGTCGACCGGCCGCTGCCGGGGCCGGGTGTCGATTACGTTTCGCCCTTCCTGATGATCGACCACTTTGGTCCGGAGACCATCAAGCCCGGTGACAAAGGCGGCCTCAACCCGCATCCGCATCGCGGCTTTGAGACGGTGACTTTTTTGCTCGACGGCGTCATGGAGCACCACGACTCCAACGGCGGTCACGGTGTGATCCGGCCCGACGGTGCGCAGTGGATGACGGCGGGCGCCGGCATCGTTCATGCCGAATACCGCGAAAAAACCTTCGCACAAGAGGGCGGCACCGTGCACGGGGTGCAGTTGTGGGTCAACCTGCCGCGCCGCGACAAGATGACCAGGCCCGGCTACCAGGACTTGCCCGCCGCGAGTATTCCCGCTGTGACTGTCGAGGGCGGGGTGGTGCGCGTGATTGCCGGTGAACAGGCCGGCACCAAGGGCGCGGCAAAGACCTTCACACCCATGCAGGTCTTGCATATTCGCCTTGCGGCCGGTGGTCGCGCCGAACTGGCGGTGAAGGCCGGCTGGAGCGCACTCGCCTACGCCATGGTTGGTTCGGCCGCGGTGTCGGGCACGGCGCTGGGCGAACGGCAAATGGCGGTGTTCGCCAATGACGGCGACGGCGTCGTGATCGAAGCGCACGCACCGCTTGAGATGCTGCTGCTTGCCGGAGAACCGATCAACGAGCCGGTGGTGAGCTGGGGCCCGTTTGTGATGAACACGCGCGAAGAAATTGTCCAGGCGCGCAATGACTACGCCGCCGGGCGCATGGGCACGCTGGAAGCATCTTCCTGAGGGAGCCGAAGGCGCAAAACAGGCGCTCCGTTTGCAACGGCCACTTTCAACGTTCACAAGGGAGCACTCGTGGCTGCAAAATTACTCGCGTTTTCCGGAAGCGCCCGCTCGGGCTCTCTCAACAAGATTCTTGCCAACGCCGCCACCGAGGCGGCGCGCGCCGCCGGTGCCGAAGTCACGCTGATCGACCTGCGTGATTTTGCCATGCCCGTGTATGACGGCGACCTCGAAGCCAAACAGGGCATGCCGACCAAGGCGCGCGAACTCAAGGCGCTTTTCATGGCGCACAACGGCCTGCTGATCGCGTCGCCCGAGAACAACGCCTCGATATCTTCTATGCTCAAAAACACCCTCGACTGGGTGTCGCGCCCCGACGCCGGCCAGAACGGCCTGGTGCCCTACCAGAACAAGGTGGCCGGGCTGGTGTCCGCCTCACCCGGCGCGCTCGGCGGCCTGCGCGGTTTGGTGCACTTGCGGGCTATTTTGCAAACGCTCAATGTGCAAGTCATCTCCGAGCAGTTCGCGCTCGGTCGCGCGCACGAGGCGTTTGATGAGGCGGGCAAGCTCAAAGACGTGAAGCAGCAGGCCATGCTGTCGGGGGCTATGCAGCGCTTGATCGATGTGACGGCGCGGCTGGCCAGATAGGGCATCGACTGGAAAGGCAAGACTGGCGCGGGTTTGCAGCCGGTTTTCCTTGAGCAAATGGTGGGGTTCGTCGCTTGCGTATGCGGCGCGCCACACCCGACCGGAACGCCTCAGATCTCGTTGGCTTCGGCCATGAAAATGCCGTCCGGGTAGCGTATTGCGTCCTTGCTGTGATAAATCCGCACGCGCATCAAGGCGCGCGGGTTGACATATAGCGCGCCGCCCTCCGGCAGTACCGCGGTGATGCACGGTTCCAGAAAAATGCCCTGCGGCAGAAAGTCTTCAACGACTGTGGCGTGAACATGCAGGTAAAGGGCATGGCCGCCAAGAAAGGTCAGCTCCACCAGCGACTGCAGCATGTCGCCTGGATTGCTGCTGGGCAGTTGCCGCCAGCGGGGCCATTGCTGCAGCAGCAATTCGTCGAACTCCGGTTTCCCGGCTAGTTTGACCACTCGCTCCACGCCGGCAAGATCTCGCTGGGGTAGCGGTAACGCGGTCTCCGCTTCGATCCACGCGACGTTGTCCGGATTGATCAGCGTCAGCGGATTCAAGGTCCCGATGATGATGACGCCGGATGTGAAAACCGATTCCGGCTTCAATCGACCGGCTAGTACCACGGCCTTGCGCGGATCGGTCTGCGTATAGCTGCCAACACCGCCGTCCGAGCGGAACACGCGCAGCGTAACCTGTTTGTCGTCAGCTTCTGTCATCAATTTCCTGGCGCCGTATGTGCGCCGTGTGTGTCGTGTTGTCGATAAGCATAAACGATGTCGGTGCAAGTATCGACGCGGAGAAATTTTGCCTCGCCCCGACATGACGCAAGACAGGCTTGAGGTATCTACATTTCGAACCCGAAACTGAGTGGGGCATCTGCGAATTAAACCTCGAAGTGCAACATCCGGGCTTTCGAGGAAGGTGAGATGCCCCGGGGTGTACCTTTCTGTTTACCAAGACGGATAGGAGCATCCCATGCGCTACAAGCATCTCACCTATGATC
>CAITSH010000149.1 GCA_903895005.1 uncultured Pseudomonadota bacterium
CTTCCGGCACATAACAATTAAAAGGCCCAGACCTTGCCACGCACCCGGCGCATAACCCACCTGACATACCCAAAAGTAGCGGTCGCGGCGTTCCCCTCTGCAGCTCCCCTCCCTATCCGCCATCCAATTATCGGAGGTGCGCAATGAGTCATCCCTGGATGGGCAACCTGCGCAACGACATCACGGGCGGCGTGATGTCGGCGGTGGTGGCGATTCCCCTTGCCATCGGCTACGGCATGTTCGCCTTCGTACCTCTTGGTGACGCTTATTTTGCCTACGGCGTGCTGGCCGGGCTCTATGCCGCCTTCATCGTGGCCATTGTCAGCGTCACCCTGGGTGACAAATCGACAACCGTCTATGCGCCGCGCGTGGTCACGACCTTTTTCCTTGGCGCCATCATCCTGCACAGCCTGCGCCACTCCGATGCGGCCATCATCCGCTCGGGCAATGTCGAACTGATCATCGCGATCGTTTTTTCGATCGTGTTGCTGGGCGGCCTGTTCCAGCTGCTGTTCGGCCTGATGCGCATAGGCACGCTCATCAAGTACATGCCGCACACCGTGATGTCCGGCTTCCAGAACGCCGCCGCGCTGCTGTTGTTCCTCGTCCAGATGGGCACGGTGCTCGGCTATGAGCGCCACGTCCCGATAACCGAGGTCGCCGGCCATCTTGCCTCCACCAAACCACTTAGCGTCCTGGTGGCCTTGATCACGTGCGTGGTGATGTGGCATGCCAAAAAACTCGTGCCAAAACTGCCGCCTGTCATCACCGGCCTCGCGGCCGGGACAATCGCCTACTACGTGCTGGTCATGCTCGGCTTTCGCGCCAACCTCGGTGCGATCATGGGCGCCACGCCGGTCGCGCAACTCAGCCCCTCCAACCTGCCGGACTTCCTCGACCTGCTGCGCGAACCCGGGGTACTGGAAGTCGTGCCCACCATCATCACCGGCGCACTCGGCCTCGCCATCATCGCCTCGGTGGATGCGCTGCTGTGCGCGCGGCTGCTGCAGACCCCGACTGGCGCCAAGCGCGACACCGACCGCCAGCTGGTGCGCCTTGGCTTGGGCAACATGCTTTCGGCCAGTTGCGGCGGCATCACCAGCGGCATCAACATCGGCCCCAGCCTCGCCAACCGCGCCTATGGCGCGCGTACCCCGCTTTCGGTGCTGGTCAATGCCTCCGTGGTGCTGGTGACCCTGTTCGCACTGCTTCCCCTCATCGCCTACCTGCCGCGTGTGGTGCTCTCGGGCGTGATCATGGTCATCGCGGTACAGCACATCGACCCGTGGACCGTGCAACTGTGCAAGCGGCTGTTCTCGCAGGATGTTGCCAACCGGCCGCGTATCCTGCTTGAGCTGTTCGTCATCGGGCTGGTCGCCACTGTATCGATCGCCATGAACATCGTCATCGCCGTGTTCATCGGCATCGTCGTGGCGATCCTGTTCTTCCTGCTGCGCATGAGCCGCTCGGTGATCCGCCGCGCCTACCGCTGCGACGGGGTGCATTCGCGCCGCACACGCACGCCGGACGAAGCACAGATCATCAACCGTGCCGGCGCGCGCATCCTGGTCATGGAACTCGAGGGCGCGCTGTTCTTCGGTACGGCCGACAGCCTTGAAAACGAGATCGAGGCGGCCTTGCAGGCCCCCAGCACCTACCTCATCCTTGACCTAAAGCGGGTCACCGAGATCGACAGCACCGGCGCGCGGCTGATCCTGAAGATTCACGACCGCCTGACAAAGAACGGCCAGCATCTGCTGATCTCCCACCTGCAGGCCGGAAGCCCTCTGGAGCGCTTTTTGCACGACATGAGCGTCACCGCCGCCGTGACGCGCGCCCGGATTTTCCAGGACACCGACCACGCCATCGAATGGGCCGAGGACAAACTGATCCTCGGTGAAATCGGTGAAACAGCCGGCACCTCGGAATTCCCCTTCGAACGGCTCGACGTGCTTTCCGATTTCACGCCGGAGGAACTGGGCACCGTCAGGGCCATGCTGCAGCGGCGAACCTATGCCCGCGGCGAACTGGTGTTTCGCGAAGGCGACAGCAGCGCCGAATTGTTCATCATTGCGCACGGCAGCGCCAGCGTGCGCATCCGGCTGAACGCGGATCATGAAACGCGCCTGATCACCTTCTCGCCCGGCACGCTGTTCGGGGAAATCGCCCTGCTCGACCAGGAGGTTCGCTCAGCCAGCGTGCTCGCCGACGAAGACCTAGTCTGCTACGTTCTCTCCCGCGCCGACTTTCTGGTGCTGTCGACGCAACACCCCTTCATTGCAATCAAGCTTCTCGCCAACCTCGCGCGCGAACTCTCCGGCCGGCTGCGCCGCGCCAACCGCACGATTTACCAGCTTGCCAGCTGATCCCCCCTGGCGGCCTTCCGGGGCGCCGCAGTACCGCCCATTTGAGGAGCGCGGCCGCAGCGCCGGTGCCTCAAAATTGTGCCGGTTTTGCGCTTTGTAGCGCCGGCGTATTGCCCCTTACCAGAGCCCCATCGCCGTCGGGTGTTGGCATGATCCGTGCTGATGGCATGCGGTATGAAAACCTCCACTCGCACACTTCTCGGGGCCGCATTCCGTGCCACCTCAAGGACCACCTCAAGGACCGCATCCAGGGCGGTACTCACGACGACGCTGGCCGCAACGCTGGCGGCCGCTTCCTTCAGCGCCCTCGCCCAGTCCGCCTATCCGACCAAGCCCGTCAAAATGATCGTGCCCTTTGCCGTCGGCGGCGTGTCCGACATCATGGGCCGCGTGCTGGCGCAAAAAATGTCCGAGCTGCTCGGACAGCCGATGATTGTCGACAACCGCGGCGGCGCAGGCGGCACCCTGGGCACCGACATCGCGGCCAAGTCCGCGCCCGACGGCTACACCATCGCACTCACCAGTATCGCCCCGCTGGGCATAGGCCCCAACCTTGTCAAGAACATCCCCTATGACGCACTCAAGGATTTCAGCGCCATTGGCACGGTAGCGATTACCCCCAATATCCTTACTGTCAATGCCACTTCGGACCTATCCAGCCTGCGTGACATCGTCAATTTCGCGCGCACCAACCCGGGCAAGCTGACCTACGGTTCATCGGGTGTCGGTAGTGCGGGGCACTTGTCCGGAGAGGTGTTACGCAGTGCCATCAGCGCCGACTTGCTGCACATTCCCTACAAGAGTGCCGGCCTCGCCTACCC
>CAITSH010000150.1 GCA_903895005.1 uncultured Pseudomonadota bacterium
CGTCCTGCCCGGTCAGGCCCACGGCCTTGCCGCCGGCCTGGTTGATCAATGTGACAATGTCCTTGTTGAGAGCCCCGAGTACCATCTCTACGGCATCGAGCGTGGCCTCATCGGTGACACGCATGCCCTGAACAAAGCTGCTCTTGATATCGAGCTTCTTCAGCATTTGTTCAATCTGCGGGCCGCCGCCGTGCACAACCACCGGCTCCATGCCCACCAGCTTGAGCAGCACCACATCGTGAGCGAAACCCGCCTGCAGCGCCGGGTCGGTCATGGCGTTACCGCCGTACTTGATGACGATGGTCTTACCGTGAAAGCGGCGGATATAGGGCAGCGCTTCAGCGAGTACCTGAGCTTTGATTTCGGCAGGAGCGGTCATGGTGGGTGGCAGGGTTGTTAGCTGGGTTCCGGACAGACTATTGTAACGTGTACCGTTGTCGCGCCGTCCACTGGCAGCCTTTGTTCCGTAACCGGTACCATTTTCCCGCGCGTAGCCATCGCGCTTGAACACACCGCCGCTTTTCACTTTCGCCAAGGCAAATAAAAAGCGGCCGGGGAACCCCGGCCGCCCCACAACCCCGAACCAAGGAACGACCGCGGGAGGTCGGCGTCCCTTGCACGGTGCCGCACCGACGGCGATCTGCCGCCGGTACGGAGCTTTACTGCACGGTAATCTGCTTGCTGGCAGGCGCCGCCTTTTTCGGCAGTACCAGCTCGAGCACACCGTCGTTGTACTTTGCCTGTGCGCCTGCCTCGTCGACCTCACGGCCAAGGCGGAAGCTGCGCGAGTACTTGCCGAAGTGACGCTCGGTGTGCACGATGCGCTCGCCTTCCTTTACTTCTTTTTCATTGCGCGTCTCGGCGCTGATCGACACCACATCGCCGTCAACACTGATGCGTATGTCCTCTTTTTTCACGCCGGGCAGATCGGCCAGCACCTTGTAATCACCGTTCTGCTCGCTCACATCAATCTTGAACTGGCGGATGTCGTTTGCAGCGGCGGTTTCATACGAAACCGGACGCACGACAAAGCCCTTGAAAAGGTCGTCAAAAATATCCCCGATGGGGGAGTAGCGGGTCACATTCACCATGATCGTCTCCGTGTCTGTTGTCAGAAAAATTCGTTCAGGCTTGCGCCTACACCTTCAATATGGGGAAGCAAAACGACGTTTCAAGTCCCGTTAAATGCACCATTGATGCGTGTTGCGCCGGCCGGTGCAAGCGGATAGAGTTCTTGCATCCAATCGCCTTATCCGATGCCATATGGCTGCGCCTGACCCAAAAGCAATCGCCCTTGAACTTGAGCAGACCCGCCCATATCTAATGCGATTTGCGATGCTGCAATTGCGCAATGAAACCGCGGCGGAGGACGCGGTGCAGGAGACCATGCTCGCCGCACTGCAAGGGGCCGACCGCTTTAGCGGCGAGTCGTCGCTCAAGACCTGGCTGGTGGGCATCCTCAAGCACAAGATCATCGATCACCTGCGCCGCCAGGCCAAAGAGCCTCAGGCCTACGAAACAACCTACGACGATTTCGACGCCATGTTCGAGGAAGACGGACACTGGAGTGAAGCACCCGCCGATTGGGGCCGGCCCGAGAACACCCTGGAACAAAAGGAATTCTTCAAGGTCCTGGATTTGTGCATGGAAGCACTGCCCGCAAATACCGCGCGCGTCTTCATGATGCGCGAGTGGCTGGGGCTGGAGACCGGAGAAATCTGTAAGGAATTGAAAATGACCGCGACCAACTGCTGGGTAGTGCTGTATCGCGCCCGCATGGGGCTGCGCGCCTGCCTCGAAAAGAACTGGTTTGGCGGCGGACGCGCTGCGGTTTAAGAGTCACCCCCAATGGCATTCAAGCTCACCTGCAAGGAAGCAAGCCGGAAAATCTCCGAGGCGGAAGACCGTAGCCTCGGTGTGGGTGAACGCGTCAGCTTATGGGCGCATTTGGGTGCCTGCACCGCCTGCATCCGGTTCAACGAACAGGTGGCCTTGTTGCGCAAGGCCATGCGGCAATACCGCGACCCGCGTGAATAGCGGGGGTCAAAGCTGGCAGGACGCGCCTGTCCCCTGCGCCAGTACCTGCACCCGTTGCTATGCACCGTTTGAATGCGGCGCAAAAACCGGAAGCGCATGCTGCTGGTGCTTCGAACTGCCCCCGATTACCCCGACATCCCCTACCGCCACCTGCCTTTGTCCGGCCTGCCTGGCCGCAATGAAAGCAGTGAAGGCGATGACAGCAGGATCTAAAAAAACGACAGCCGGCGCCAAAGCAACCTAGTGCTTTTTCATCTCACCGTGCCCGGCGGCACCGTGACCCCGCACCCCGGCGGCGCTCGCGCCAAGTGACTCCACCGCCAATTCAAGTTTTATCTCGCCGGCCTTCTCAAATCTCAGCGTGACAGGCACCTTGTCACCCTGCTTGAGCGGCGCCTTGAGATTGACCAGCATCATGTGATAACCGCCCGGCTTGAGTTCGAGCACACCGCCGGCAGGAACATCCATACCTTTTACCTCGCGCATTTTCATGACGTCCTTGACCATTGCCATTTCGTGCAGCTCGACGCTGGCCGAAACAGGGCTCGTCGCGCCGATCAGGCGGTCCGCTGTCTTCGCGTTGTTGCGAATGGTGGCAAATCCCCCGCCGATCGCGGCACCCGGAACGGTAGCGCGTGTCCAGGGCTTTTCAATGCTGATGCCATTCGATTGCGCCATTGCAGCGAAAGACAGGGCGATGCCGGCAACAAGTACAAGCAGCCAGGAGCGAAGTGTCAGTGGAATTCCTCTAGGTAAAGTTACACCTGCATACGGGCGGTAGGCGTGCCTCATGGCTTGCCCAGCAAAGCAGCGAGTTCGGCCTTGCTCGGCCGCCCGATCGCAAATTTTGGTTCTCCCGCGCGGCCCAGCATCGCGACGTAAGGTGTCATGCCACGCCAGTCCGGATTGACACTGTATCGTAAGGCCATCGCCGATCCATCGAAAGTATACATCGCATCACCCTTGCGGTAATGCTTGTCGGCCGCCATGGCTTCAGGTTGCTCTGCGCCATCCATGACAACGATGACCAGGTTGGCCTTTTGGGGTCCCTTTTTCACGTCCACAGCCAGCGCCTCGATGACAGCCGGACAGTAGGCGCAGTCGGTGGTCGTGAACACGACCACGCTTGGCCGCGGCAACTCGCGCTTCATTTGCGCCCATGTTGCTTTGTCGAAGGTACGTACGCCCTTGGGCGCAGACATCGATGGCGCGGCCGTCAGCACCAGTGCGATCGCGATCGCGGAAAGAATGAAATTACGCAGCAAGCTTGAGTACATGGATTTCCCTTTCTGTTCGCCAAACCACCCAGGTCTCGCCGTTGCGCGTCACTAACCGTGGATGATCGTTATCCTTGTCGCTGGAGGCAAGTTCGCGAACCTCAAAATTTCCGCCGCCGTTCTTGGACAGCCATGCACGCAAACGCGTGCGTTCGCCGTCAAAGCTGCGCCAAACCACGGCAACGGCATTCCCGTTGGCCGCGATATCGGCATGCTCCGCACGCTCATCCGGCAGGTTACGCACCGCACCCACGGGTTTGCCGGCAGCATCCAGCCGGCCGTAATGCACTGCCGCCTTCCCGCCGCGCAGGCCAAACCACACCGAATGGAATCCGCCGCCGCTGGCGTTGGCCAGACCCGGCCCATGATGCGGACAGGCGGCAAGCTCCCATTGGTCCTCAGTCGCACGCGCCGGCGTTCTCGACTGGCCGAGTGCGGACAGCGGGGCTAATGCATGATCACGAATGCTTTTGGGAAACACGTGCCGCCACATCGCCACCATGCCGGCATCGGGCGTCTCGACTAGCGCGATGCGACAGCACTCGCACGAGCCGTCGGCGAGCTTCAGGTCTGGCTCAAAGCTTTTGCCGCCGTCGCGCGAGATTTTGCCGTAGATCGCGGCGCCGTCATAGGCGCCGCGCTTACCACCGGCTTGGGCGCGGGCAATCTCGGCATCGCGCTTGTCTATCCACAGCACATACAGGTCACCCTTCGAGTCAAAGGCCGTGGACTCAAAGCGATGCGTAATGGCCTGACGGTCGTC
>CAITSH010000151.1 GCA_903895005.1 uncultured Pseudomonadota bacterium
CCGGTTTCCAGGATGGGTCAGGCCTTGTCCGCCGGCTTGAATTGCAGCGACTTGTATTCGAGAAACTCTTCAAGGCCGTAACGGCCCAGTTCGCGACCCTTGCCCGATTGCTTGAAACCGCCGAAGGGCGCCTGCATGTTGAACGGCCCGCCGTTGATGTCGATCTGCCCGGCGCGCATGCGCCTCGCCACGCGCCCCGCGCGCGCCTCGTCGGCAGACCATACGCCGCCGGCCAGGCCGTACAGGCTGTCGTTGGCGATGCGCACGGCGTCGTCTTCGTCGCGGTAGGTGATGATGGATAGCACCGGGCCGAAGATTTCTTCTTGTGCGATGGTCGATTTCGGATCGACGCGGCCGAACACCGTCGGTTTGACGTACCAGCCGCGGGGCAGGCCATCCGGGGCGTCGGCACCGCCGGTGAGCAACTCGGCGCCCTCGGCGATGCCCCTGGTGATGTAGGTGCGAACGCGCTCTCGTTGCGCCGACGAGGTGAGCGGGCCCAGTCTGGCGGTCTCACCGAAGGGGTCGCCGACAGTGAAGCCTGCGGCCACTTCCTTGGCGATGGCCGCCGCCTCGGCGTACCGGCTCTCGGGCACCAGCATGCGCGTGTGTGCGGTGCAGGTCTGGCCGGAATTGAGAAAGCAGGCGTTGATGGTGCCTTTTACCGCGGCGGCGAGGTCGGCGTCGTCGAGGATGATCGACGCTGATTTTCCACCCAGTTCCAGCGCCACGCGCTTGACCGTCGCCGATGCGAGTTCGGATACCCGCTTGCCCGCACGCGTCGAACCGGTGAAGGACACCATGTCGACATCGGCATGCCTCACCAGCGCCTCGCCCACGCCGGTGCCGGTGCCTGTGACCAGGTTGAACACGCCGGCCGGCACGCCGGCCTCGTGGATGATTTCCGCAAGGATGAAGGCGTTGAGCGGCGCCACCTCGGAGGGCTTGAGCACCACGGTGCAACCTGCTGCAAGCGCCGGGGCGACCTTGGCGGCGATCTGGTGCAGCGGGTAGTTCCACGGCGTGATCGCCGCGACAACGCCGACCGGCTCACGCAGCACCAGCGAATTGCCGACCTTTTCTTCAAAGGCGAAGCCCGGCAGCATTTTTGCGTACATGGCAAAGGTGAAGGTCGGCGACCCGGTCTGGATGCGCGAGGCGAGCTTGAGCGGCATGCCCACCTCGGCGCAGATGGTGCGGGCGATTTCGTCGGCGCGCGCCTTCATGCCTTCGTGGATTTTTTGCAGCAGCGCGGCGCGCACGGCCGGCGTGGTCGCGGCCCAAGCCTCGAATGCGTTGCGGGCGGCTGCGACCGCTGCGTCAACATCGGATTCGCCGCCTTCCGGGATCCGGCCGATCACGTCCTCGGTCGAGGCGCTGATGACATCAATGGTCTTGCTGCCGGCGGGCTTGACCCACCGCCCGTCGATGTAGAACTGGTCGCGGATTTGCATGTCAGGGTGCTGTCAGGGGAAAACCCGTATTATAGCGAGCACGACCCCTCGGACTTTACCCCGGACTTCACCCGCCATTCATGATGAACGCCCGCTTTTTGCCGCAGATCCTGCTGGTCGCAGCGGCCCTGGTTGCCGGGGGCGGTGCCGGTGCCGCCGACACGCGCGACTTTCGCGGGCATTTTCCGCAGTACCCGGGGTTCAGCCAGTACTTCGCTGCCAATCCGCCCTCGACGGCCACGCCCACCGGTGCGGAACAGGTGCTGCTGGTGCGCCACCGTCCGCGTTTCCTGCTGCCCAAAGACCACCCCGGCATGCTCGATTTTTATGGCGATTACATCGCCAGTGGCCGCCTCTATGACGGTGAGGGGAAGCTGCTCGCCGAAAAGGTCAATCGCGAGGTGCTCAACGCCCACAAGGACAATCCGGGCGCGGTATTCGTGCACGAGGCCGGTGCAACCAGGGCGGCGACGCCGGTCGTGTATGCCCGCATCGATCGCGACACGGTTGATTTTGGCAACGGCGTCAAACGGCGCTTCACCTTTTTGCGCTACAACGCGGTGTTTCGCCAATCCGGCCTACCCGCCGGGGTCAACGGCTGGCGCGCATTTCTTGTCAGCCTGACTGGCGACCTCGATGACTGGCGCCAGCTCGACAACACCACGGCCGCCACCGTGGTACTCGATGAGGACGAGCGCCCGGTCGCCCTGATGATGCAGCCCCACAGCTATATGCGCACCTATGTGTTTGGTGTTGACGTGGCCCTCCCGGCAGACGGGCGCGCCATGATCGACGTGGCGATCCGGTCCAATGAGCTGTACCGCCATGTCGAGGGCCGGGTGCACTATCGCTCGGTGCGTTTTCTCGGCGAGGCGGGCATGCGATACATGCTGGGCGGAAGCGAGCGCCCGACCATGTCGGCAGACGATATTACAGACAGCGTGCGCGAGACCGATTATTCGCTGCAATTCCTTGCGCCGGCTGACGCTTTCTACACCTTCAAGGGCCACCTCGGCCAAAAGCGTTCGATGATGGGGCGCGAAGGGCCGCCCGGCGCCGACTACAACACCCTGCCCGAGCTCAAGCCGATGGCGATGCAGATGATGGCGGGGTACTGGCATCGCGACCACGCCGGGGATCGCGAGCGTTTCGAGGCCACCTATGCCAAGACCGGCGACCTGCGTGACTTTGCGCGTGCCCAGCTGCCGCAACTGGCCGCGGCGCTTGCCGCCGCGCGGGACAAGCAGTCGCGACCCGTGCCAGGGGCTACAAAAAAGTAGCGTCTTGGGCGGGCGCCCTGCGCCCCAGTATTGCCAGCCTCCGGGCTGCCTTGCCTGCCATCCATCACAACATCGCGGTGCGCCCGGATCGCGAGTGTCAGCCTGCCGGTGCGGTCTTCTCGAAGTTGAGGATCGCCGAGCGCAGGGGGGCAGGCCAGGGCGCGGACTTCCTGGTCTTGGGATCGGCGTTGACATAAATCAGTTCGCCGCTGGTGAGGTGGTCCGTGCCGCGCCAGATGCCGCAGTTGAAGGTCAGGCTCGAGCGCCCGATGCGGCTCACGCGGCAGCACACCGAGAGCTCCTGGTCGTAGGTGGCGGAACCGTGGTATTCGGCGGTCGCCTTGACCGCGTAAATGTCGGTGCCGAATTTGTCGACAATGTCGGCGGGGTAATTGAAACCGATGGCGCGCCAGTACTCGCCGATGGCGACGTCGAAATACAGGAAATAATTGCCGTTGAACACCACGTCCTGCCGGTCCACCTCGGCCCAGCGCACGCGCAGCGTGTGCGCGAAGGTGAATTCCCCGCGACTTATCGCCTGTTCAGTCACGCCAGCCACCCCGGCCACCCCAGCCACCCTCAGGGATGCTCGTCATGGTCGATCTGCATCGCCTCAAGAAAGCGCGACACCAGGTTGTAACCGCCTATGGTGGCGGTGAGTTCCACCAGTTCGCGCTCGTTGAACTGCTTGCGTACGGCGTCGAACAGCGGTTGGGGCACGCGCACGTGTTTGGTCATCGCCTCGGTGTAGGCGAGAACCGCGCGGTCGTTGTCGGTGAGTCCCGCGGGCTCGCCACCGGACTTGAGCGTATCCAGTTGCGCCTGGGTCAGGCCCTCCTTGAGCGCAAAGGGCACGTGCGCGGCAAACTCGTAATCGGCACCGTTGATGACGGCGATGCGCATGATCACCAGCTCGCGCACGCGTCCCGACAACACGCCCTGCTGGCGGATCGCCGTAAACAGCGAACACCAGCCCGATGCCACCGGCGGGCTGTGCATCAGCATGCGGTACAGGTTGAGCATTTTGCCGCTGCGCTCGCGCTTGATGCGTTCAACGAGTTCAAGGTTCTCAGGGCGCGTGAGGTCGGCGTAGTCTATGCGTGCCATCGGTGTGCTTTCCGTGTCATCTTTGGGGAGCGCAAGTATACCGGCTTGGCGCGCGTGCGCCGCTCCGCGCCCGTCGCTGGTCCTCGCAGTCTCGTACTCCGGTACTCCGGTACTCCCGTACTCCCGTACACTTGCAACCTGCAAGGGAAAGGGAATGTTCGCGGCAATGGATGAATCGGTGGTTCGCAGCATGGCGCGCTGGCCTGACGTACCGGACGTGTATGGCTGGCTTGCGCTTGACCGTCGCGGAAACTGGCTGGTCAAGGACGCCGCGGGTGGTTTCGGTCGTATCAGCAACGCCGCGGTCAATGACTTCATCGGCCGCAATTACCAGCATGACGGCACAGGCCGCTGGTTTTTCCAGAACGGGCCGCAGCGCGTGTTTGTCTTGCTGCATTACACGCCGCTGGTGTACCGGCTTGACCATGCCGGCAGGTCGCTTTGCGACCACACCGGGCGCATCGCGCATTCGCTGCGGGCCGCCTGGCTTGACGATGCAGGCGGCCTGGTGTTGCAAACCGAGCTGGGGTGCGGCGCGATGGATGACCGCGACCTTGCCGGGGCGCTCGCGCTGATGCGTGACGTAAAGGGTGCGGCGCCCGATGAGGCGGCCCTTGCGGAGGAGGCCGAGACGCACGAATCGTCTCTCTTCATGTCGCTCGGGAACGCCGCGACGCCGATTACGATCGGCAGGATCGCGGCGCGCGGCCTTGCCGCGCGCTTGGGATTCGTCGCCGATCCGCGACCGCCGGCGGGACAGGCCGATTGCTGACCGCCTGCCGCAAGCGTGCGTGCCTTCGTGCCGGCATGCGATTGCCCTGCGTTGCCTTCCAGGTTCCCCGTTTTCCCGGCTGGCGCGGCGTCTTGCGCCCGCATAGAATACGCACCACCGTATCGGGTGCTTGCACAGCCGTGCGCACCTGAAAACCACTTCTGATGGCTGCAAAGCCTGCTGCGAGAAAAATGGCTGCTTCAAAAAAATTTGTGTTGGCGGGGGTAATGGGCTGGCCGGTATCGCATTCACGATCGCCGGTTTTGCATAACCACTGGATCAGGCAATACGGCCTCAATGGTGCGTACGTTTTGCTGCCGGTTGATCCTGCGAAATTACCCGCTGCGATCGCCGGGCTGCCCGCACTGGGCTTTGCCGGTTGCAATATCACCATTCCGCACAAGACGGCGGCCCTTGCCCTGGTTGATCGCGTCGACCCGGTTGCGCAACGCATCGGGGCGATCAACACCATCGTGGTCGAACCGGACGGTTCGCTCAGCGGATTCAATCATGACGGCTTTGGCTTCATCCAAAGCCTGCTCGATGCCATGCCCGATTGGCGTGCGGACGCGGGGCCTGTGACGATTCTAGGGACCGGAGGCGCGGCGCGTGCGGTCATTGTCAGCCTCGCCGAGCGCGGCGCGCGCGAGATCCGCCTGGTGAACCGGACCTTGCAGCGCGCCGAAGCGCTCGCGCTCGAGTTCGGCGCCCCGGTGCGGGCGGTTGCCTGGGAGCAGCGCCACGATGCGCTTGCCGATGCGGCTTTGCTGGTCAACACCACGAGCCAGGGCATGGTCGGTGAGCCGCCGCTTGACCTTTCACTCGAGCGACTGCCGCGGCACACATTCGTTTCGGACATCATTTACGTTCCGCTTGAAACACCACTGCTCGCCGCCGCGCGCTTGCGCGGCAATCCGACGGTGGGCGGACTCGGCATGTTGCTAAATCAGGCGCGACCGGCGTTCAAGTCGTGGTTCGGCGTCATGCCGGAGATCACCAGCGGTTTGCGAGAGGCGGTCGAGGCGACGCTTTAGCGGCCGACGTACGCGGCAGGCGGGACTGAGCCGGCGGCCGGTTTGCTTACCCGGGGCTTATAATCGACATGACTTCCCGGCGATATTTTCGACGGGACAAGGAGAGCGCCGCAGATGAACTACCCGAACCCCAGGAACTATCCGAGCTCCAAGACAGGCCTCGCGGCAATCGTGCTCGCGGTGACGCTGGTCGGTTGCGGCAGCATGCCCAGCCTGCCCAAAGTCTGGCCTTTTGGTGAAAAAGCGAGCGACCGCCCGCGCGTGCCGCCGGGAGCTACAGCTTACCAATGCGATAACTCCCGTACCCTGTATGTGCGTTATATCGACGGCGGGAAGGCCGCCTGGGTGATCCTGCCCGAGCGCGAGTTCCGGCTGAACCCGGTGGTTTCGGCATCCGGCGCGCGCTACAGCAACGGCGTGGCGACACTCGACACGCGTGGCGACGATGCCATGCTGAGCGACGGGGCCAATGTCACGCACGCCAACTGCAAGACCGGTAAGACCGACAAGGTCGACAAGGCCGGTTGATTCCTTGACGTGGCGGACGGCTGACCCGGATACAGGTTTTCCCCGGGGGGCGGCGCGATCTCCGCCGGGCAGCGCTTGCCAGCGCGGGCGCGCCCGCCCGACCGCCATGGCTGCCGCGGCATGGGTCGGTTCCACCACCGCAATCCCGGCCGCCTGCTCGACGCGCTCGCAGCACTTCGCCATGCCGGCGCGTCCCATCACGACAACATTCGCGCCGTCTTCGCGCAGGGCTTTCGCGCCTGGAGCACAAACGCATCGCGCTGCGCTGAGCGCAGGCGTCCGGGGCAATAAAAAACGCCCGCGACTGCGGGCGTTTTTGTGCAGGCTCTGCGTTCAGTGGCGACCCGAACCCCCGCGGCCCGCCGAAGAACCCGTCTGCCGGCCCGCGGTCCCGCCTGTATTTGCCATGGCGATTCGTTGCGGTTGCGCCGATCCCAATTGCCTGCCGGCATTGATGCCGGAGGTCGTCGCGTTGCCGCCGGTTGCCGGCGTCACGCCGTAATTGCGGCCGGTGCCGGAGGTCGGGGCTGGTGACGGCGTTGTGCTTGCACTGTTGCCCGTGACGGTCGTGCTTTCGTTGCCGCGTCCCTGGGTCCAGCCGAGGTGACGCCCTTGTTCGGCGTTGCCCTGCGCGCGGCCGGAATCGCTGTTGCCCCGGTTCTGGCCATATTCGCGGTTGTCGCGCTGGTTCCAGCCGCGCTGCTCGCCAAAGTTCCGGCCGCCGTCGCGTTGACCATATTGCTGGCCGCGAAACTGACCGTCATGACGTTCGTTGCGAATGTCGTAGCTGTTGCGGTTTTCGGCGCGCTGGATGCCGCGCTGCTCGTAGCGGTCAATGCGGCCGTCGGCACCGGCGCGCGCTTCGCCGAAGTGGGTGCGCGCCTGTTCGCTTTCCAGGCGTGAAACTTCACGGTTGGTCAGTTGGCCCGATTGCACGCCCTGCGCGATGCGCCGATCCTGGTTGATATTGCGCTGTACGTCCGCCTGCATGCGTTCCGAGGAACGTGAGTTGGGGTTGCCGGTCTGGCTATCCGTCGATTCGCGGCGGATATCCTGACTGACGCGGTCCTGGGCGCGGCTGATGCGCGCCGCTTCTTCCGCGGTCAGCCTGCCATCGGACAGTGCACGCGCCTGCATGCGGTCGACCCGCGCGGTCTCGCGCTCAAGGCCGGCGGCCTCCTGCACGGTCAATTGCCCGGAGCGCAGGCCCTGCTCGATGCGCTGTTGCTGGTTGATATCGCGCTGGTACATGTCGGTGTTGGATTGTGCGAACGCAGCGGTTGCAAACAGGGTGCCAAGCGCTGCGGCGATTGCGGTTTTAGCGAGATTCATGATGTGACTCCTCGTTGGACAGGCATGGGACATCCCCATGTCAGTATTCAACGCGCTAAGTTCGCCGCAAGCTACATTGGAAACTGTAAGAGCTGTAAGGGTCTGTAACCGGAACCGCGATTTTTCGCCGGATTGTTACGACTGCTCACAATTCACGCAAAGCTGGCCGAACATCCGGGCAACCCCGTGATGTTCAGGCCAGTCCAAAGTACGTCGCGGCCCACCATCCGAGGGCCAGTGTGGCGGCCAGCCACAGCAACACGATGATTGCGGCGGCCAACCAGTTCTCGGGTTTGTGCGGGAGGGCATCGGCTTTTTCCCGCGATTCTGCGAGCACCCCGGGCGGCACCATGCGCAGCGCGATGGCGATGCCAAGGGGCACGAGTATCAGGTCGTCAAGGTAGCCGAGCACCGGAATGAAATCCGGGATGAGGTCTATCGGGCTGAGCGCATAGGCCACCACCAGCGCGATGAACAGCTTGGCTGCACGCGGCGTGCGCGGGTCGCGCGCTGCGAAATACAGCGCGACAACGTCGCGCTTGAGAAGGCGGGCCTTGCCTTTCAACCATTGCAGCATGGTTGATCCTGTTAGAACGGCCCTTGGTGCCCTTCGGGAGGCGGCGTCGCCCCGGCCTGTGAGGTGATGATGCCGTAGTGTTCAGGCCGGCGGTGTTCGT
This sequence comes from uncultured Pseudomonadota bacterium, assembly GCA_903895005.1. The sequence goes on from CAITSH010000151.1 coordinate 8,185, forward strand.
GAAATGCGAAAACGGTGCTTTTATTGAACTGGCAGTCGTCGAGGTCTGCGTCGGCGACGATCAACTCGTCGCCAAGTGTGCGCGCTTGCGCCACGATTTCGCCCGAGGGCGCGACGATCACCGAGGAGCCGCACATGTCAAAGCCGTCTTCCTTGCCGGCCTTGGCCACTGCCACCACCCAGGTGCCGTTCTGGTAGGCCCCGGCGCTGATCACCAGGTTGGAGTGATACACGCGCAGGTAATGGGCCTCGACGCCGTTGCGGTTCATCGCCGGCGTGTTGTAGCCGAGCATGATCAGTTCGACGCCCTTCATGCCCATGACGCGATAGGTCTCGGGCCAGCGCCGGTCGTTGCAGATGCACATGCCCATGATGCCGCCCATGGTCCGCCATACGGGAAAGCCCAGGTCGCCCGGTTCGAAGTAGCGCTTTTCCAGGTGCTGCCAGGGCAGGCTCGGGTTGTACTCGGCGTGGCCGGGCAGGTGAACCTTGCGGTACTTGCCGACGATGCCGCCCGACTGGTCGACAAGGATGGCGGTGTTGTAGCGGTGTTTATTGCCCGCTTCGATCGCGATTTCGGCGTAGCCAAGGTAAAACCCGATGCCGAGTCTTTTCGCCTCCTCGAAGAGCGGCTGCACCGCCGGGTTGGGCATGCTCGTTTCGTAGAAGGCATCCAGCTCGGCCTCGTCCTCGATGTACCAGCGCGGGAAAAATGTCGTGAGGGCCAGTTCCGGGAACACCACGATGCCGGCACCGCGTTCCTTGGCGCGGCGCATCAGGTCGAGCAGGCGCTTCACGACGCTTTGGCGTGTTTCCGTGCGGGCGATGGGGCCGAGCTGTGCGCCGGCAAGGGTGATCATTCGTGGCATGGAGTGGCTCTCCTGATGGTGTGGCGGGCGGCGCCGGTGGACTGCTGCGGTGTCAAACGCGGCCCGGTTTGCCTTTATCCCAGTATCGTTATCCGGGATTGGACTCAGACCACCAATATTGCCTTGCCCTGCACCTTGCGCGCCAGCAGGTCGGTCAGCGCGTCGGCGGCGCGAGAGAGAGGGTACGTGGCCGAGACGAGGGGCTTCAATTTGCCCGCGATGACCCAGCCGTAGATTTCGGTCATGTTATTGCGATGGGCCTGTGGCTCGCGCTTGACAAATTCACCCCAGAAAACGCCGACGATGGCGCAGCCCTTGAGCAGGGTGAGATTGAGCGGAATGCGCGGGATTTCGCCGGCGGCAAACCCCACCACGAGGTAACGTCCGCCCCAGGCCATGCCGCGCACCGCCGGTTCGGCATAGTGGCCGCCCACCGGGTCGTACACAACATCCACGCCCTTGCCGTCTGTGAGCACCTTGATGGATTCGCGCAGGTCGTCTCGCGTGTAATTGATCAGCGCATCGGCGCCAAAGCGCTTGCAGGTGGCGAGCTTGTCGTCGGTGGAAGCGGCGGCGATGACGCGCGCGCCCATGAGCTTGCCCAGTTCAACGGCGGCGAGGCCGACACCGCCGGCTGCGCCCAGCACCAGCAGGGTTTCGCCGCGCTTGAGTTGCGCGCGATCCTTGAGCGCGTGATAAGTCGTGCCGTAGGTGACGGTGATCCCCGCGGCGACGTTGAAGTCCATGCCGTCGGGCAGTGGTGCGAGCCGGTCGGCATTGACCACGACTTCCTCGGCATACGCGCCCCAGGTGGTGCCGGCCGAAACCGCATCGCCCGGCTTGACACCGCTCACGCCCTCGCCAACCTGCTTTACGAGGCCGGCCATTTCACTGCCCGGGGAGAAGGGCAGCTCGGGTTTGTACTGGTACTTGCCCTGGATGATCAACGAGTCGGGGAAATTCACGCCGCAGGCGCGCACGCTCACGACAACCTGCCCCTTGCCGGGCCGCGGCGAAGGCACGCTTTCGACCACCAGCGACCCGGGTGGACCATACTGCTTGCACAACACGGCTTTCACATGCGCTCCTGGATTTGCGACTAATATGATGCGTTGATAATAACGCAGCTTGCCCGCCCTTCGGGCAGCCGCTACCATCTTTGGCTCCAGGCGCAGCGGTTGCGGCCCGCCCCCGCAGTTCTCCCGACAACAATCCAAGCCCCACATCAACCATGGACCTGAACTTTACCCCGGAGGAGTCGGCGTTTCGCGATGAGGTGCGCACCTTCGTTCGCGACGGTGTGCCCGCCGACATCGCCGCCAGGGTGCTTGGCCATCGCCACCTTGGCCGCGACGACCAGATGCGCTGGCAGGACATCCTCGCCAAAAAACGCTGGCTTTGCGGCCACTGGCCGAAGGAGTTCGGCGGCTGTGGCTGGACACCGGTGCAGGTGCATATTTTTGACGAGGAGGCCGCCGCGGCCGGCGCGCCGCGGCTGATTCCCTTCGGCCTCAACATGGTGGCGCCGGTGATCATGAGCTTCGGCAGCCCGTGGCAAAAAGAGCATTACCTCACGCGCATCCGCGAAAACAAGGACTGGTGGTGCCAGGGTTACTCGGAACCGGGTTCGGGTTCCGACCTCGCCAGCCTCAAAACAAGGGCTGAGCGCGTCGGTGAAGAGTACATCGTCAACGGTCAAAAGACCTGGACCACGCTGGCGCAGCACGCCGACATGATTTTCTGCCTCGTGCGCACCTCCAGCGAGGGACGCAAGCAGGAGGGCATTTCCTTTTTGCTCATCGACATGCATTCACCCGGCATCAGCGTGCGACCGATCATCATGCTCGATGAGGGGCACGAGGTGAACGAGGTGTTCTTTGATAAGGTGCGCGTTCCGGCGAAGAACCTCGTCGGGGAGGAGGGCAAGGGCTGGACCTACGCCAAATTCCTGCTCGGCCATGAGCGCACCAACATCGCCGGGGTCGGCGTCTCCAAGCGCGAGCTCGCCACGCTCAAGTCCATTGCCCGCGACCAGATGAAAGGCGGCCGTCCGTTGATCGAGGACGCAGCCTTCGCCGCAAAGGTCGCGTTGGTCGAAATCGAATTGATGGCGCTTGAGGTGACGGTCATGCGCGTGCTGGCGGCGCGCGGCAAGGCACCGGGGGCCGAGTCCTCGATACTCAAGATCAAGGGCACCGAAATCCAGCAGACGCTGGCGGCGCTGATGATGGAGGCGCTCGGGCCCTACGCACAGCCCTTTTTCAACGATGACACCGAAGGCGCCGGATCGGGTGCGCAGGCGGTCGGCCCGGACTACGCCGCTCCGCTCGCCGCGCGCTACTTCAACATGCGCAAGACCACCATTTACGGCGGATCGAACGAAGTGCAGCGCAATATCATTGCGCAAATGGTCCTGGGGCTCTGACATGGACTTCGCATTCACCGAAGAACAGACCATGCTGGGCGACGCGCTGGCGAAATTCCTCGAGCGCGAATACGGCTTTGAAAAGCGCAAGGCCATTCGCGCCTCATCCGACGGCTTCAGCCGCGAAGTGTGGGCGGCGTTTGCCGATATGGGCTTGCTCGGATTGCCCTTCGACGAAGCGCACGGCGGCTTTGGTGGCACGGCGGTTGATACGCTGCTGGTGATGCAGGCGCTGGGCCGCGCCCTAGTGGTCGAGCCGTATTGGGCGACGGTGGTGATGGCCGGCAATGCCATCCGCCTCGGCGGCACTGCGGCGCAAAAGGATGAACACCTGCAGGGCATTGCCTGCGGCGAAAAATTGTTTGCGTGGGCGCATGGCGAGCCCGGTTCGCGCTATGAGCTCGCACATGTCCAGACCAGGGCCGTGAAAAGTGGTGACGGTTTTGTCCTCGATGGCGCAAAGGCTGTGGTGCAATTTGGCGCGCAGGCCGACAGCCTGCTCGTTTCAGCGCGCACCTCCGGCGGCATGCGCGACGTGAACGGGATCAGCCTGTTCATTGTCGATCGCAAGGCGCCCGGGGTTACGGTGCGTGACTACCGCACCATAGACGGCTTGCGCGCCGCTGAAATCACGCTCAATGGCGTCAGGCTTGGCGCCGAAGCCACGCTGGGCGCCGCCGGCGATGCGGGCGAGCTGATCGGGCATGTCAGCGACCTTGGCCTTGCCGCCTTGTGCGCAGAGGGCGTGGGCCTGATGGAGTCACTCAACGCCGCCACGCTCGATTATCTAAAAACGCGCCAGCAATTCGGCCAGCCGATCGGCCGCTTCCAGGCGCTGCAACATCGCGCCGTGGACATGATGATCCATGCCGAACAGTCCAAGTCCATGGCCTATCTTGCGGCGATGCGTGCCGCCGGTCCGGATGCCACCGGGCGCCATCACGCGGTCACCGCAGCCAAGGCCTACGTCGGGCGCGCCGCGCGGCGCGTCGCCGAAGAAGCAATCCAGTTGCATGGCGGCATGGGCGTGACCGACGAGCTCGCCGCGAGCCATTACGCCAAGCGCCTGGTCATGCTCGACATGATGCAGGGGGACGCCGACCATCACCTCGCGCAGTTTGCGGCCTCTCCGGCGCGCTGAGCACGCCCCAACTTCGACTGAAAGTCCACATGCCGCCCAATCTGCAAGTCCTGCTCGCCAGCCGTCCCGTCGGCGCCGTGACAGAAGACAATTTCCGCATCATCGAATCGCCGCCGCCGGTGGCTGCCCAAGGCGAGCTCCTGGTGCGCAATGACTGGCTTTCGCTCGACCCGTACATGCGCGGGCGCATGAGTGACGCCAAGTCCTACGCCAGGTCGGTCGGAATCGGTGAAGTCATGGTCGGCGGCACCGCCGGGGAAGTCATCGCCTCGCATCACCCCACATTCAAGGTCGGTGACAAGGTGGTCGGCGCGCTCGGCTGGCAGCGCTACGCTGTCTCCGACGGCAGCGGGCTGATGAAGGTCGACAATCCTGTCGCGCCGATGCCGGCCTATCTCGGTGTGCTCGGCATGCCCGGGGTCACCGCCTGGATAGGCCTGCTCGATATCGGCCAGCCCAAGCCGGGCGAGACCGTCGTGGTGTCAGCCGCATCGGGCGCCGTCGGTTCGGTGGTGGGGCAGATCGCCAAAATCAAGGGTTGCCGCGCGGTGGGCATCGCGGGCGGCGCGGCCAAGTGCCGGCATGTGGTCGAGGACCTCGGCTTTGACGCCTGTGTCGATTACAAGGCGGGCAATCTTGCCGCCGATCTCAAGTCGGCGCTCCCCAAAGGGATCGATGTGTACTTTGACAACGTCGGCGGCGAAGTGCTCGACGCGGTGCTGCCCAACATGAATGCGTTTTCGCGCATTCCGCTTTGCGGCCTGATCTCGCAATACAGCGCCACCGAGGCCTATGGCGTGAAGCAGTTCCGCTCGTTCCTGGTGAACCGCATCCGCCTGCAGGGCTTTATCTGCTTTGACCGGCTCGACCTGTGGCCGCAGGCCATGGGTGAACTCGGTGGCTGGCTCGCCACGGGCAAACTCAAGTATCGCGAATCGGTGGCGCAAGGCCTTGCCGCCGCGCCGCGCGCATTCATCGGGCTGCTCAAAGGTGAAAACTTCGGCAAGCAGATCGTAAAACTCGACTGATTCCATTCATCACGTCTGCAAAGGAAGCGCAATGATCGACCTTTACTCCTGGGCCACGCCCAACGGCCACAAAGTCCACATCATGCTCGAGGAATGCGGCCTGCCCTACAGGGTGCACCCCATCGACATCGGCCTCGGCGACCAGTTCAAGCCGGACTTCCTCAAGATCAGCCCCAACAACAAGATGCCGGCCCTCATCGACCAGGACGGTCCCGACGGAAAACCGATGTCACTGTTCGAGTCGGGCGCGATCCTGCTCTACCTTGCCTCCAAGACCGGCAAATTCCTGCCCGAGGATATCCGCGCGCGCTGGAGCACGTTGCAATGGTTGATGTTCCAGATGGGCGGTGTCGGCCCGATGCTCGGGCAGACCCACCACTTTCGCAATTACGCCCCGGAAAAAATCCCGTACGCGATCGACCGTTATGTCAACGAGGCCAACCGCATCTACCGCGTCATCGACAAACGCCTTTCGGAAAGCCGTTACATCGCCGGCGACGAGTACACCATCGCCGACATGGCGATCTGGCCGTGGACGCGCACCCCGGACAAGCAGGGCGTGGACAAGGCCGGTCTGCCGCATTTTTCGCGCTGGTTCGACGAGATTGCGGCGCGCCCCGCGGTGCAACGGGGGGTGCTGGTGCTCGCGGACCTGCGCAAGCCGGTTCACGACGCCAAGGCGCGGGAAATCCTGTTCGGTGCCGGGCAGTACCGGAAGCACTGAAAAACGCAGGGCCGGCGCGGCATCGCCGGAAGAAACACCGCAGTTCCCCGCGGTCATTCCGCGGCGCCGCAGGCGAACCCGGAATCCATTGGGCAAGCCGTCTGTGCGGAACGGCATAAGCTGGAAAGCCGCGCTAGGCGAGGATTTCCAGCCGATGTGCGAATTAAACCTCGAAGTGCAACATCCGGGCATTAGAGGAAGGTGAGATGCCCCGGGGTGTACCTTTCTGTTTGCGAAGACGGATAGGAGCATCCCATGCGCTACAAGCATCTC
>CAITSH010000152.1 GCA_903895005.1 uncultured Pseudomonadota bacterium
AGACGACGGCGGCGCAAGGCGATTTTTCCAGCATCGGCAAAAAGGCGCGCAGCGGGCGGATGACACTGAAAAATTTCAGGTCCAGTTCCTCGCGCCAGTTGGCGTCGGTGGTATCGGAAAATTTCGATACGCGGCCCTGGCCGGCATTGTTGACGAGCACGTCCGTGCCGCCAAAGCGCGCGGCGACTGCCGCGGCGAATTTTTCTGTATCCGACGCATCGAGCACATCGCAAGTGGCGGCGAGCAGATCGCCTTGCGGAAATTCGGTCCGTAGAGCTTGCTCGGCTTCGGCAAGGCGTGTCGCATTGCGTCCGCAAAACGCCACGCGCAAGCCAGCACCGAGCATCAGGCGGACGGTTGCAAGCCCGATGCCTGAAGAACCCCCGGTTACCACGCCGACGCGTTGTTCGAGTTGGTAGGAAAGGGTAGTCATGCGGCAACCTCTGTTGGACGATAGTTGAGGCGGTGTGACAATTGCGCCGCCGCGGCCAGAACGCGCCGTACCAGCTTGTCGCGCTGTTTCGGTTCTATCGCCGACTGCGGGACGCTCAGGCTGATCGCGGCGATGACCTTGCCGTGGCCGTCACGCACCGGCGCGGCGATGGCAGAAATGCCGCTCTCGAAAAACGACTCGCTCACGGCATAGCCGCGTTCGCGGTCACCGGCGAGGACTTTTTTCAGGTCGCCGAGATTCTTCGGCGTCTGCGGCGTGTGTGCGGGCAGGCGCGGCTCCGGGTACAGGGCGCGCAGCGCGGCGTCGTCGAGGTCGGCAAGGAACATGCGGCCCAGCACCGTGGCGTGGGCTGGCATGCGCGTGCCCACCTGAACGTTGCTGGCAAAGGTCGAGGTGACGCTTGCGCGCACCACGAACACCACCTCGCGTCCGTCCAGGGTCGCCAGTTGCGCGGCAAAGCCGGTGTCATCGCGCAGGGCTTCGACCAGGGGACGCGCCATGTCGCTGATTTCCAGCGAAGCGATGTATTCGAAACCGAGGCGCAGCACCGCAGGTCCAAGACGATAGGCGCCTTCATTGCGTTCGACAAAACCAAGCAGCTCCAGTGTCTGGATGATGCGAAACACCGTGGAGCGCGGCACATCGAGCTCGCGCGCGATGTCCGGCGCCGACCAGCTGGTGCGCTGGCGGTCAAACAGCTGCAGCAGGCGCAGGCCGCGCTCGAGTCCGGGGACGGTGTAGCGTTCGTCGGCCATGTCAGTCTTCCTGCAGCAAGGGATTCACCAAGCCGGGCGAATCGATGTAGGAGGCGTGCCCGAGGCCGGGCAGAGAGCGGTAATCGGCGTGTGTGAACTCGGCGGCGATGAGCTGGCAGCCCTTTTCCGGCGTGATGCGGTCGTCACTGCCGCAGGCCACCAGTACGGGCCCGTGATAGAGCGCCGCGTCCGCGCCCAAGTCGCCGGAGGCGAGCATGCGCGCAGCCTGCGCATAGGCGGCAACGTTGAGCTGGCTGCTGTTCCAGATCACCAGTGCGCGCGCCTCTTCGGTCGCGCCGGGCCCGAGCAGTGCCGGGCCGCGTTGCAATGCGTGCTCGACCGGGCCGAGCCTGTTCATGAGTGCGAGCCTGTCATCAAGTTTTTGCCGGCGCAGTTCCGGTGGGGCATTGCGATAGCCGCGCGCCGGATTGAGCAGCACGAGCCGAATGACTTTTTCTACGTGGCGCGCGGCGTAGGCGCAGGCCACCAGCGCGCCGAGCGAATGTCCCACCAGCTTGAAGCGGGAAATGCCAAGGCCGTCGATGAGGTTGGAGAGGGCGCGCGCGTAATCGGCGGCTTCAGGGGTTTCACCATTCAGGGGAGTGCTCTGGCCGTAGCCCGGGGCGTCCCAGGCGATGACGCGGTGTGTCTTGCCCAAGGTTGCAAGTTGGTGCAGCCACGAGCCTGAGCCCGACCCGATGCCGTGCAGCAACACCAGCACAGGCTTGTCCTTACCCGTTCCGCCTTCAAGCCCGGCCTCACGCCATGACAGCACGGCGCCGTTCGACGACAAGGTGCGCGCCGGGTACTGCGCCGCGAGGCCGGCCAGTGCCGGTGGCAGCGTCGGAGGGGTGAGGGTTGCAGTCACGGAAGGTTTCAGCCGCGCTTGATTTTCGCCAGCGGGTGGTCGGCCGGATACGTCGGGGTGACCGGCTTTGGCGAGCCGAGCATGACGCACATCAGCGCATCTTCATCGCCGATGTTGATTTCGCCGCGGTACACGCCCGGGGGAACCGAGATGAGGTCGCGGTCGGTGAGGATGGATTCCCAGCGCTCGCCGTCTTTTTCGCAAATGACCTTCATCTTGCCGCGGATCAGGAAGAACACCTCCTCGACATCGGTATGCAGGTGCATCGGGCCTTCGTGACCGGCCGGTATGACCATGGTCGAGAAGGTGAAGTGCTCGGAGGGAACGGTGTTTGAGTCGGATGCGACGCCGGTGCCGCCGGTGCCGACATAGCGCATTTGCGCACGGCGATATTTGGGATCAAAGTCGGCCTGGAACTTGAGCGCGTCCCAGTCGTAGCGCCGTGTCTCGTAGCGAGCGACGCGCGACTCCAGCCATTGCGAAAAAGTCTGGTCGGCTCGGCGTTCCATCGATGAGGTTTGCAGTGTTTTTGGTGCGGCGTCGCCCATGTTCATCTCCTTCAGTGGTGTTGTGCGTTGGCGTTCGGTTGGGTTCGTTCAAGCATGCCCGGCTAGTTCATGACGAAGCCGCCGTTGACCGGCAGCAATTGCCCCGTGACAAAGCTCGCGGCATCAGACAGCAGGAACATCACTGCACCGCAGACATCATCCGGGTGTTGCGCGCGGTTGATCGAGCGGCCGTTGACGTAAAGCTCGTGCCGGTCGGCGGGTACGTATTCGGTCGCCTCGACCAGGGTCAGGCCCGGTGCGACACAATTGACGGCGATGTTATGCGCGCCCAGTTCGCGTGACATCGAGCGCGACATTGAAATGATCGCGCCCTTGCTGGCGACGTAATGCATCAGGCGCGGCGCGCCCCACAGTGCGGTGTCCGAGGCGATGTTAACGACCTTGCCCTGTCCCGATTTCTTTAACCAGGGTAGGGCGGCGCGTGTCGCCAGCCAGGTGCCGCGCACATTCACCGTCATGACGCGGTCCCATGTTGCTACGTCGATGTCTTCCATCGTCTTGCCGCCGATGCCGGTGGCGATGGCGCCGTTGTTGATGATGCCGTCGATGCCACCGAGCGCCCCCGCGCATGCCGCCATGCCCTTTTCGATGGAGTCGGATGAGGCGAGGTCCATGAGCGAAAAGTGCGCGCCCGTCTCGATCGCGGTTTCATGACCACGCTCCTCGAGGATATCGGCGATGGCGACGCGCGCGCCGGCGGTAATGGCCGCCTCGGCAAAGGCGCGGCCCAGACCGCGGGCGCCGCCGGTGACGACGATTTTTTTGTTTTTAAGCAGCATGCGGGTGCGGTGCCTCTGGTTTTATGGTTTCAGGCTGTCGCGGCAGGTTTGGCCGCGGCGTCAAGCGCAGCTAGCTGGGCCTCGGCTTTTTGTTCAAACATGCGCCGTACCCGGGCCATGCCGGTGTCGTGTTGGTAGAGGAACTCGTTCTGGCGCGCATTGGGCGCGAGGTTCTCCAGTACCACGTGGTCCTGTTCCAGTACTTCCCAGTGCAGGCCCTCGAGGCGGTTGCGGTACAGGAAGCGCCAGGTGTCGCGCTGCCAGCCGCTGACCTTGCGGCAACGCCAGAAAAACACCTGCACGTGGTTTTCGTCTATGGGCGTGGCGTAGCCGATGATATAAAACGAGCCTCCGGGCCCGTGTTTCTTCTGGTAAGGGATGGACAGGCGCATCCACATGCTGCCGGTGTCGGCGAGCTCCACCCAGTCAAAGTTGACTTCACGCTGGCCGACTTTCTCGAACATGATGCCGTTGGGGGTTTTCTTGACGCGCATTTCAGCCTGCTTGTCGCCCATTGCCATCGAGTGCGAGCGCGCATGCAGGTAGGCGCCGTGCATCGGGTCCATGACGTTGTCGACCGCGTACTGGTGGTTGCATTCCCACATCGCCGTGCAAAGCATCGAGGCCCATTCGTCCGAGCCCAGTTGTTCGGGCAGTTCCAGCGGTGCCGGTTCCGGATGCAGGGCATCGCCGAACCACACGAAGATGCCGCCGCGCGTTTCCTGCACCGGATAGTGCTTGAGGCATTGCTGGCCTTCGAGCGGGCAGGCCTTCACTGCGGGCACGTTGGTGACGGTGCCGGCGCCGTTGACCTCGATGCCGTGATACCAGCAGGCGACGCGGTCGCCGAGGTTCCAGCCCAGGGAGAGCCGTGCGCCGCGGTGAGGGCAGCGGTCTTCGATCGCATGCAGCTTGCCGTCCTTGTCACGCCACAACACCAGGTTTTCGCCAAGGCGGGTGATGCCCAGCGGCGCTGACTGCAGGCGCCAAGAGGGCAGTACCGGGTACCAGTAGTTGCGAAGTCCGGTGGCGAGCATCGCGCCGACGCGTTCCTTGATCGCTTCAGTCATGCTGATCTCCTTTGTCTTGAGGTCTTGAGCTTGAGGCTCGGGTGCCGGGACGGGAAATGTGACGGGATAGTTTCATTGTCTATATGGTCTGGTGCTGCGCGCGCGGCACCCAGTGCAGCACGCGGCGTTCAACCAGGACCACCGCGCCGTAGGCGGCGATGCCGATGACGGTGAGCATGATGATCGCGACAAACACCATCGCAGTGTTGCCCTGGCCTTCGCCGAAGGTGAGCAGGTAACCCAGGCCCATGTTGCCGCCGACGAGCTCGCCGACGACCACGCCGATCACCGCCAGCGTCGCGCCGATGCGCAGGCCGGAAAACAGAGGTGGCAGCGTCGTCGGGTATTCGATCATGCTGAAAATCTGCCAGCGCGAAGCCGAGAAGGAGCGCCCGAGATTCACCAGGTCCGGGTCGACCGCGCGGATCGCCGTGAGAACGTTGACCATCACCGGAAAGAACACGATCAGGATGGCGACAAGGATCTTGGGGTAGACGGTAAAGCCCATCCACATCACGAACAGCGGGGCGAACGCCACCTTGGGTGCGATCTGCAGGGCGAGCAGGTAGGGCGATAGGACCAGTTCTGTTTTGGGCGAGATACCGAGCGCGAATCCGATGATCACGCCAAGCAGAGAGCCGAGGATAAATCCAACCACTACCTCGAGCGCGGTGATACCCGAGTGCATCATCAGCCTTTCGTTGCCGAGCATGCGCACAAACTCGGACCATACTTTGGTGGGTGGTGGCAGGATGAACTCGGGAATGCCGGCTAGCCCGGGCACCCACTGCCAGAGGGCGAGGAACACCAGCAGCACCGCCGCGCTGGCGATGATCATGCCGGCCGTGAATCCGCCGCGCTTGCCGGTGCTCATCGGCAGGTTCTCCTGCAACCTGCGGCGCATTGTACAAACCGCATTGTCGGTCCAAGTGCAGGGCCGGTCGCGCAGGCGGTGGTAATAGGAAAGCGGCGTTCGTTCATGGTGTGCATTTCAGTTGCGCTCATGTATCGCGGGTAGGGGCGTCGAATGAATCTGGAACGCCACGCTCAAATGTGTTCCGCGGTTTCGGGTTCGCCGATGTGCAGCAACTCCATCAAGCGGGCCACGTAGGCCCCGACTTCGGGGCTGCGCCTGCGTTGCATCGGGTTGTCGCGTCCCGGGATATCGATAATGATTTCTTCGATGATGGTGCCGGGACGCCGGCTCATCACCAGTACGCGGTCGGACAGCGCGATCGATTCGATCAGGTCGTGGGTGATGAAGAGAGCCGTCTTGTTTTCTTCGGCCAGGGTGCGCGCGAGGTCCTGTTGCAGGATCATCTTGGTCTGCGCATCAAGCGCTGAGAAGGGTTCGTCCATGAGTAACACCAGCGGATCCACGGCCAGCGTGCGCGCCAATGCCGCACGCTGGCGCATGCCGCCTGAGAGCTGGTGCGGGAAATGGTTTTCGAAGCCGCCAAGATGGCACTTGGTAATCAAGGTCAGCGCTTTTTCGCGTCGCTCCGACCGCGATGCCCCCTGGATTTCGAGGCCGAGTTCGACGTTTTCTCGGATGCTGCGCCAGGGCAGCAACAAATCCTTTTGCAGCATGAAGGCGACCTGGCGGTTGGGGCCGTCAACCTGCCTGCCATCGACATAGACCTTGCCCTCGCTCGGCAGGTACAGGCCGGAACCCATGTTGAGCAGCGTCGATTTGCCGCAACCAGAGGGGCCGATCAGCGACACGACCTCACCCTCGCGTATGGCGAGATTGACGTTTTTTACCGCCGTGACGATTTCGCCGCCGCGATTGGATCCGAAAATCTTGGTTACCGCTTTGAATTCGATGCGGACGGCGGGGGTGTTCATCTGGAGCTATTCCTTGCCAAGTTGCTGCATGACCGCGGTGAAGCTCGCCTCGGTCCAGGCCGCTCCATCCGGTGCGTGGCCACCCAGTTCATTAAGTTTGGCCACGACCGCGGGCAATTCCTCAATCCCGGCGACGAACACCTGCTCGAGCAGGTCGCCCAGCTGATTTTCAAAAGGGGTGGGCGGCGCAGCGCGGTTTTGCCAGATCATGTTCTTGATCTCGCCGACCTTTTCGATCGACCCTTTGTGGGAGTCCGGGCTGACCGAGGCCGGCTGCAGGTAGGGGTTGTAGTCCATGTTTAATCCACCTTCACGAGAATACGGTCGCCCTCGACGCGCAAGGGATAGACTTTGAGGTCGCGTCCGCCTGGCCCGGCGGTACACTTGCCCGTGGTGATGTCAAAGCGTGCGGCGTGCAGGGGGCATTCGATCTGGCCGTCCATGACAAAGCCCTGCGACAGGAGGGCATATGCATGGGGGCAGATGTCCTCAAGGGCGTGGTACTGGCCGTTGAGGAGGTAGACGCCGACTTCCTTGTCGCCTACTTTGACCGTAAGCGGCATGTCCTCGGACACATCGCCGGTGCTGCCGGCCGCAGTCCAGTCGTTGCCGGATGTTGCACTGCCTGTCGTGTCGTTCATCTGTTCGCGCTCGCGTCGGGAAGTTGATGAGGGGGCGGGAGTCGCCGTACTGTGCGTTATCGTTGCCCTGGATAATGTTTTATATATGAAACAATGATTCGTATGTGAAACGATGTTAGCATAAGATGGTGCGCTGTCAAGCGGCGGCGCAACAAGTTTTTTAACAGGCATTTCCCGGGGATTCCGAACCATGAAACAGCGGCTAAACCAATTTTTACGGGCGCTTGCCTGTAGCCTGATGCTCTTTCCCTTTGCAGTATGCGCGCAAGGATCGGCGCCGGGCACCGCTTTCCCGGTAAAGCCGATACGCATCGTCGCCCCCTTCCCGCCCGGTGGCCCTGTTGATCTGCTGGCCCGGTTGATCGGCGAAAAATTGCAGGTGCGTTGGGGACAACCGGTCATTATCGAGAACAAGCCCGGCGCGGGTGGCAATATCGGCATCAAGGTGGTCGCCGATTCCGCGCCAGATGGCTACACACTGCTGCTGGTTCCGGCCGGCAACATCACCATCAACGCCACCCTGATGAAGGACATGCCCTTCATCTGGGACCGGGATTTTGCGGCGGTCACCAAGATCGCCACCGCGCCCAACATCCTCGCCGTCAATCCGGCTGTCAAGGCGACGACGGTGCAGGAACTTATTGCACTGGCGCGCAGCCAGCCCGGGAAACTTAGCTTCGGCTCGCCGGGTATCGGAAGCGGCTTGCACCTGGCCGGGGAATTATTCCGGCGCGAGGCGGGTATCGCCATCCTGCATGTTCCGTACAAGGGCACCACCCAGGCGATGGGCGACTTGATGGGCGGGCAGTTGTCGATGATGTTCGGCGCCATGCCGACGTTGTTGCCGCAGGTCAGGGCCGGCAAGTTGCGCGCCCTCGCCGTAACCAGTGCACAGCGCGCCCCGGCCGCCCCCGAACTGCCGACCATCGCTGAATCCGGCCTGAAGGGATTTGACGTGAGCTCGTGGTACGGCATGATGGTGCCCGCAGCCACGCCGCGCGAACTTGTCGCCAGGCTTCAGGGGGAAATCGCCGCCATCGTCGCCCTGCCCGAGGTCAAGTCAGGTCTTGAGGCGCAGGGGCTCTATCCGGTGGCCAACCGGCCTGACGTGTTCGCCGCGGAGATTCGCACCGAGACCGCGCGCTGGGCGCGTGTCATTCGCGAAGCCGATATCAGGCCCGAATAGTTCCGGGGGCAATGCGCATCGTCCGCTACAGCGGAGAGGCCGCGTATTTTTGTCCCGAACTTGGCTACAATGTGCGCTCTCGCAACGCGTATGAACCACGAACCATAGGACATCAGCATGCCCAGCAGCAAGAAAACGGTGGCCAAGAAAACGGCCGGCAAGAAAAAGACGAAATTGTTGTTCTCGGTACGCAACTCAAAAATCCACGGCAAGGGCGCTTTCGCGATTGCCGACATTTCACGGGGTACGCGCCTGATTGAGTACGTGGGCCGCCGCATCCCGGAGAGCCTTGCCGACGAGGTCTATGCGGAAGAGGACGGCGTGCCCTCGCATACCTTCCTGTTTGCGCTCGACAACGGTGATGTCATCGACGGATCGGTTGGTGGCAACAGCTCGCGCTGGATCAACCACTCGTGCTCGCCCAATTGCGAAGCCGAGGGCAAGATGATCAAGGGGCAGGAGCACATCTTCATCAAGGCCATTCGCAATATCAAGAACGGCGACGAGCTGGTTTACGACTACAGCTTCGAATTCGACGAGCCGCACACCAAGAAACTTCAGCAAAAATATCCCTGCCGGTGTGGTTCACCCAAATGCCGCGGCACTATCCTGATTGAAAAGGAGCCCAAGGCCAAGCCGAAGAAAAAAGTCGCGAAAAAGACGGCCAAGAAGGTCGGCAAAAAAGCCGTGACCAAGGGTGTGAAGAAGTCTGCGAAAAAAGCCGCGAAAACGCCGGCCAAGAAAGCCAAGTAAATCCGCCTTGCGGCGGACGTAAAAAAGCCGGGCATCTGCCCGGTTTTTTTCAGGCGGCTATTTTGCTATCGCGGCTTCGGCGCTCAGGTAGACGGCGCGCGCGGCGTCAATGCCGGCACCCCGTCCCTGGGCGAGCTTGAAGCCCTCTGCGGCGAGCACGGTCTCGAGTGCGCCCAAGGTCACGAGTACCGCGTCCTTGCGTGCGTTATAGCCCATCGCGCCGATGCGCCAGATGCGACCCTGTAACTGCCCAAACGAGGTGCCGATTTCGATGTTGAAGTCGTTGAGCAGCGCCGAGCGCACGCGCTCGCCGTTTACCCCCTCCGGAATCCACACGCCGGTGACATTGGGCATCTTGTTGGCCTTGTCCCCGAACACCTTCAGCCCCATCGCCTCGACGCCGGCAACGACGGCGCGGCTGCCGGTGGCGTGGCGTGCGAACACGCTGGGAAGACCCTCGCGCAGCATGACGCGGGCGCATTCGCGCGCACCGTAGAGCATGGTGGTTGCCTCGGTATGGTGATTCAGCGCCTTGTCGGACCAGTAGTCCATCACCATGGCGAGATCAAAGTAATTGGTGCCGATGATGCGGCCCTTGCCGGCCACGTAGTCGGGCGTCTGCAGTCCTTCTTCGATATGGCGGCGGCCGTAGATGACCGCGGCTGCACCGTCAGAAAGTGTGACAGGCGCGGCGCCGGAGGGACCCGCCAGGCATTTTTGCAGGCCACCGGTGACGGCGTCAATTTCCCATGCGTCCACCGGCAGCGGCGTGCCGCCGATGGAGGCGGTCGCGTCGACCTGCAACAGCACGCCGTGGCGGCGGCAGATCTTGCCGATGTCCGCAAGCGGTTGCAGCATTGTTGTCGAGGTGTCGCCCTGGCACAGGGCCAGCAGCCGCGGCGAGTGTTTCTTGATCGCCGCTTCAATCGCCTCGGGCGTGAACACCGTGCCCCACTCGCATTCGATCACGCGTACATCCGCGCCGATACGGCGGGCGATTTCGGTCTTCAGCTGGCCGAAGCGGCCGAAACTTGCGACTAGCACGCGCTCGCCCGGTTCCACCAGTGAGGCCATCACTGCCTCGATAGCCGAGCGTGCGGTGCCGTCGATGATGAAGGTCCACTCGTTGCGCGTCTCGAAAACGCCGCGATAGAGCGCCATCGTCTCCTTCATGTAGCGGCGGAACTGCGGGTCGAACTGCCCAAGCAGTTGCGCCGACATCGCACGTAAAACGCGCGGATCGGCATTGATGGGGCCCGGCCCCATTAGCAGGCGCGGAAGGGGATCGATGTCGTCGTAGAGGTCCATGATTTTCTGGTTCTGTTATGCAGGAATGTGTAAGTTTTCGCCGGGAAGGCGCGACCGAGACGTAATTGTATCGCGGCCTGCACGGGTGCGACGCATGGCAGAATGCAGGCCTGAGGAATGCAGGATAAGGAGATCAGAATGACCAAGCAAATTGCAACGCTGGCCGGTGGCTGTTTCTGGTGCCTCGAGGCCGTCTACGATGAAATGAAAGGCGTGGAGTCTGTCGAGTCAGGCTACATGGGGGGGCAGACGCTGAACCCGACGTACGATGATGTCTGCACCGGGGGCACGGGGCATGCCGAGGTGATACGCATCGAATTCGATGCTGAGGTCGTTTCATTCGCCGACCTGCTCGAGGTGTTCTTCGTCATCCACGACCCCACCACGCTCAACAGGCAGGGCAACGATGCCGGAACGCAATACCGGTCTGCCATTTTTTTCCATTCACCGGAGCAGGAAAAAGCCGCGCGAGACATCATCGCGCGCATGGATGCCGCCAAGCTATGGAGCAGCGCCATCGTCACCGAGGTCACCACGGCGGTCACCTATTACCCCGCCGAGCAGTATCACCAGGAATACTTCGTGCGCAATCCCGGGCAGGGTTACTGCTCTTTCGTCGTCGCTCCCAAGGTGGCCAAGTTCAGGAAGCACTTTTTCGAGCGGTTGAAAAAATAGCTTCTCAGGTGCTGCCCGCGCCGGTCGTGTTGGCGAGTTTTTCCAGGATGCGCCGTGCCAGCTTGGCCATCGACAGCGGCGAGCTGCCCTCAGCCTTGTTGTTGGCGGTGACGAACGCGGGCTGTCCGGAAATCACCGCGGCTGCGCAAGCGTCGGCAAGCCCCTCTCGCGATTGCGGGTCCTCGTCGACGAGGCGGTTGAACGGGCGGTAATGTTCCTTCGCCTCCTCATAGGCATATCCGGCGTGCAGGTTCCAACGCGCCACCAGCGGCCCCGGTGCAAGTCCGTACAGGGCCTCGAGTTGTTGTGCCACGCCGGGCATGCGCGGATTTATTCCGACACAGTAACGCGTGCCGGTGTCGTTTAGCGCGTAGACCAGTTGCGGCGTCAGCAGCGCCGGATCGCGCAATTCAACCGCGTACAAGGGACCCTTCGGCAGTTTTTCAAGGAAGGCGTGCACGCGATCTGCGAAGCGCTCGGGCTGGGCGGCGGCAGCCTTGCCCATGGGCGAGAACTGAAACACCAGGGGACCGGCTTTGTCTGCCAGACCCGCCATGCACGGCTGCACGAATTCTGCGCTGACATGGGCGGCGTCCAGAAAGCGCGGATTGTCGCCGGCGATGCGTCCGCCCGCGCCGCGAATGTAGGCATCGGTGCATGTGTTGGTGGCCTTGGTTACAAAGCGGAACGACCCCGGCACCTGTGAGGCGTAGGTCGCGTAATCGGCCTCGGCGAGCGGGGCGTAAAAACTGCGGTCTATGCCGACGGTACGAAACAGCGGATGCCGGCCGTAGGCGACAAGTCCGCGCTTTGACAGCAGCGATTCGGGAAGGGACTCGGCATACACCAGCCCGGTCCAGCCGGGAAAGGCCCATGAGGAGGTACCGAGGTAGAGCAAGGAGGGCAGCGCCGCGCCAAGTGCCTCGGTTTCGGCATCAACGCGCGCCGGCGCCGGTTCGCGCACCGGCTTTGCCGCTTTTTGGGCGGCCGGCTGCGGGTCTTCAGCACCGAATAGGGAAAGCTGGTCGGTCATTGCAGCAGTGTGCAGATTCTGGACTCGCAAATGAAACAGGGCGGTGAAGGCCGCCCTGCAGGCTCAAGCGATCACCGTCCGCTTATTTCTTTTTTTCTTCCTTTTTCTCGTCTTTCTTGGCTTCTTTTTTCGCGTCGGCCTTTTCAGCTTTTTCAGCTTTAGGCGCCTGCTTGGCTATGACCAGGTCCTTGATCGCGTCGTATGCGTCCTTGGGGATGATTTTCTTTTTCAGCAGGTCGTCCTTGCCGCCATAAGGCCGGCCTTTCACGATGGCCTTGGAGCGTGCCTCGCCGATCTTGGGCAGTGTGGCGAGTTCCGCTTCGGTGGCGCTGTTGACATCTACCAGCTCCTTCTTGGCTTCAGCGGCCTTGGGTGCATCTTTCGGCGCGTCGGCCTTCGCGGCGGCAGCGGGGGCTTTGGGTGCGTCGGCTTTGGCCTGGGCGAATGCGGCTCCGGAGAAGCCGATTAGCAGGACGAGGCTGAGGCTGGCGAGTTTCTTCAACATGGGGTCTCCTGGAGAAATGAATGATCTTGCAAACGGCATAAACCGTGACGCATTTAAACACAAAGGACGTCTAGCCAGAGTCGGCACCGAGCACGGGATGCCGTGTTCGACGCCCGTTTCTTGGGGCCTGTGTTTCAGGGCGCGAGGCGCTCGACCACCCAGAGTCCGTCGGCCTTGCGGTAGCGCAAGCGATCATGAAGGCGGCTGCGCCGACCCTGCCAGAACTCGATTTCCTCAGGTACAAGGCGGTAGCCGCCCCAGTATTCCGGACGCGGCACGTTTTCGCCAAACTCCCGGCCCTTTTGTTCAAAGCGCGCCTCAAGCTCGGCGCGATCGCGCAGCACCTGGCTTTGCGGCGACGCATGGGCGCCGATGCGCGACAGTAGCGGGCGGCTGGCAAAGTATTCGTCCGACTCGGAAGCGGCGACCTTTTCGATGCGGCCGTCGATGCGCACCTCGCGCTCAAGTTCGACCCAGAAGAACAGCAGGCCGGCGAGCGGATTGGCCGCCATTTCGCAACCCTTGCGGCTGGTGTAATTGGTGAAAAACATGAAGCCGCGCGAATCGACGCCCTTGAGCAGCACGATGCGCGCGGTGGGCTGGTGGCCCCCCGCGACCGGTGCCGCGGTGGCAAGCGTCATTGCGGTGGGCTCGGGCAGCTTCGCGCTGAGGGCCTCCTTCATCCAGACGGAAAATTGCGCGAACGGGTCGGGCAGCACGTCCTTTTCGTCCAGGCTTTTCAGGGCATAATCTTTGCGTAAATCTGCAATGTTCATTCTTGTCTCCAGTTGCCTTCAATTTTACCCGTGTTCAGTCCCATGCCAGCAATTGCAAAAATGATCGTGACGCGCAGGATCTGCGCCATGGTCGCCAGAGTCGCAGGGTCGGTACCGGACCCACAGTCCGTGTCCCGATCGGTTCGCCCATGAGCACTGCCACCGCGATGTCCAGTCCCGTGGATTGCGGATTCGGCATCCTCGCGCTCGATTCAGGCTATTTGCGTCCGACCCTTGATGCAATCCACATCATTGTTGAAGACGGGCGTGCCGCGGTGGTCGATACCGGTACGAATTATTCGGTGCCGCGCGTGCTCGCGGCACTCGAGCACGCGGGCTTGAAGCCAGGACGGGTTGAATGGGTCATTCTTACCCACATCCACCTGGACCACGCCGGCGGTGCCGGCCTGCTCATGCAACAACTGCCCAACGCGCGGCTTGCGGTGCATCCACGTGGTGCGCGCCATATGGCCGATCCGTCCAAGCTGCTCGCCGGTGTGATTGCGGTTTATGGCGCAGAGCGCACCGCGGCGCTCTATGGCGACATCCAGCCGGTTGCGAAAGAGCGCATCACCGAGACGCCGCACGATTTTGTCATCAGGCTTGGCGGGCGCACGCTGCGCTTTCTCGACACGCCCGGGCACGCGCGCCACCACGTGGCGATCCACGACAGCACGTCCGGACATGTGTTTGCCGGCGATGTGTTCGGAATTTCGTATCGCGAGCTTGACGAAGACGGCCGGCAGTTCGTGTTCCCGACCTCAAGTCCGGTGCAGTTCGAGCCCGAGCCTTACCACCGGTCCATCGACATGATCGCCGCGCTCAATCCCTGTGTGGTTTACAACACACACTACAGCGCGCTGCACGGCATCCCGGAGAAGGCCGCCACACTGCATCGGCTGGTGGACGCGCACGCGCAACTGGCGCTGCGTGAAAAGGACGCCGGAGAAAAACGTTATGAACGCCTGCTCGCCGGTGTTACGGCGCTTGCGCTTGAGGAAGCGCGGCGCTTCGGCTCGCGCCTGGACGATGCGCGGATTCTCGAGGTCTACGGGCTGGATATCGAACTAAACGCGCAGGGCCTGGGGTCCTGGCTGGACAGCATGTCGGCTCCCGCTCCGGGCGCCTAAACCTGCGGCACGCGGGTGCGCCGCACGAACCAGGCGCCGCCCGCGAGCATAAGCGACATGGTGAAGAACACCGGTGCCATGCCCACCGTGGCACCTAGCGCGCCGAACATCAGCGGCATCGCCGTCTGGCTGAAGGTCACCAGTGTTGCGCGTACGCCCACCGCCTCGCCGGCGCGGCCCTCGGGCGCCGCAGTGTGGATCAGCGACAGCACCATGGGCTGCGACATGCCCAGGCCCAACCCCAGCAAAAACGACAGCGGCAGCAGCGTCGTCACGCTCCCGGACAGCGGGAACAGCGCGTAGCAGGCGCAACAGCACAGCATCGAAATGAAGATCAGCTTCCATGGCCTGTGACGCCGCGACAGCGCCGGCAGGAAGATACGAATCGTGAAGGTCGCCGCGGCGAAGGCCCCCAGCACGACACCGATGAGCGACGCAGACAGCCCGAGTCGTGATCCGTAAAGCGGGATGGCAAAGGCGAAGGCATCCCAAGCGATGGACAGCAGGCCGCTGGCGATGAATACGCGCTGAAGGCGCTTGTCGAGCAGCAACTCCGCGAGGCGGACCTTGCGCGCCCCGCTTGCTCGCGGTGAGGGCCCGGGCAGGCTTACCTTGCTCAACGCCAGCAACACGGAGCCGGGCAGTGCAAGCAGTGACAGTACCAGGAAGGTGGCGCGATGCCCGATCGAGTCGATGGCAAAGCCTGCGAGCATCGGTCCGATGAAACCGGAAATGGAAAAACACAGCGAGAGCTTGTTGAAGTTTGCAGTGAGTTCCGAGGGCTGGCCGATGTGGCCTGTCGTATTCTGCACGCTGATCATGTAGAACACGAACACCAGCCCGCTAAGCGCGCTCGCGACATAGAGCACGCCCATGCCCGGAACGGCAAAGGGCAGCACCAGGCACAAGGAAAGCAAAAAGGCCGAGATGATCATAGGTTTCAACACGCCGACGCGGTCTATGAAGCGCCCGGCTACGACCGAAAGGACCATGGGCAGCAGGCCGTAGAGCGCCATCAGCAGTCCGACATCCAGTGCCGATGCGCCAAGCTTGATCGCGTAGAGCGTGACCGCGACGCGGCTGCCGACGAAAGCCGAATGCACCAGCAGGTTCGACAGCAGCAGGGGCCGCATCACGCGGGCGGAGGAGCCGGGGGCGGTGTCGGTCACGACGGATTGGAACGCTGGACGGGATTTGGCACGGAGGGGGCTATTGTCGCGCAATTCGCGGAGTGACGTCCTGAGGGAGTGAGGACTGCGGGTTTGTCTGTCGCTGCGCGGGCTGGGTCTCTGTTCTTTAGTTGGGTGGTTTCGCCCCCTTGCGGGGGGCGAGTTACTTTCTTTGCTTGTGCAAAGAAAGGTAACCAAAGAAAGCACACCCCCGACACCGCCCCTTCGGGGTTCCCTCGGATGCTCGGAGAAGCGGGCCGGTCCCTGAACTCGCCCCTGCGGGGCACAGACAACGGGACCGGAGGGCTCCCGCTTCCCCCGCGCTCCTCGGCGGCGTCGCAGGGGCCCCGAAGTCAAAGGCAAGAGCAAA
>CAITSH010000153.1 GCA_903895005.1 uncultured Pseudomonadota bacterium
CACCGACTACGTGGCCAAACAGCCCGGCGACGGGTACACCATTCTGATCGGGACCGCGTCACACGCCTATCAACAGCACTTTGTCGCCAAGCTGCCGTTTGATCCGGTCAGGGACTTCGAGCCGATCACGCTCGCCGCGGTCGTGCCTTTCGTGCTTACTGTTAACGCCGACCTGCCGGCGGCCAATGCCAGGGAATTGATCGCACTCGCGCGCACCCGCGACAAAGGCCTGACCTTTGGGACGGCCGGGGTCAGTTCACCGCAGCAACTCGGTGCCGAGTGGCTAAGGTCGATGACAGGTGCGAAATTCATCCACGTTCCCTACAAGGGTGCCGCCGGCATAGTGCCTGCGCTGGTGGCCAACGAAATCGATTTCACTGTCGGGGCGATCAACTCCTTGTTGCCGCATATCCGCAGCGGCAAACTGCGCGCCCTGGCGGTGGCCAGCGCCAAGCGCACGCCCATGTTGCCGGATGTGCCGACCATGGCTGAAGCGGTGCCGGCACCCGGCTACGGCATGGAGGTGTGGGCAGGGTTTTTCGCGCCGAAGGGAACGCCCAGAGAGGTCATCGCGAGGCTCAACACCGAGATCAACCGCATCCTGCGCGACCCGCAAATCGTCACCGAAAGGCTCACGCCGCTTGGCATCGAGGTCGTGACCAGCACGCCGGAACGTTTTGCCGAGGTGATCAAGTCCGACCTGGTGCTCTACGAAAAGGTCATCAAGGACGCGAACATCAAGGCGGAATAGGTCGCGTCCGCCGCGGCTTGCCGCGACTCAGGGCTTTGGCGGGTGATGCACGCGATGCTTGCCGGCTTCGCGCTCGACCGGGTCGCGCAGCCGCAGGCTTTTCTCGTGGCGCTTGGTGACGATGCGGTAGTGTCGCGCCACATCGATCGCCCAGCCCACGTCCCAGCAGCTTTTCGGATTGGTGACCCATTGCTCGGGCTTGAGGCGGCGCAGGTCAAAGCCGGCCGAGTATTCGCGCAGGGTTTTTTGCGCGCGCCGGTTCGCGTATTCGTGAAAGTAACTCATCGCCAGCTCGCGCAAGCTGCGGTAGACCGGATCGCGCCAGCGCAGGTAGGGGCCGTTGGTCTTGGAGATCGCGCCCCAGCAGCCGTTGCGACGGAACAGGGTCACAATGTGGTCGTAGTCGCGCGTCGCGCGCAGATCCATGATCAGCGGCGGCTCGCCGTTGACCCACAAGGCCGCCGCGGCCAGCATCGCGCCTTCAATGCATAGCGCGCGTTTTTCCTTGAGCACGGTGCGCACCGACAGGCAGGTTTCGCCGCCCAGTTCCCAGTTATGCGGTATGGCATTGACGTAGGCCTGGATTTTCAGCGGGGTGTTGAGCCGGCGCAGCACCGCAAATTCAGCCGGCGTGAGTCCGAGGTCTTCGCGCGTTGCGGCGCGTTTGTGCAGCAGGATGTTTTTGGTCATGCAACATTGTGCCGTCACTGCCGCGCACTGGCTACCGTTTTACTGATGCCGACAGGAGGCAATGACTGGAAACGGCCATCCGGCGCGGGTTTTCAGCTAATGTGCGAATTTAAGTTCGAAGCGCAATGGGTATGGGCTTGAGGCCGAAGAGTACCTCGTGCGGGGTCAGGTAGCCAAGACACTTGCGTGGTCGTTGGTTTAGCTGGTCTGCAATCGATCGGAGTTTGGCTTCGGTTAGCC
>CAITSH010000154.1 GCA_903895005.1 uncultured Pseudomonadota bacterium
AGGGTAAGTTGTTAAGTCAGGCTTATGAAGTCTGCCATAAATATGATTGGATGTTTATCGCCTTCGGGTTGATGCTGGCGTCCCGTTCAGAAAACCAAAAATCAGGAGAAATGCATGGATGTCCTCGTTCTGCCGGGTGACGGTATCGGTCCGGAAATCACCGAGGCAAGCCTCGCGGTGCTCGATCGTGCCAACGCCAAATTCGGCCTCGGACTGAAGTGGCAGCATGATGAAATCGGTTTTGCGGCGCTAAAAAAAGAAGGCACAACCATGCCGCCGCGCATTCTGGATATTGCACGGCAGTGCGCCGGCGTGATTCTCGGGCCGGTATCGCATCTTGATTACCCGCCGCGTGAGCAGGGCGGGATCAACCCGTCGGGCGCGTTTCGCGTGCAGCTGGATCTTTACGCCAACATCCGGCCGGCCAAGTCGCGCCTCGGCGTCGGTCTTACCGGCAAGCCGGTGGACATGATCATTTTCCGCGAATGCACCGAGGGTTTTTACGCCGATCGCAACATGCACATGGGTATAGGCGAGTTCATGCCGACCGAGGACATGACCATGGCGGTGCGGCGCATCACCGCAAAGTGTTGCGAGCGCATCGCGCGCCGCGCCTTCGAAGCCGCTTCGGCGCCGGGCCGGCGAAAGAAAGTGACCGCCGTACACAAGGCCAACGTGCTGAAAATTTCCGACGGACTGTTCTTGCGCGAGGTGCGCAAGGTGGCAAAGGAGTTCCCCGACGTGCAGTTGGAGGAGACGATTGTCGATGCGATGGCGGCGCTGATTTTGCGCGACCCGATGCGCTTTGACGTGATTGTCACCACCAACATGTTTGGCGACATTCTGTCGGACGAGGCCTCCGAGCTGTCCGGCAGCCTGGGTCTTGCCGGCTCGACCAACGCCGGTGACAAGCTGTGCGTGGCTCAGGCGCAGCACGGTTCCGCCCCGGACATCGCCGGGCAGGACAAGGCCAACCCGACCTCGTTGATCCTGTCGGCCGCCATGATGCTCGAGTGGATGGGTATCCATCACAAATCCAAGCCGCTGCTCAATGCGGCGGCCGCGGTCGAAAAGGCGGTCGATGAAGTGCTGCAGGACAAGGACAGCCGCACCGCCGACCTTGGCGGCAAGCAGGGGACGCGCGCGTTCGCGAAGCTGGTGGCCGACCGGATCGGTTGACCGTGCGCGATATTCCACACGATTCAGGTATTGCGGATGTCCGGCGCGAAGACGCCGGCGACCGGACAGATAATTCAAGGAGATGGAAATGAGTAGAACCAAAACGCTGCGCATCGGTTCGGGCGCGGGCACTTCGGATGACCGCATGGTGCCGGCGCTCGAGCTGGCGGAACGCGGCGACATTGATTACCTCGTGTTCGAATGCCTCGCCGAGCGCACCGTGGCGCGGGAAAACCAGTCGCGTGTCAAAGACCCGGAAAAGGGCTACACGCCGTCGCTGCACGAGCGGCTGCGCATGATCCTGCCCACGTGCATGAAAAAAGGCATCCGCATCGTCAGCAACATGGGTGCGGCCAACCCCTTGGGCGGCGCGCGCGCCGCGCGCCGCGAGGCCAAAGACCTCGGCCTTGGCGACATGCCGGTCGCGGTGGTGCTGGGCGACGATGTCACCGAGATCGTGCGCGGCATGCCGCAGTTGAAGCTGATGGAAAACGGCGAGCCGCTGGAGTCGTTGCTGCCCAAGCTGGCATCGGCCAACGCCTACCTTGGTGCCGATCTGGTGAGTGCAGCCCTGGACAAGGGCACGCCCATGGTGATGACCGGGCGCGTCGCCGACCCGTCGCTGTTTCTTGCGCCGATGATGCACGAGTTCCGCTGGTCCTACGATGATTACGTGAAGCTCGCGCAAGGCACGGCCGCCGGCCACCTGCTCGAGTGCACCGCCTCGGTCACCGGCGGCTGTTTTGGCTGGCCGGGCGTGAAGGATGTGCCCGACCTTGCCAACAACGGCTTTCCGTTTGCCGACGTCACGCCCGACGGTGGCATTGTGATCAGCAAGACACCGGGATCGGGCGGGTTGCTCAACGTGATGACCTGCACGGAGCAACTCATCTATGAAATGCACGACCCCAGGGCCTACATCACGCCCGACTGCGTGCTCGACATCACGGAACTCAAATTCACGCAGGAGACGGCCGACCGAGTGCGTGTTGAACGCGCGATTGCGCGGCCGCGCACCGACACGCTGAAAGTCACCGTCGGTTACGCCGACGGCTACATCGGCGAGGGCGAGGTTTCGTACGGCGGCATAGGCGCGGTGGCGCGCGCAAAATGGGCGGCCGAAATCATCCAGGAGCGCTTGCGTAATCGCGGCTTCAAGTACGAGGATTTCCGCGTTGACCTGATCGGCATGACCAGCCTGCACGGGGACAACGGCAGCCGCCCCGAGCCCTATGAAGTGCGGCTGCGTCTCGCCGGCCGCGCCAATGACAAAAAGGCCGCGCATGCGGTGGGCTTCGAGACGCGCGCCATGCACATGCACGGCCCCGGCGGCTCGGGCGGTGCCTGCGAGCCGCGGGTCAAGGACGTGCTGGCGGTGAAGTCGGTGCTGTTGCCGCGGCACTTCGTGAAAACGGAAATCGTTGTGGAGGGCGGAAAATGAGCAGCGTGCGTGTGTTTGACCTGGCCCACAGCCGTACCGGCGACAAGGGCAACACTTCCAACATCTCGGTCATCTGCTATGACGACCAGGACTGGGACTTCCTGCAGCGCGAGCTGACCGAGGCGCGCGTGCTCGATGCCTACAAGCTCATCGCCAAGGGACCGGTGAAGCGTCATGAGATCCGCAACCTGAAGGCGTTCAACTTCGTGCTTGAGAATGCGCTGGGCGGCGGCGTGACCATTTCGCTCGCGCAGGACATCCACGGCAAAAGCCTGTGCAATGTCATGCTGGCGATTGAACTGCCGAACTATCCGGGCAAAAAATAGGCGGCTCGCCGCCCCAACAGGAACACGGAGACAGACATGGGCTTTTTCGCACCACCTGACTTGATCAAGACCGAAGTATTTGCCGAAGTACCCAAGGCACTGCAGAAAACCAGCATGCCCGCCGAGCGCATCGCCGCCGGCAAGAGCATCGTAGCCGCCGGTTCCTTCCTCGAAGGCCCGACCTTTGATCGCGAAGGGTATCTGTGGTGCGTGGATATTCCCTACGGGCGTATTTTCCGCGTGTCGCCCAAGGGCGAATTCGAGCTGGTGCTCGAATATGACGGCGAACCCAACGGCCTGGTCATCCATAAGGACGGTCGCATTCTCGTCGCCGACCATAAGTACGGCATCATGCTGCTCGACACCAAGGCATCCAAACTAACGCCCTATGTGACGCGCTATCACCAGCAGGGTTTCAAGGGCGTCAACGATCTTACCTATGCACTCAACGGTGATTTGTATTTCACCGACCAGGGGCAAAGCGATCTCGCCGATCCCACCGGTTGCGTCTATCGCCACACCGCCTCAGGCCTGACACAGCTGATCGCGAGTAACGTCGCCAGCCCCAACGGCCTGGTGCTTGATGGCGCGGGCAAGACGCTTTATGTCGCGGTGACCCGCGCCAATGCGGTGTGGCGCATGCCGTTTGCGCCCGACGGGACCGTGGTGCGCATGGGCCTGCAAATCCAGTTGTCCGGCGGACGCGGCCCGGACGGCATGGCCATAGACGAGAACGACGGCCTTGCCGTGGCACACCCTGACATGGGTGCCGTGTGGATATTCAACCACCGCGGTGAGCCGGCTTATCGCGTGCAAACCTGCAAGAGCGATGTGCTGACCAATCTTTGCTACGGCGGGCCGGATCGCAAGACCATGTTTATCACCGACGCGGGCAGCGGCTGCATCCTGAGCGCGCGCGTGCCGGTCGCCGGCCGCGTCCTGTATTCACACCTGTAACCTGAAACCGGGGCGCCCACCATGAGCCGATTCAAGGTCTATGTTCTCGACGTTTTCCATCCTGCGGGAATCGATTTTCTGAAGCAGCACGCCGACGTGATCCCTTACGATGATCCGCGCATGGCCAACTGGCACGAGGATGCGGACGGCGTGATGGTGCGCATGCGGCCGCTCACAGCCGGGGATTTCGCCAAGGCAAAAAAGCTCAAGGTCGTGGCCAAGCAGGGCGTTGGCGTGAACACCATAGACATCAAGGCGGCCAAGGCGCGCGGCATCACCGTGTGCAACAACCCGGGCGTCAACAGCGAGGCCGTGGCGGAACTGGCACTGGCGATGGCGCTCAACCTCGGGCGGCGCGTCTCGGAGATGGACCGCGTGCTGCGCTCGGGCGCGAACATGGATCGCAACAACTACCTGGGCCTGGAGACCTGGGGCAAGACCGTCGGCGTGGTCGGCATGGGCAACATCGGCACGCTGATCGCGCGCAAGTACGTCGGTGCCTTTAACGCGAAAATTCTCGCGTATGACCCCTATGTGCCGGCCGAACGCTGGTCCGACCTGCCTCACGAGCGCGTGGCATCGCTCGAGGCGATGCTGCCGCGGGTTGATATCCTGACCCTGCATGTGCCCCTGACCGAAGAGACGACCCACATGATCGGAAAGGCGCAACTGGCGATGATGAAGCCCGTTGCCATCGTCATCAACCCGTCGCGCGGAGGGATCGTGCACGAGGGTGCCCTCCATGACGCGCTCAAGGCCGGCAAACTGTTTGGTGCCGGGCTCGATGTGTGGGAGGAGGTTGAGCCGCCGCCG
The DNA here is from genome assembly GCA_903895005.1 of uncultured Pseudomonadota bacterium. Next base: position 4,717 of record CAITSH010000154.1, read on the forward strand.
GCGAGCCACCCCTTGCTGTCGCTGCCCAACGTGATCGCCACGCCGCATGCGGCCGGTGGCACGCGCGAGACCCAGGAAAAAAGCTCGCTGCGCGTGGGTGAGCAGATGTGGCATGTCCTGAATGGCGGCGAACCCGCCAGCCGGATCGTCTGACCATTTTCCCGGAGCATTCCGGAATCCACAAAGGAGTAACGCATGTCCAATCCCGTATTCATCCCCAATCCGGTCATGGACCGCATGAAAGCCGGGCAGCCGGCGCTCGGCATGACGGTGCGCATGGGCCATTCGGGCGATATCGTGCGTATCGCCAAGGCCACGGGTCATGATTTTATTTTTATCGACGTGCAGCATTCGCTGTACAACCTCGAGACGATCGGCCACATGGCGCAAATCGCGCTGGCCTGCGGCATCGCACCGATGGTGCGCGTGCGCAGCGTCAATGACGCCAATGTGTCGAATTACCTCGACAACGGCGTCACCGGCATCATTTTCCCCGACGTGAATACCGCCGCCGATGCGCAGCGCGGCGTTGATGCGGCAAAATTCGGCCCGGTCGGCAAGCGCTCGGTGTGCGGCGGTTACCCGCATTTCGACTACCGTTCCGTTCCCCTGACGCAAAGCGTGCCGGCGCTCAACGACGCGGCGATGGTGGTGTGCATGATCGAGACGGTGGAGGGACTCAACAACGTCGAGGCCATCGCCGCGGTAAAGGGCGTCGACGTGATCCATGTCGGCAGCAACGACCTGCTGGTCAACATGGGCAAGCCGGGCAAGTTCGATGATCCGGAAATCGTTGCGGCGCAGGAACGGTGTATTGCCGCCGCCAAAGCGCATGGCAAGTTTGCCGGAATAGGCGGCAATCGTGATGTCGAGCGCCAGGCTGCAGCGGTGCGCAAGGGCTGCCTGTATGTGACGACCCAGACCGATATCGGTTTTCTCGCCGCGGCGGCCGGTGCGTGGACCAAGGGCGTCAGGGACGCGTTGCAAAAATAACAAGCGCCAAGCCGGCGGCAGGGCCGGCGGGCGAGGGCCGATTGGCTTCATTCACACGGAGGCATCATGAAATTGTTCCACAGGGTTATCGCTGGTCTGCTGCTCGCTTGTGCTGCTTGTGCCGCCTTGGCGCAGGGCAGCTTTCCGTCCAAGCCGATACGCATCATTGTCGGCGCGCCGCCCGGGGGCGCCAACGACACCATCGCCCGGCTTGTCGCGCAAAAAATGGACGGGTTGGGCCAGCCGGTCATCGTGGAGAACCGCACCGGTGCGGCGCAAATGATCGCCGCGGAAATGGTCGCCAAGTCGGCCCCGGACGGGACGACACTGTTGATCGCGAGCCAGACCATCCTTGCAGTGGTCCCCGTCATCAACAAGGTCACGAGCTTCGATCCGCTGCGGGACTTTGCCGGTGTGACGCTTATCGGCAGCACGCCGCTGGTTCTGGTGGTCAATCCGGCGATGCCGGCGAACACACTCAAGGAACTGGTCGCGCTGGCCAAGTCCAAACCGGGCGAGATCAATTTCGGCTCGGGTGGCGTCGGAACCACGCCGCACATGGCGGGGGAATTGTTTGCCATGATGGCCGGGATCAAGCTGCAGAACATCTCATACAAGGGAGAGCAGCCGGCGCTCACGGACATACTCGGCGGGCAGTTGCCGATGATGTTCTCCAACGTGTCCGCGGCGATGCCTTTGGTGAAGTCGGGAAAGTTGCGCGGTCTCGCCGTCACGAGCGCTGCGCGCATCGATGCGGCCCCCGGCCTCCCGACCATGGCCGAGGCCGGGATCGCCGGTTACGAAACCGCGACCTGGCTGGGTATCGTCGCGCCGTCCGCAACGCCGCGCGATGTGGTGGCGCGCCTCAACGCCGAGTTCCAGCGCGTGATGGCATTGCCTGACGTGAAGGAAAAACTTGTCGCGCAGGGCCTGACCCTGGCCTCGGGCACGCCGGATCAATTCAGCGCCTACATCCGCTCGGAACACGCCAAATGGAGCAAGCTGATCCGCGACGCCGGCATCAAGGCCGAATGATTCTGCGCCGGCGTTCAACGCAACGCGGCAAAACACAACATCACCAAACCGCAGTGAACAAGGGAGTCAGGACATGGCAGTGGAACTGAAGGACATCGTGCGCAACAAACTCAAGGAAAAGCTTGCGCGTGGTGAAGTGGCGTCGTCCATGACGGTTCGCCTGGTGCGCACCATAGAAATCGCGCATATCGCGCGCACCGCGGGCTTTGACTCGCTCTATGTGGATATCGAGCACAACAGCTTTTCCTTTGACGCGGCGGGGCAGATCTGCATGGCGGCAATGGAAATGGGCGTCACGCCGCTGGTACGCGTGCCAACGCGCCGGGCCGAGCATGTTTCCCGCGTGCTGGATGGTGGCGCACAGGGGGTCATTGCGCCGCATATCCGCTCGGCGGTCGAAGCCGAAGAGGTGGTGGCCGCTGCGAAGTTCCCGCCTTTTGGCGAGCGTTCCGCGTCGGGCGGCCTGCCGCACCTGCAGTACCGCAGCTTTCCGGTCGCCGAGGCGAACAAGGCGCTTAATGACGCGACTATCGTCATGGTGCAATTCGAGACCGCCGATGCGCTGGAACGCGCTGACGAGATCATGGCCGTAGAGGGCGTCGACATGGTGATGATTGGTGCCAATGACCTTATGGCGGATATGGGCATTCCGGGGCAGTACGACCACCAACTCGTGAAGGACGCGTATGCCACCGCCATCGCCGCCTGTCGCAAGCATGGCAAACATTGCGGCGTCGGTGGCCTCGCTTCACGCCCGGACCTGGTTGCGGAATTCGTGAAAATGGGCGCGCGTTACGTGTCGACCGGAACCGATCTGAACTTCCTGCTCGCTTCCGCGACGCAAAAAGCCAGGCAGGTGCGGGACATCGCGCCATGAGTGGCATGAACACCGTCATGGGCGTCACGCGCAACGCCCCTGCATTTGCGGTGCCGGAAGGCGCAACGGACTGCCATGTGCATGTCTTCGGGCCCTATGACCGCTTTCCCCTCGCGCAGGAGCGCAATTACACGCCCGGTCCCGCGTCGGTGGCCAATCTCGTGGCCCTGCATCGCGCGATCGGCGTCGCGCGCGTCGTGATCGTACAGGCGAGCCCGCAGGGGAGCGACAACGCCTGCCTGGTCGACGCGCTGCAGCGGCTCAATGGGATGGGGCACGGTGCGCGCGGTGTCGCGGTCATTGATGCCGCCACGCCGCAACGCGAACTCGATGCTATGCACGCCGCCGGCGTGCGTGGCGTGCGTGTCAACCTTGAATCGGCCGGCCAGCACGATCCGGCGGTGGCAGCGCGCCTGATGCGCGAAGCCGCGCTGCGCGTCGCGCCCCTTGGCTGGCACGTCCAGACCTACACCACGCTGCCGGTCATCGCCTCGCTGCACGACCAGATCATGAGCCTTCCAACGCCGCTGGTGATAGACCATTTTGGCCGCGCCGACGCGGCCAGGGGTATTGCGCAACCGGGTTTCGACGCGTTGCTGTCGTTGGTGAAATCGGGCAAGGCCTGGGTCAAGCTGTCCGCGGCGCACCGCATTTCGGACCAACCCGACTGCGCCGATGCCCGGTCTATTGCGCGTGCGCTGATTGACGCCCATCCGGATCACATGTTGTGGGGCACGGACTGGCCGCACCCGGGCGCGTGGCCGGGCGAGCCGCGCACCCGCGAAGCGATAGAGCGCTTTCATCCGGTCGATGACGGCAACGCGCTCAACCGGCTGGCCGGCTGGGTCGATGCCACGGAACTTGCGCGCATTCTCGTCACCAACCCGGCGGGCTTGTACGGCTTTTGAGCGGATGTTTTCTGAACGCGGTATGGCAAGGGGAGCGGGGCGATGATACAGGCGGGTGGTTTCGAGATTGACATCGTGGTACAGGGTTTCCCGGGAAAATCTGTCTGCCACGGCGGACTTGGCTGGAGCACGGTGGCGCTCATTCGCGGGCGCGGGCGCGTTGCACTGGTTGACGCCGGCTCCTTTGGCATGCGCCGGATGCTGATCGAGCGCCTGGCCAAGCGGGGCCTGACCCCGCGGGGCGTAACGGATGTATTGCTCACGCATTCGCACCACGACCATTCGGTCAACTGGACCCTGTTCAACCGTTCTCGCATCGTCATTGGTGCCGCGGAGCTCGAGTGGTCGGTGAATGAGCCCTGGGGGGAGACCCCGGTTCCTGAGTTGTACATGCGCGAACTGCAAACCTGGCCCACGCTGCACAAGGCGGCGGAGGGCGAAGAGGTGTTTCCGGCAATGACCGCGCACACCGCACCCGGCCATACGCCGGGGCATCTCGTGTATGTGCTGCAAGGCAGCGAGCGCGATGTCATTTTCACCGGTGACGCCGCTAAAAACCGCGCCGAAATGCTGTCGCGCAACACCGACATGACCGAGGACGCGGCGCAAAGCGCTTCGTCAATCAATGCCATCTGGGACTTGTGGCGGCGCCGTCCTGGCAACGTGCTGGTGCCGGGGCATGACGTACCCATGGTTCTGGACGGGGACAACGTAAAATACCTCGGAACAAGAGAAGCGGGGATCAAGGCCTGGTTTGACGAGGGCCTGGACAAGACCACTTTGTTTGAACTGACGGCTTAAAGGAGGAGTAAATGAAGAACCCGGGGTTTGCCCTGCGATTGGCAGGCGCGTTGCTGTTTGCCGTAGTGTTTTGTGCGTCCGCCCAGGCACAGAATTTCCCGACCCGGCCGGTCAAAATCATCGTTGCGTTCTCCCCCGGAGGCGGCACCGACATCGTTGCCCGGCTGCTGGGGCAAAAGCTAACTGAAATGTGGGGCCAGCAGATCATCGTCGAGAACCGCGCAGGCGCGAGCGGCACGATCGGCACCGAGCTTGCGGCGCGCGCCGCGCCCGACGGCTATACGCTGTTCATGGGCACGCTGGGCAACCTTAGTGTCAACAAGCACCTTTATCCCAAGATGACGGTTGATCCGGTGCGGGACTTTGCACCGATCACCAAGGTGGTTGACGTCCATTTCGTAATGGTCGTGCACCCGTCCGTGCCGGCGCGCAACCTCGCCGAATTCATCGCGCTCGCCAAGTCCAAACCGGGCCAGATCACCTATGCGTCCTCCGGTCCGGGTGGCGCGCCGCATCTTGCCGCCGAATCGTTCAAGCGCATGGCCGGTGTGGACATGCCGCATATTCCCTACAAGGCCAGTGCGCAGAGTTTCCAGGATCTGCTTGGCGGCCAGGTCATGATGACCATGGACAGCCAGATCCAGGCTTTGCCGTACATCCGTGACGGAAAACTGCGCGCCCTCGGGGTGCTGGGCAAGTCGCGTTCCTCGCAACTGCCCGATGTCCCTGCCATCGGCGAGGTGCTTCCCGGGTATGACCTCACCAACTGGTTCGGCCTGGTCGCGCCGGTCGCGACACCCAAGGACATTCTTGCGAAGATTTCCGCCGACGTCGCTAAGGCGCTCGAGAATCCGGAGCTGCGCGAGAAGATTACCGCGCTATCGGCCACAGTAGTCGGCGACACGCCGGAACAGTTCGGCGCCACCATTCGTGCCGATTCCGAAAAATGGGCGCGCGTGATCCGCGAAGCCAATATCAAGGCAGATTGATGAGCAACGAAGTAATCAACGTTCCGGCGGAACGCGTGCGCGCGCAGATCGTATCCATCCTGACCGCATGGGGCATGGACCCGAAGCAGGTCGAGACCACCGCAGAGGTGATGATCGCCACGGACCTTTCCGGCGTCGATTCGCACGGGGTTTCGATGCTGATGGATTACGAGTCCTCGCGCAAAAAGGGCAAGCTCAACCTCAAGGCGGTGCCGCGCATCGTGCGCGAGGGGCCGGTCACGGCGCTTGTGGATGCGGATGCTGGCCTGGGTCACCCGGCTGCGGTCATGGGCATGGAGCTGGCCGTGGGCAAGGCGGAAAAGCTGGGTGTCGGCGTGGTAACGGTGCGTAACTCGCATCACTTTGGCGCCGCCGGCTATTACGCCGGCCTGGCACTGAAAAAAGGCTTCATCGGCATGGTCACCAGCGCGACGCGCACCATCAACACCGTTCCGACGCGCGGCCGTGACGCCTTGCTGGGAACCAACCCGATTGCCTTCGCAGCCCCAGCAAACCGCAACCGTCCCTTCCTGCTGGACATGGCCACATCGAGCACGGCCGCGAACAAGGTCAAGGTCTACGAGCTCAACGGCAAGCAACTGCCCTCCGGATGGGTGCTGGACGCGACCGGCGCACCGGTTACCGATGCCTCGGCGGCGATGGACATCCTGTACAAGCGCGGGCCCAACGCAGGGGGCGGCCTGACCCCGGTGGGTGGAACCGCGCAGATGGCCAGCCACAAGGGTTATGGACTGGCAATGATGGTGCACATTCTGGGCGGAGCGCTTTCCGGCTCATCGTTTTCGCCCATCCGGGTCAAAACGCAAAAGCCGCAGGACCCGGACAATCTGGGGCACTTTTTCATGGCGATAGATCCAAAGGCGTTTCGTGACGATGGCGACTTCGAGGACGATCTGGACGAAGTCATCGATGTGCTGCACCAGACGCCGGCCGCCAATCCGGATGAGCCGGTGCTTGTCGCCGGAGACCCCGAGGCGCTAAAGCGCGAGCAGCGCTTGCGTGATGGTATTCCGATTCCGTTGTCCCTCGCCGGCCAGATCCGCGAGATATGCGGTCGTTGCAATGTGCCGTTTTTGTTCGATTGAGGAGATGATATGAACTCATTTTCGCGAATTGCCGTGCACATGTTCGTTGGCGCGGCGTCGGTGCTCGGAGTGATCGGCGGTGCGGCCAATGTTATGGCGGCTGATGCTTATCCGGTACGGCCGATACGGCTGATCATTCCGTTCCCGCCCGGGGGCAGTAATGACGTGGTCGGCCGCGTTATCGCACAACAACTCTCCGAGCGCCTCGGCCAGCAGGTGGTGGTGGACAACCGCGGCGGTGCCGGCGGCCTGATCGGCACGGAGCAGGCGGCCAAGGCCGATCCGGACGGTTACACGCTGTTGTTCATTTCGTCGGCATTCGCCGCCAACGGCTCGTTGTATAAACTTCCCTATGATCCGATCAAGGCGTTTGTGCCGGTGGCGATGATTGCCGCCGGCCCCAACGTGCTTGCGGTGGGTAATGGCGTTCCGGTCAATTCGGTGAAGGAGCTCATCGCCCTCGCAAAGGCGAAACCCGGTGCCCTCAATTATGCCTCCGCCGGCATTGGCAGTTTCCAGCACCTTGGCAGTGCGTTGTTTGTGAACATGGCCAGGGTCGATATCGTCAACGTTCCGTTCAAGGGCGGCGGTCCGGCGATGGCTGACGTGGTGGCCGGCAACACGCAAATCATGCTGAGTTCACTTGTCCAGACACTGCCGCTGATCAAGTCAGGCAGGCTCAAGGCGCTGGGTGTGGGCGGCCTGAAGCGCTCTCCAACGCTACCCGATGTGCCAACCATCGCCGAAGCGGGCGTGCCCGGCTATGAGGCGGTCAACTGGTGGGGCATCATCGCGCCGGCCGGGACGCCGCAGGCGGTGCGCGACCGGCTCTACAGGGAATTGACGGCGATCCAGAAAATGCCGGACATGATCAAGCGATTCGAAGCGGAGGCGGTTGAGGCCGTGCAAATGACGCCGGCTGAATTCGGCCGCTACATCGAGCAGGAAACCGACAAGTGGGCGCGTGTGGTTAAAGAGGCGGGTATCAAGGCGCAGTAAGTCCTGCGCCTGGTTCCCGTAAGGCGAAGCCGGAAAAGGATGCGTACAAAACGCACCGGTGCAAAACAACAAGGAGCGGGGTATGAAACGGAAAACGACACAAATGAAACTCATGGCGGTGATCCTTGCCGCCTCGGCAATATGCGGTCACGTTGCCGCGCAATCTGTATCTGACTATCCCAACAAGCCGATACGCATCATCGTCCCGGTGGCGCCCGGGGGCAATGTCGATATCGTTGCCAGGACCGTCGCGGCGGAACTCGCCAAGAGCATGGGGCAGCCGGTGATCGTCGAGAACAGGCCGAGCGCCGCGTCCATCGTCGGCACCCAGATGGTGGCCAAGGCGGCGCCGGACGGCTACACCCTGCTGGCGCATTCGAGCACCTTCTTTACGGCACCGACCATCTCGGCGGCTGCGGGCTACGATCCGGTGAAGGACTTTGCGCCCATCACACTCACCTGCAAGGCGCCGATGTTCATGGAGATCAACGCCAATGTGCCGGCACGCACCGTCGCAGAGTTCGTCGCGCTGGCCAAGGCCAAGCCGGGCGAAGTGTCGAATGCGAGTTCCGGCAACGGTTCGACCGGCCATATGGCGGCGGAAGTGTTTTCCAGCCGCGCCGGGGTCAAGCTGCTCAATGTGTTTTACAAGGGCAGTTCACAGGCGGTGATCGATGTCATCAGCGGACAAGCCATGCTGATGTTCGACCAGATCAGCACCTCCGGCCCCCACGTCAAGGGTGGCAAGCTGCGCGCGCTTGCCGTGACCAGCCTGCAACGCTCACCGCTCTTCCCGGATGTCCCGACCATGGCCGAGTCAGGCTATCCGGGCTACGAGGACGTAACGCTCAATTTCCTGCTCGCCCCCGCGGGGACGCCAAAGGAGATCATCGCCAAGCTGCATGCCGAAGTGGTCAAGGCCTATAAGCAGCCTGACCTCATCAAACGCTTTGCCGAGCGCAGTATTGAACTTGTGGCCAGTCCGTCCCCTGAAGCATTCGGAGAGACGATAAAATCCGAGGTGGCGCGGCTCTCTAAGGTTGCGCGTGACGCCGGCATCAAGGCCGAATAGGGTTGCAAGCAGGGGGCGTACCTTTGTGAGCGCCCCGGAGAGCGCACCAGGCCGGCGTATCCATTCAATGCGCAAACGAATAATCTAAGGAAACGATGGCTGAGAAAACGCGTCTGATTAGCGAAGATCGCCTGCTTGAGCTTGCCGCGCGGGCACTGCAATCGTGCGGACTCGCCGCCAGGGATGCGCGCGATGCGGCACGCATCCTGGTGATTGCCGACCTCTTCGGTCTGTCCACCCATGGCGTGCATCGTGTTATCTCCTATGGTGAGCGGCTCAAGATAGGCGGTATCAAGGCCGACGCGCATATCAAGATCGAGCGCAAGTCGCCGGCAATCGTAATGGTCGACGGTGACAATGGCATTGGCACATTGGTCGGTACGCGTGCGCTGGAAGCTGCGATGGAGGCGGCTCGTGAAACCGGCGTCGGCGTCGCTTTTGCCCGGGGCAGCAACCATTTCGGCCCCATTGCCTCCTATGCCTGGATAGCGGCCGCAACGGGGTTTGCCAGCATCATCGCCAGTAACGCCACCACAACCATTGCACCCAGTGGCGGCAGTGATGCGCGCCTTGGCAACAATCCGCTCGGAATTTGCGTTCCCAATCCCGGTGGCGATCCGGTCATGCTTGATATGGCGATGAGCGTGGTGGCGCGGGCGAAGATCCGCCGCGCCCTTGATCGGGGCGAATCGATTCCCGATACATGGGCCACAGACAGCCAGGGCCGTCCGACATCCGACCCGAAGACCGCTCTGGAAGGATTCCTGCAGCCGATTGGTGGCTACAAGGGCTACGGTCTCGCCTTGATGGTTGATTTGTTCGCCGGATTGCTCTCGGGTTCCTCCTACCTGACGCACGTCAAGTCCTGGGTGGACGAACCGGCGGCCGCGCAGAATCTGGGCCACGTTTTCATTCTGATCGATACGGAAAAGCTCGGATTGCAGGATCTTTCTGCGCGCGTATCCGACTTCGCCGCGATATTGCGCGCCTCGCCGCCGAACGATCCGGCATCCCCGGTGCGTCTTCCGGGTGAGGCCGAGTTCGCCCGCATGCGCAAGCAGCGCAGCGAGGGTCTCGAGATTGACGCCGCCGTGCTCGATTTCCTGGAGGCCGCTGCAGCCCGGGTGGTTTGATTGCGGCGCTGCCACCCATTCTGCAGGTGCGCGCCGGTGACTTTATCCGGATAATAGTGGCCTGCACGGACCCATATACGGGGGCGAATTTCGCCCCCGCCTTGTTTATCAACCGATCAAAGTTATCAACCGACAACTGACCAAAGGCTGCGCGTGGTGGAGAATGGCAATCCTGATGTTGTAGTGGTGGGTGGCGGCAACGCCGCGCTTTGCGCGGCGCTGGCCGCACGCGAACAGGGAGCCAGCGTGCTGGTCCTGGAGAGCGCGCCGCGCGACCTTCGCAGCGGCAACAGCCGTCATACCCGCAACCTGCGCTGCATGCATGATGCGCCGACCGAGGTGCTCAGCGATGAGTACCGTGAGGATGAGTATTACAACGACCTGCTGCGCGTGACCGGAGGGCAGACCGACGAGCAACTGGCGCGCCTTACGATACGCAGTTCATCCGAATGCACGCACTGGATGAAGGGCTACGGGGTGCGGTTTCAGCCCTCTCTCGGCGGCACGCTGCACCTTGGTCGGACCAACGCGTTTTTCCTTGGCGGCGGCAAGGCCTTGATGAACACCTACTATGCCGCGGCAGAACGCATGGGCATACGGATCATCTATGGCGCCGAGGGGCACGATGTCGAGATAGCGGGGGACACGTTGCTCAGCCTCACCTACCAGGCAGGCGGGAAGAGTTTTACGGTAAGACCGGGCGCAATGGTTGCAGCCTGCGGTGGTTTCGAGTCGAATCTGGAGTGGTTGCGCGAGGCCTGGGGTCCGTCGGCCGACAACTTCCTGATTCGGGGCACGCCCTATAACACCGGCAAGATGCTCAAGGCGCTGTTCGCGCACGGAGCCGACCAGATCGGTGATCCGACGCAGGGCCATTGCGTCGCCATTGACGCGCGGGCGCCCAAGTTTGACGGAGGCCTGGTCACGCGTCTCGACAGCGTGTCGCTGGGGATCGTCGTCAACCGCGATGCACAGCGCTTCTATGACGAGGGTGAGGATTTCTGGCCAAAGCGTTACGCCATCTGGGGTCGTCTCGTGGCCCTGCAGCCAGACCAGATTGCCTATTCGATCATTGATGCCAAGGCCATCGGCCGGTTCATGCCCTCGGTGTTCCCGGCGATTCGCGCCAACACCATCGCCGAGCTGGCGCAAAAGCTGGGCTTGGATGTGGCCAAGCTGGAGGCCACGATCGCGGCGTATAACGCCGCGGTCCAGCCGGGCACTTTCGATCACTCGGTTCAGGACGACTGCAAGACGCTGGGCCTCACGCCTGAGAAAACCCACTGGGCGCAGCGCATCGACAAGCCGCCGTTTTCGGGCTACCCGTTGCGGCCGGGGATCACCTTTACCTACCTCGGCCTCAAGGTCGATGACAAGGCCTGCGTCCGAATGAAAGACGGCCGCATGGCGACGAACATGTTTGCAGCAGGGGAAATCATGTCAGGCAACATTCTTGGCAAGGGGTATCTGGCCGGGTTCGGCATGACCATAGGCACGGTGTTCGGTCGTATCGCCGGCAAACAGGCGGCGCTGGCGGCACGCATGACGACCGGGGAGGTTTCCAATGCAGCTCGCTAAACTCGTGGAAGAGGGCGCGCGCCAACTGGCCATCTGCAACGCCTGCCGCTATTGCGAGGGCTATTGCGCGGTATTCCCGGCGATGGAACGCAGGCTCGACTTTGCCTCGGGCGACCTCAATTATCTGGCCAACCTGTGCCACAACTGCGGCGAATGCTATTACGCCTGCCAGTACGCGCCACCGCACGAATTCGGCGTTGACATTCCGCGCGTCATGGCGAAAATTCGCGTTCAGACCTACGAGCAATACGCATGGCCGGCCCCGCTCGGGCGCGCGTTCCGCAATAACGGCACGGTGTCGGCGCTTGTTCTGGCTGTTGTGATCATCGCATCCCTGCTGGTCGCATCAATGCTGCTATCCGGGGGCGCGTTGTTCGAGGCTGTGCCCGGCGGCAATTTCTACGCGCTTATTCCGCATAAGGTCATGGCGGCGTCTTTTGGCGCGGTTGGATTGTTTGTGCTCGTGGCCTTGCTTATGGGCTTTGCGCATTTCTGGCGCGACGTTGGCGAGTCACCGGGGGAATTTCTGAAGCCGGCGGCACTTTGGTCCGGGTTGCGCGACGCCCTGAGCATGAAAAATCTCCACGGTGCCGGCGACGATTGCACGTTCAAGGGTGAGGAGCAGCGCTCCCCGCTGCGACGCTGGTTCCACCACCTCACCTTCTACGGCTTCATGCTGTGCTTTGCCGCAACATCGGTCGGAACCATTTACCACTATGCGTTTGGTTGGGTGGCGCCTTACGCCCTGACCAGCCTGCCTGTGATTCTCGGGACCCTGGGGGGCATTGGATTGTTGACCGGTCCGGTGGGGTTGTACTGGCTGGGCAGGCAGCGTGATGAGGCGACAGCGGACCCGGCGCAGCGCGGCATGAACACCGCCTTTATCGTCCTGCTGGTTCTGACCAGCCTGACCGGATTGCTGTTGCTGGCGTTGCGTGAATCTTCCGCGCTGGGATTGCTGCTGGTGGTGCACCTTGGTGTGGTCATGGCCTTGTTTATCACGCTGCCCTACGGCAAGTTTGTTCACGGCATCTATCGCGCCGGAGCGCTGGTGAAGTTCGCGCTGGAAAGCCGGCGACCGAGCCATAACGTTGGCGGCGAGGCTTGAACCGGCGTTTGACCAGGCGCATGGCGATAGCATCGTCAGGCGGTGCACGCTGACCTGAACGGTCCCAGTAGCCGCCGTTTTTAGGGCAAACTGGAGCCTCCTTGGGGGGATCAATGTTGATGTTGCCAATGGCGCCAGCGCCGTGAGCTTGGAATCGCGCATTTTCGATTCGCCGGCGGCAGTTTCGCCATGGAAATTTACGCGTGTTCCGCTTGCTTGGACTGTAGAGCCCCGGCGTAACATCGTTGCCGGACTGGTCGCCGGCGTGGTGTCGCTCCCGCTCGCGATGGGGCTTGGCGCCCTCGCTGTGGCGCCCTTCGGTCCGGAACTCACCAAGCTTGGCGTGCTGGCGGGGCTGTATGGCGGGGCATTCCTCAGCCTGATTGCCGTTCTGGCCGGCGCACGCGGCGTTGCCATCTATGCGCCGCGCAGCCTGGTGTCTTTTGTCATCGCTTCGGTGGCCACCGATGTGCTGGTCGGCGCCGCTTGGCTGCCCAAAGACGACCCGGCGGTCATCATGTGCGCGCTGTTCCTGATGCTTGCACTGTCGGGGGTAATTCAGGTGCTGTTCGCGTTGGTGCGCCTGCCACGGCTCGTGAAATTCATTCCCGCCCCGGTGATGGCCGGATTCCAGAATGCAGCCGCGATCACAATCAGTCTGTCGCAGCTGCATGTGATGTTCGGACTGGCGAGCCGGCCCGCAATGGGTGGCTGGATGGATGCGTTCGGTGACCTCAAGCCCCTGCAACTGCTGCTCGGCCTGTTGACTCTGGTGTTGGCCTACAAGGGGCAGCACCTTATCAAAAGGGTGCCGCCCCTTGTCACCGCTCTTATTGCGGGGACCTTGGTGTATTACCTCCTCGCCGCGGTGGGCCTTTCGTCGCGGGCGGGGGATGTGCTGGGGGATATCCCGGTGCGCATTCCAGACGGGAGTGAGCTTGCCGGCATCATCGCCATGACCCAGCTGCCCGGCTTCATGCAGGCCCTGCCCGCCATACTCGTCGGTGCGGGCTCGATCGCGGTGGTCGCGTCACTGGATGTGCTGATCAGCGCCAAGCTGGTCGAGAACCTGTCCGGGCAGCGTGGAAACAGCACGCGGGAACTGCTTTGCATCGGCGTGGCGAATTCCATCACCCCGCTGCTGGGGGGCGTCGTGGGGGCGATCAGTCTTGCACCCACCACGACCAATTACCGCAGCGGCGCACGTAACGCCCTGTCGCTGCTCACGCATGGCGTGCTATTCGTGTTGATCGTGCTGCTGCTCGCGCCGATGGTCGGCATGATTCCCAAGGTGGTAATAGCCGCACTGGTCCTCTACGCCGGCATCCAGCTCTTCGACCGCTGGTCCATCCGGCTGGCGGCGCAGATCGTCCGCGGCAAGACCGTCAACTGGGGCAGCATCGCCGTGGACCTTACGGTGATCGTGCTGGTAACCACGGTAGCGCTCTTGGGAGAGATCGCGTTTGCGGTGGCGCTGGGTATCATCATCGCCATCATTGTGTTCACGGTGCGCATGAGCCAGGGCATGGTGCGCAGCGTGCGCTACGGCGATGTGCTGCACTCGCGTCGTACGCGCGAGGCTTCCGATATCGGAGCATTGAGCGCAAACGGTCGCAGCATCATGGTGATAGAGCTTGAGGGGCCGCTTTTCTTTGCCTCGGCCGAGCAACTTCAAAACCGTATTGACGCGGCGATCGCGGGCAAGGTGCGCTACGTGGTCCTTGATATCGCCCGTGTGAGTGAAGTCGACAGCACAGGGGCGCAGATGCTTGTCCAGTTGGCGCAGCGCATGAAGTCTGTCGGCGTGCAGGTGCTGCTGTGCGGACAGCGCGAAGCCTCGCGCACCAGCGGTTTGTTGCGCGATCACGGCGTCACGGATGCGCTTACGCGCGATCGTTTTTACAGTGACCTGGACCGCGCCCTGGAATGGTGTGAAAACCACCTGCTCGAGGCGCTGCGCACGCGCAGCGCCCTCGACGGCGACCACCCGTTCGCGCAACTGGATATCGTGCGCGGCCTCGATGCCGGTGAGCAGGGTGTCTTCCGGGATTTCCTGGAGCGCCGGGAATTTTCAGAGGGAAGCACGATTTTCGAGCAGGGCGAGGAGGGTGACGCCCTGTACATCCTGTTGCGCGGTTCGGCCAGCGTGCACATGCACCTGCCCTCCGGGGACATCCGCCTGGTGAGCTTTTCATCAGGAACCGTGTTCGGTGAAATGGCGCTTCTTGATCATGAACGCCGCTCGGCGACTGTCACTGCGGACGAGGCGATTGCCTGCCTGGTGCTGGGGCGCAAGCGCTTCGACCAGCTTGGTTCCGAGCATCCGAGGGTTGCCATGACGGTTCTTTCCAACATGGCGCGCGAAATGAGCCTGCGCATGCGCCGTGCCAATCGCGCCCTGGTAGAGCAGGGCTGAGCGTATCGGCTAGGCCGCGTTGGCGGCGGTCAGGCGGTTGAGGATCAGGCGGTGCACGGTGTTGAGGTGCGCGCGCGTGGCGTAATCCGGGCGCGACCGCCCCGCCGGCCCGGGGCCTTGTTGTTGCATTGCGAAAAGCAATGCAACCTTAAACCGGAGTTCCTGTCAGAGAAGGTAGAAGGGGAGTAGCCAAGAAAGGTGCGGCGCGCGAGCGCCGCGCACTCCGCGCGGGCCGTCAACACGGGTTTTCTCCCCGGCCCCCGGGCTTCGGTTCATCCGTTGCAGGCAAGACCTTCCACGCCCGAGATCCCTCGTGCGTTGCCGCAATGGAGTCATGAATATGTCGAATGTCCGAAGGCGCGCCCTGCACGCCCGCAGCAGCGTTGTCCGTGGCGCGCGCGCGCTCGTGTGCGGGTCGTTGATTGTATTGTTCACACCAGGTGGTGCCGGCGCGGAAACGCTGACCCTGGACAAGGCCCTCGCACTGGCCGAGCAGGGTAGTCCGCGTCTGCGGGCCGCAGACGCCCATGCGAGACAGGCGCGGTTCGGCCGCGTCGTCGCCGGCCAGTATCCGAATCCGGACGTCGAGCTTGCGGCCGGCAACATTCGGGCACGCGTTCCGGGCGCACTGCCCGGATCAACACAAACCATAGGGATTTCACAGCCCCTGGACATGCCCGGTGTTCGTGAACCGCGGCAACGCGCGGCCGATGCCGGAGTGGCCGCATCGGAACATGCGCGCGACGACGTCCGCATTTCCGTTTTCGCAGACATCCGCCAGGCGTTTTTCGAGGTATTGCGCCGTCGTGCCGAACTTGAGGTGGCGGAGGATACGGTGAAGTTGCTCGAGCAGGTGCGCGACAGTGTTGCGGCGCGCGTGCGCGTCGGTGAGGCGCCGCGCCTGGAGTCTCTGCGCGCCGAATCGGAGGCACTGGTCGCCGCCAGCGCGGCAGAACGTGCACGACTGCGGGTGGAACAGGGCACTGCCGAACTGCGCCAGGCCATTGGCGCGCCGCTGCCCGCCCGCATTGATCCGGAGGGTTCGTCCGTTGCTTTGTCCGCTAGCCCCGATCTGGGCGGGATGCGCGAACAAATGCTCGCGCGACACCCCGGGCTCGCGCAGGCACGCGCCCAAGTCGAGCAGGCGAGGCGCAGGCTCGACACCGAGCGCGCGCTGCGCTCACCGCAGCCGGTGATTCGCGCCGGATTCGATCAGGATCCCGAGTTGCGCCAATGGCGCATCGGCATTTCGGTGCCGTTGCCGCTATGGAACCGGCGCGAGGGCCAGATCGGCGAGGGTATCGCCGCGCTGACCATCTCCGAACAGGCGCTTGAGCAGCGGCGCGTCGAGCTTGAGGCTGCGCTCGAATCGAATTATTCGCGGCATCGCATCGCAACCCGCCAGCTGAGCGCGCTGCAAAGCGTTGTTACCCAGGCCGAGGCGTCGCTGCGCGTCGCGCAGGCGGCCTACCGATTCGGTGAGCGCGGCATTCTCGAGGTCATCGATGCGCAACGCACACTGCGCACCGTGCGCCTCGATTACCTTAACGCGCGCTACGACCAGCAGGCCGCCTGGATTGAGCTCGAGCGCCTGCGCGCCTCCGACCTTACGCTACCCCATTCAACCCAGCCAGGTCAGCCTAGCCAGCCAAGTCAGCCAAGGGAAAATCCATGATGTTTCGATTCTTGAGGGGCCGCGCGGCATTCGCGGCAATGGTTTGCACGATCGCAACGTCAATCGCGCTGTCCGGATGCAAGGACAAGCAGGAACCGGTACCTGCGGCCAAGGCGGATCCCAATCTCATCGTGCCGCCGCCCTCGCTCGCCGGGCGCCTTGCCCTGGCTGCGGTTGATGAGGCCGAATTTCGCGAGGTGCTGCGCGTTTCGGGGCGGGTCGAGGCGGATGAATCCAGGCTTGCGCGCATCGGCACCTCGGTGACCGGGCGCATCACCGAACTTGAGGTGATACCGGGACAGGACGTCAAGCGGGGGCAGTTGCTGGCGACTCTCAATTCAGTCGAACTCTCCACGGCGCAACTGGCTTTCCTGAAGGCCTATTCACAGCGCCTGCTGGCGCAAAGGGCGGCACAGCGCGCCGAGCAATTGTTCGAGGCCGACGTGATCGGCCGCGCCGAGTTGCAGCGGCGCCAGAGCGAATTTGCGCAGGCCGAGGCCGAGGTCAGTGCCGCGCGCGACCAGTTGATGGTGCTGGGCATGTCCGAGTCCGCTGTCGCCGGTCTAACCGCAGAACGCAGTGTCAACTCACAGGCTGCGGTGCGCGCGAGCATAAGTGGCACCGTGCTCGAACGCAAGGTCACGCAGGGCCAGGTGGTGCAGCCCGCGGACACCATATTCCTTGTCGCCGATTTGTCGCGCGTCTGGTTGGTGGCCGAGGTTCCCGAGCAACAGGCGACACTGATCCGTCGCGGCGAGGCGGTCGATGCGGAGATCGCCTCTTTGCCCGGAGACCGCCTCGCGGGTACGCTGTCTTTCATCGGGGCCATCGTCAATCCGGAAACGCGAACCATAACCGCGCGCATGGAGCTGGACAATGCCGACCGCCGCCTCAAGCCCGCGATGCTCGCGACCATGTTCATCAAGGGAAAGCCGGAGAGAAGGCTTGCAGTTCCCGTGCCGGCCGTGGTGCGTGACGAAAACCGGGACTACGTGTTCGTGCAAACCGGGCAGAACCAGTTCGCACTGCGCCTTGTCAATCTCGGCGCGGAGTACGAGGGCAGGCGTCAGGTTGTCGGCGGTCTTTCCAAGGGCGATCGCATCGTCGTAGACGGCGCGTTTCACCTGAACAATGAACGCAAGCGCAACGCGCTCGGGAGCTGATTCGTGATTGATTCGTTGATCCGCGCCGCGCTGACGCAGCGGCTGATCGTTCTCGTCGTTGCCGTGATCCTGCTGGTTTTCGGCATCAACGCTGCGCGCAAGCTCTCGGTCGATGCATTTCCGGATGTCACAAATGTTCAGGTGCAGATCGCCACGGAGGCCGCCGGCCGATCGCCCGAGGAGGTGGAGCGCTTTGTCACCGTGCCCCTTGAGATAGCGATGACCGGCCTGCCAGGCCTGACTGAGATGCGATCGCTCAACAAACCGGGTTTGTCGCTGATCACGCTGGTGTTCACCGATGCCACCAACGTCTACTTCGCTCGCCAGCTCGTGATGGAGAGGCTGACCGAAACCGGGGCCAGCCTGCCGAAGGGCGTAACACCGGTGCTCGGTCCGGTTTCGACCGCGCTCGGCGAAGTCTACCAGTACACGCTGGAGCGGACCGACGACGGGCGCCGCGCGTTGACGCGGGACGAACTGATGGAACGGCGCATCGTGCAGGACTGGGTGGCGCGGCCGCTGTTGCGGTCCATTTCCGGCGTTGCGGAGATCAATTCCACCGGCGGCTACGCCAGGCAGTACCAGATACTGGTCAATCCAGAGCGGCTGCGCCACTACCGTATTTCCATCCAGGAAGTCCACCAGGCGGTGTCGCGCAACAACGCCAACTCCGGCGGCGGCGTGCTGCCCCAGGGTGCGGAGGCTTACCTGATACGCGGCATCGGCCTGGTTCGCGGACTCGACGACCTGCGCGATATCGTGCTCAAGGAGGTACGCGGCACGCCGGTGCGCGTGCGCGATGTCGCGGAGGTCACCTTAGGGCACGAGGTGCGCCACGGGGCGATGATCAAGGACGGCTACACCGAGGCGGTGGGCGGGGTGGTGATGATGATCCGCGCCGGCAACGCCAAGGAGGTGGTGTCACGCATCAAGGCGCGCGTGAACGAGATCAACAGCCGGGGCTTGCTGCCTGATGGCCTGAAAATCGTCCCGTATTACGACCGCAGTGAACTCGTAGACGCGGCGCTCGCGACGGTGGTCAAGGTCCTGATAGAGGGTGTGTTCCTGGTGATCATCGTGCTGTTCCTGTTTCTTGGTGATGTACGCTCAAGCGTGGTCGTGGTCGCGACGCTGGTGCTGACGCCGCTTATCACGTTCATGGTGATGAACCGCTATGGCCTGTCAGCCAACCTGATGTCCCTGGGCGGCCTCGCCATCGCCATAGGCCTGATGGTCGACGGTTCGGTCGTCGTCGTCGAGAACGCGTTCACGCGACTTGGCGAGCGTCCGCACGAGAGCCGGGTGCGGGTGTTGCTCGAGGCGGTGCAGGAGGTGGCCACCCCTGTGATATTCGGCGTCGGAATCATCATTGTCGTGTTCCTGCCGCTGATGACGCTTGAGGGCATGGAGGGAAAGATGTTTGCACCGCTCGCCTATACCATCGCGATCGCGCTCGCGGTGTCGCTGGTGTTGTCGTTGACGCTGTCCCCGGCGCTCGCCAGTTTCGTGTTGAAGGGGGGCGCCGAGCACGATACGCGTTTTATCGCGTTCATCAAGCGTCCGTACCTGCGCCTGCTCGGCTGGGCGCTCGTCAACGAGAAAAAGACCATTGGCAGTGCGCTCGCACTGTTCTTTGCCACCCTTATGGTGCTGCCTTTCCTGGGTACGGCCTTCATTCCGGAAATGAAAGAAGGCTCGATATCACCGGCCATAGACCGTGTTCCGAACATCTCCATTGACGAATCGATACGCATGGAAATGGAGGCGATGCGGCTTGCCCTGGAAGTGCCGGGCGTAAAGTCGGGCGTATCGCGCCTTGGTAGGGGTGAAAGCCCGGCCGATCCTGCCGGGCCGAACGAGGCCGACCCCATCCTGTCGCTGAAGCCGCGCTCGGAATGGCCTAAGGGATGGACACAGGACACCATTGCCGCAGCGATACAGGAGAAGTTGCGCGCGTTGCCCGGGATCCAGTTGGCAATGGCCCAGCCGATTTCAGACCGTGTCGACGAAATGGTCACCGGCGTGCGCGCCGACGTCGCGGTGAAGATTTTCGGCGATGACCTATCCGCTTTGCGCAAGGCGGCCAACGATATTGCGCGCGTCGCCGGGGCGGTTTCCGGCGCGCGCGATATCCGTGTCGAGCGCGTAACGGGACAGCAGTATCTGTCGATCGAGATTGACCGCCAGGCCATCGCCCGCCAGGGACTCAATGTCAGCGACGTGCACGATGTCATCGAGACGGCCGTGGGCGGCCGCGTCGCAACGCAGATCTACGAGGGCGAGCGTCGGTTCAACGCCGCGGTACGCCTGCCCGAGAGCTTTCGCGACTCGGTCGAGGAAATCCGCCGCCTGACGCTCACCGCGCCCAATGGCGCGCAACTGACGCTTGAGTCGCTGGCGGGTATCCGTATCGTTGACGGTCCGGCGCAGATCAGCCGCGATATGGGTAAGCGCCGGGTCGTCGTCGGAATCAATGTTGCGGGGCGAGACCTTGGCGGCTTTGTCGCCGAACTGCAAAAGGGGGTCGGCGACAAGATTGTGCTGCCGCAGGGCTATTATCTCGAGTGGGGCGGACAGTTCCAGAATATGCAGCGTGCGCTCGGCCACCTGATGGTGATCGTGCCGGTAACCGTGGCGGCGATTTTCTTCCTGTTGTTCCTGGTGTTCAGATCGCTGCGCTTCGCGACGCTGATCATTACCGTGCTGCCCTTCGCCTCCATCGGGGGCATCCTCGCCCTCGCCGTGACCGGTGAATACCTCTCGGTTCCGGCATCGGTCGGGTTTATCGCATTGTGGGGAATGGCGGTGCTGAACGGTGTGGTGCTGGTGTCCTACATCCGGAAACTGCAGGATGAGGGGCTCGACCGCGCCAGTGCTGTTTTGCAGGGTGCCAAGCTGCGTTTCCGCCCGGTAATGATGACAGCGACGGTGGCGATGCTCGGCTTGATTCCATTCCTGTTCGCAACGGGGCCGGGATCCGAAGTGCAGCGGCCACTGGCGATCGTTGTCATAGGCGGCCTCATCACCTCGACCTTGCTGACGCTGGTCGTGGTGCCCACGCTGTACCGCTTTTTTGAGGACCGGCGAATCGAGGCCTGAGGACCCATGCAGGCGCAGGCCTGAGAAAAAAGGAGATGTGCAGATGAAGGAAATCAAGGCTGTGGTGCAACCCTTTCGACTGGCAAAGATCCGCGAGGCATTCCGGAAAATCCCCGACTTTCCAGGAATGACCGTGTGCAAAGTCGAGGGCTCTGGCTACCATCCGGGCAAGTCCGCAGCTACCGGGATCAAGGGGGAACTGACCGACTATTCGGCGAAGGTGCGCGTGGAAATCATTGCGCCCGACGAGCAGGTGGAGTCTTTGCTGGGCATCCTGCACGAGGTCTGCCATACCGGGCAGCCGGGCGACGGCGTGGTTTGGGTCACGCCAGTCGATGATTTCATGCGCCTGCGACTGCCGCGCCGCTTGCAGCCTGTTGAATGATGCCTGACCTGCATTGACGGGTCAGCTGCCGGCTTTGTTGCTATCCCATGTTTCGAGCATTTTCATGGTGTAGGCGTAGCCTGCGGTGGCCAGGGTATCCAGGGCATGCCAGTCACCCACATCAACCCCTTCAACCGGCGGCGTGAGGTACAGCGACGCATAGTTGCGCATGGTCGAGGCATGGTTGCTGCTGCCAAGCAACATGGCGCGCACCAGCAGGCGTCCGAGGCGCGGTGATTGTGCCCCGGACGAGGCGCCCGAGGCGGCGCTTGACTCGCGGCCGCGCCCGACAAGACCACTCATCATCACGCTCCAGCCCGACAGGTCTGCATCGTCGGGCACACCGGCGTGCAGCGTTGTGACGCTGCTTACGTTTACCGCGATGACCGGCCCGGCATTGAGGCTGCTCATGATGTCCGCCGGTACGTTGTTAAGCAGGCCGCCGTCCACAAACAGCTCCCCGCCGTCGACCACCGGGGGCATGATGCCGGGAACCGCATTGCTCGCGGCCACCCAGCGGCGCAGCTTGCCCGCTTCGGCGGTCTTTATGGTGCCGTGGGTGAGATTGCAGGCGACGCAGAAGTAGCGCCGCCACAAGTCTTCAATGGCCGCATTGCCAAACAAGGTGCTCATCGCCAGATCAAGGCGCTTGCCCGAGAGCAGCGACACCAGCGGCAGCGTAAGGCCGGAAAACGGCTTGAAGCGCAGCATGCTGCGCAAGGTCACGTGAATTTCCTGCGCGTCCTGGCCGAGCGCCGCAAGCGCCCCGACCACCGCGCCCATGCTGGTGCCGCCGATGACATCGACCGGTATGCCGGCCTCCGCCAGTGCACGAAGAACACCGACCTCGGCGAAGGCCTTGGCACCGCCGCCGCCCAGTGCCAGCCCGACCGAGCGGCCCAGCAGGTGGCGGCACAGGCGAGCAAGCCCCGCTGTATCGCCCGCGCGCAGGTGGTGATGGCGGCGAAGGTTGCGCAATGCGAGCCAGCGCGCGGTGTCCCTGGGCAGGCCGCAGTCGGCGTTTTGCAACAGCACGAGTTCGCGCCCGCGCACCTGGCTGCTTTCCTCGGCATCGGTGTCCATGAACCACTCGATCGCAACCGGTTCGGCCGAAACTGCATCAGCTCGCGCGACGATCAGTACGCGATCGGCCTGGCGCAGGCAGCGGTGCGTCCAGTGTGTGAGGTCCTCGTCGCAGACGTAAATCAGCAGGTCGTGGTGCTGCTCTTCATCATCCAGCCATGCGGCGATACCGGCGTGCGCGTCGGGGCGTTCGAGCATGCCCGGAAATTTGGCTTCTATTCTGGCGTGATCGACGATCATCACGTCGACCATGTTTCGCATCGCCCCCCCGAGTTCGTGCACGAAGGCGATAAACCCGTCTGATCCGCGCAGGCCGCGTCCCGGTACCAGCGCTATGGTGGAGAGTTTTTCCTGGCGGCGGGGCGCGCGGTTGGTCAGGCGGCTGGTGAGGATCTGGATGAACTGCCGCGTCACGCTGGGGTGGCGTTGCATGAACTCGAGGAAGGTCTGGTTGGAGATGCGCACCAGGCGAGAGTCCCGCAGTGCCGTCACCGATGCGGTGCGTGTGCCGCCGCTGAGGATGCTCATCTCGCCGATCATTTCGCCGCGACCGATTTCACCCAGCCTGACGATGCCGCCATCCTCGGCTTCCTGCGTTGCAATGAGGCGCCCGCTGATGACGATGTACAGCGCATCGGAAGGTTCGCCGCGTCGGACCAGCGTGCTGCCGCCGGCCACGCTGACCTGCTCGAATTGCGAGCCTATGCTGCGCAGGAAGGCGGCGTCGAGATCCGGGTAGAGCCGCGCGAGGTCGGCAAAAAACCCCGAGAGGGCGCCCTCAGGCATGGGGAACTTGCAAGCGTGTGGCGCGGGCGACGATCATGTTGGGTAATGCAAGCCGTCCTCTTGGTTCTAGCCTGCTGCGGCGATGCCGGGGCATCGTTCGGCCTTTCTCATTCTAAAGCACGTCTTCCGGGCTTTGTGGGTGAAATTCCCGTTTGAATCGCGCCGATTCATCTTGGTGATGCCGTTGCATAACGGAACTGGCGGGCGGTAGTTCTCTATTTGTGCTTTCCGCCGGCGATGTCATTGGAATGCCCGCGGCTATTGCTGATAACCAGCCCCGGTATTTTTACCAATCCCGGGATGTGTTTATTTTCCGCAGAATTTTGAGCAAGGATTGCTTTTCCTTGTCGGTGAGTGCGGCCGTAGCCCGAGATAGCAGGGACTGCGCCGGCGGCCATGCTTTTTCATAGATCGTTCGTCCGTTTTTTGTCAGGCCAACGTTGACAAAACGGTTGTCCGCCGCGGCCGCGCGTCGCTCGACTAACCCCCGGCCCTCCATCTGGTCTATCACCCGGCTCAGCACGGCGGGAGATACGACAATCATCTTGCTGATCTCTCCGACGGATTTGGGTTCTCCGGCATACATCACCTGCATTACACGGAAATGCGTGTAGCTGATATCCAGACGCCTAAGGATCGTGTTCCTTAATTCCTGATCCAGTCGAAACACCGTGCTGGCCATGAGAAAACCAGGGTTGTCGTGGATATGTTCCGATAGTTTCGCGCCAGTCGGCTTGCCGTCACGTGCCGGGTTCGCGTTTGTCATGGATTTTCCGACCGGGTCGATGATTTTTCGTGATTTGGAAACGGCTTGCGTCGGCTTCTTGTGTTTCATTTCAGTTTTCCTGCGACAAATAGCGCGCGACTTGGTGTGTGTTGGCGCAATCCAGGGTTCAAGGGGGCGCCGTAATACATGTATTGACATTTAATTAGCGCTGAACCATCATCATCCGGATGCGAGGCTGATTAAAGTTAACACGCTGCCCAGCAGCGCACCCCGATTCTCAGGAATGTCCCGGATATACCGGAATCCTTGTTTTGTCCGGTTATTCAGTTTCCCTTTCATCTTAACATCCGGATTTATGCTCACGGAGGCGTTGTGACCCAGATGGATACAATCAGTCGCGCCTCAGTTGTCGGTTCTGATGCTGATTTGCGCGGGCTCGTCGAGGCAGATCGCGTCCATCGCCGGATTTATCTGGACCCGGCTGTATTTGACATTGAGATGGAGCGTATTTTCGGGCGTGCCTGGCTGCTGGTGGGGCATGAAAGCCAGGTTCCCGCCGCAGGGGATTTTTTCTGCACCACACTGGGACGATCCCCGGTCATCATGGTCCGCGCGGAAACGGGACAGGTGCACGTCATGCACAACCGTTGCGGCCATCGTGGTGCGAAAGTGGTCAATACGCTTCGCGGGAACAACAAACGCTTCCGTTGCATGTACCACAGTTGGTCCTACAACCTTGATGGCAGCCTCTCCAGTGTTCCGCTCCAGGATGGTTTTCCCGCGGATTTCGATCTCAAGGATCGCTCTCGCGGCATGGCCAGTCTGCCGTGCGTGGCTTTGTATCGCGGATTCGTTTTTGCGAGGATGAGCGCGGCGGGCCCCTCTCTGCTTGAACATCTGGGGGATGCCCGGTTCGCGATGGATGAGATTGCCGACCGGTCGCCGGTCGGTGAACTTGAGGTGTTCGGTGGTATGCACCGCTACTACTTCAGGGGGAACTGGAAGCACCAGATCGAGAATCTTGCGGACCAGTACCATGCCCCGTTCAGCCACGAATCTTCTGTGACGCCGGACGGATACCAATTCAGCCGGCGCCCCGGCGAGAAAGGCACCCGGATAAAAATGCTCAACAAGGACGGATCGCCGGGGACCGAGGCAAAGGGGCAATGGTGGTTTCCGTGGGGACACAACGCCTGCGGCGCGCAGTCCACTGACGGTGATCAGGGCGGTGAAGCGTTCGATGCCTATCGTTCGGACCTGGAGCGTCTGAAAGGGGTGGAGCAGGCACGAGAACTGCTGACGCACAAGCGGCACCTTGCATTCTTTTTCCCGAACTTTGATCTGCATATTCTGGCCCAGGCAATCCGAATTGTGCGTCCCATCAGCGTTGACCTGACCGAAGTGCAGATATTTCCGATCAGGCTCAAGGGCGCGCCGGAGCAGATGTTCAACGACACCGTTCGTCTGCTGAATCTGACGCACTCGTGCTCTTCGCTTGCGCAAACTGACGATGTCGAGGCGTTCGAGCGGATCCAGGCCGGTTTGCAAAGCCAGGGCGGAGACTGGATTCGCATACAGCGCGCAATCGACCGCGACGTGCCCGACAAAGAGCGTGGCGGCATGCTCGGCCCGCAGTTTACCGAAGCGGCGATTCGCAACCAGCACCGCGCCTGGGTTCGATACATGGTCGATTGGCAGGAACAGGTGGCTTGACGTGATGAATTCAAAAGTGGGGACTGCGGACCCCGGGTTGATCGGGGCGGATGAGGCGGCGTCCTTTGTCCATGCCGAGCTGGATTGCCTGGACCAGCGGCGTTTCGAGGACTGGATCTCGCTCTTTACGGAGGACGGGTACTACTGGGCGCCGGTTGCGGCGGACCAGAGTAGCCCGCTTGACCACGTTTCTCTTTTTTACGATGACGTTCGTACGATGAAGCTGCGTGCGAACCGGTTGAGGCATCCGCGCATACACGTACAGGATCCGCCGTCACGCACGGTGCATCTGGTGTCAAAT
>CAITSH010000155.1 GCA_903895005.1 uncultured Pseudomonadota bacterium
AAGTGCGGTACCGGTGCTCACCTCCTGCTGGATGATCTTGGTCGCGGCCTGATAGACATAGTTGCCGGAGGCGCCGCCCACCGAGTCGAGTGCCTCTACCAGCGGCACACCCGCGGCGAACATCGTCGACAGCGTCCGCGTCCAGCGTGCGATGGTGGAGATGCGCACAAGGTGGCCAAATACAGGTGCCTTGAGCATCAGCTTGTCCATGAAAATCTGCACCGCGAGCGAACGCTTCCACGACTCTAGGAAAAAATACACACCACCGCCGACGCCGCCGAAAATGAGGTACCAGTATTTGACGAAGTTATCGGATATGGCCATGACGATCAGCGTTGGTGTGGGCAGGTCGGCGCCAAAGCTGGTGAACACCTGCTTGAATGCTGGGATCACGAAAATCATTATGACAGCCGTGATGATGAAGGCCACGACGATAATCGCCACGGGGTAGAACAGCGCGGCCTTGATCTTTGACTTGATGGCCTCGGTTTTTTCCTTGTAGGTGGCGAGCCTGTCGAGGAGGCTCTCCAGAATACCGGCTTGTTCGCCCGCGCCGACGAGGTTGCAAAACAGCGCGTCAAAATACAGGGGGTATTTCTTGAAGGCGTTGGTCAGAGAGGAACCGGTTTCAACTTCGGTCTTGATCGACATCAGAAGACGCGCCACCGCGGGATTGGAGTGGCCCTTGCCGACGATGTCAAAGGACTGCAGCAGCGGTACGCCGGCTTTCATCATGGTCGCCAGCTGCCTGGTGAAGAGCGTGATGTCCTTGGTGCTGACACTGCCGCCGGAGCCGGCGCGCTGCTTCTTGATCTTGGAAACCAGGACGCCCTGACGGCGCAGAGTGGCATTTACCACGGCTTCGCCCTGCGCGCGCATCTCGCCCTTGACCGCTTTGCCGGTCTTGTCCTTACCCTCCCAGGTAAAGTTGAATTCCTTGATTGCGTCGCGCTTAACCGCTGCAGATGTAGCCATGGTTCCCCCCTCTTCCTGCCATTGCAGTTACTCGTTGATCAACACGTTACGCTCGTTGGTCACGGCCATCACTTCTTCGAGTGAGGTGAGACCCTGGCGGACCTTGTGCAGCCCGGACTGGCGCAAATCGGCTATGCCCTCGCGCTGTGCCTGATCGGCGATATCGATGGCATTGCCGCCACGCATGATGATACGGCTGATTTGGTCCGAAACGGGCATTACCTGATAAATGCCCAGGCGCCCCTTATAGCCACTGCCCTTGCAGTGCTCGCAGCCTTTTGGGCTCTGCGGTGCCCAGGTGCCGTCAAGGTCGGCGGCGGTGTAGCCCGCCTGGATAAGCGCTTCGCGCGGAATGTTGGCTGGAACCTTGCAGGCGCAAAGGCGCCTCGCGAGGCGCTGCGCGGTAATCAGCGTGACGCTGGTGGCAATGTTGAACGGCGCGATGCCCATGCTCATCAGGCGCGTGAGTGTGGTCGGCGCGTCATTGGTATGCAGCGTGGAGAGCACGAGGTGACCGGTCTGCGCCGCCTTGACCGCCATTTCCGCTGTTTCAAGGTCGCGGATTTCGCCCACCATGATGATATCCGGGTCCTGCCGCATGAACGATTTGAGCGCCGCTGCAAACGTAAGGCCGGCGCGCTCGTTGATGTTGACCTGGTTGATTCCCGGCAACGTGATCTCAGAGGGGTCTTCTGCGGCCGAAATGTTGATGCCCGGCTTGTTGATCACATTGAGGCATGTGTACAGCGATACCGTTTTACCGCTGCCCGTCGGGCCGGTGACCAGGATCATGCCGTAGGGGCGGTGCAAGGCGTCGAGCAGGTGCTGCTTTTGTGTTCCGTCATAGCCTAGAGCGTCGACACCCAGGGTCACCGACGAGGGATCCAGTACGCGCAGGACGATTTTTTCACCATAGAGCGTGGGCAGCGTGCTTAAGCGAAAATCGATCGATCTTGTTTTGGACAGGGCGAGCTTCAGCCGGCCGTCCTGCGGCGTGCGCTTTTCGGATATGTCCAGCCGGGAAATCACCTTGATGCGCGAGGCGATCTTTTCTTTCAGTATCAGAGGCGGTTGCGCCATTTCGCGCAACTGGCCGTCAACGCGAAAGCGCACGCGGTAGTATTTTTCGTAGGGCTCGAAATGAATGTCCGAGGCGCCGTCTTCAATCGCGTCCACCAGCATTTTTTGGATGAATTTGACCACGGGCGCATCATCTGTCTCGCTCGACATTGAAGGCTCGTCGTCCGCCTTCCCGCCGTCTTCGCCGGCAAAGGCCAGGTCAAGTTCGTCGTCCACGAGTTGTCGCAGCGACGGGTCCGAGCTCTCGAAAATTTTCTTGATCACCGCGCGCAGCTTGTCGTCTTCCACCACCACCGCATCGATCGCCAGGCTGGACTGGAACTTGACGTCGTTCAGCGCCTGGGTGTCGGAGGGGTCGGAGATGGCAATGGCGAGGCGTCCGCCGCGTTTGTGCAGCGGCACCACGCGGCGCGACTGGATCAGCTTTCGGTCGATGAGTCCGCTCGCAAGGCCTTGCGGGTCGGCGGCGTCAAGGTCGAACAAAGGAAGGCCGAAGGTCGTGGATGCGAATTCGGCGATTTCCAGGGCGGTGAATTTTTTGCTCGCGAGCAGTTGTTCGATAAAGCCGGTGTTGCCTGCCCTGGCCTGCGCGACAAGGCTTTCCGCGTCGGACACCCGGATGCGGCCGTGCTGCACCAGCGCCCGGGCGAGGCCCGGCAGGGCCGTCAGTTGCGGCGTGGCGACGGCATTCATGCGTTGCCCGCTCCGAAGTGCGCGGCAGGAGACATGTTGCGCGTTGGTTCGAAAATGCTTATCGCTGACCCCTGATTTGGCGAATTGCGCGGAACCGCGCCAATTTGGCGCGATTCGCTAAGGCATAGTGCTGGAGCTACCGGGTGGGGTAAATCCTTGATTCAATGCCGATTGCAAAGATGATGCCTTTTCCTATGTCTTTTGTAAAGTCTAAGGTTTTTGGCGTAAGTTGCTGAGATTAATTGTTATTTGTTGATAAAAATTGCCAAAAATTACCTTGTATTGCAGCGGTTCTGTGGCCGCTAATCGTCGGTTTCCGGCGCTGGACGAAACAGCCGGACGGTTTTGACGGCGCGGTCCAGTGTTTGGACGATTTCCATCGGGACCCCGGCGATCTTCACGCTAACGCCGGCTTCCGGAATGTCCTGGAAGTGTTCGAGGATCAGGCCGTTGAGCGTTTTGGGTCCGTCCATCGGGAGCGACAGGCCGAGTTTGCGGTTGAGTTCCCGCACCGGACTTGTACCTTCGACCAGGCTAGACCCTTCGCTGTCCCAGGCGAGGCGGTTGGCGCGTGCCGGGGCCGTTGAGGTGAACTCGCCGATCAATTCCTCGATGATGTCCTCCACCGTGACCAGGCCCAGCAATTCGCCATACTCGTCCACGACAAGCGCAAAGCGCTGGTGGTTTTCCTGGAAGTACTGCAGCTGCGCAAACAGCGGAGTGCTGGCCGGGATGTAGTAAGGCGCGATGAGCAACTCGGCGAGGCGTTCCGCATCGAGTTCGTCGGCCTGCACCAGGCGCAGCACACGCCGCAGGTGCAGGATGCCGGCGATGTTGCCCAGTTCGCCGCGATAGACCAGAAGGCGGGTGTGGTAGCTGGTCGCCAGTTGCTGCACGATTTCCTCGATCGGAGCATCGAGGTCTATGGTCTCGATTTGCGATCTGGGCGTCATCACGTCCTCGACGGTGATGCGCTCCAGGTCGAACAGGTTCACCAGGATGGACTGGTGCTTTTTGGGCATGAAATTGGCCGACTCGAGGACGACCGAGCGCAGTTCCTCCATCGACAGGCGCTGTGGCTGGTCGCCGGCGCGCGGCTTGAGGCGGGTCATGAACAACAACGCGCCGACGAAGAGGTTGACGAACCAGACCACCGGGTAGAGCGCCTTGAGCAAGGGCTTTAGCACGTAGGCGGCGGGCAGCGCGATGCGCTCGGCATAGGCCGCGCCGATGATCTTGGGGGTTATTTCGGAGAACACGAGGATCAGAAAGGTCACCGCCAGGGTGCCGATGCCAAGGGCGAACTCGTTATCCCCGAACAGCCGCACGGTGATCACACCGGCGAGCATCGCGGAGGCGGCATTGACGAGGTTGTTGCCCAGCAGGATCACGCCGAGTAGCCGGTCGGTGTGCGCCAGCAGTTC
>CAITSH010000156.1 GCA_903895005.1 uncultured Pseudomonadota bacterium
CGACATTGACGAAGGGGGCGCGCGTGATCGGTCGCAGGTCGTAGAGACCGCTTACCGAGAAGCCGGCCTGGAATATTTTTTTCGGCAGGTCGGATGCAAATTGCGGCCACAGCGCGGCCATCATCATTGCCGTCAGGTGCCCGCCAGCGGAGTGTCCCGCGATGTAAAGCCGGTCCGGATGCGCGCCGAAATTGCTCGCATTGCGATAAAGCCAGGCGCTTGCCTGCAACATTTGGCGCACGATGTCCTCCACGGTGACAGCGGGGCAGAGCGCATAGTTGGGTACGGCAACGGTGACGCCGGCTTTGGTGAAGGCCGGGGCGACAAAGGAGAAATCCTTCTTGTCGAGTGCGCGCCAGTAGCCGCCATGGATGAACATCAACAACGCCTTGCTCGGGCCTTGTGGCCGGAATATATCGAGCTTCTCCGTCGGGTCAGGCCCGTATGCGACGTCCAGGTATGCGGGTGTCGAGGCGCGGGCCTCATTCGATTCCTTGTCCCAGCGCGCGAAAATATCGAGTGCATTGGGCACGTTGCCTCGGGCGTTATAGAGGGAGTCGTTATTAGTGGCCATGGGCGTTCCGGTCGGATGTCTTAGACGGGCATTATCACGCAGCCGCGGGAGAAGGCCAAGATGCACCTGAAAAGGCCGCGCGGCACGCCGGTTTGGCGCCTACCTGTCACGACAGCCGCCTGACGATGTGAGCCTGCCATTTGGCCGCTGACCAATTACAATGGGCAAATAAGGAGGCTTGTCCGAGAGCTCCTCGAGCGTTGAACCGGGAACGGGTGCCGAAATCGGGATCGCCGAACCGGGAGACAAAGGCGGGCCAGCCAGCCAGGGTTCAGTCGGGTACAAACAAAAAATCACACCTCGAAACGAGATGCAGGCAGTGCCGGAGCACCGCGCACCGTTTTCAAAGCAAGGAGGAAGGCACATGAATGCACCGGACAAGATTGAACCTGTTCAGTGGCCGGACAGCGGCACAAGCCGTGTTCCCTACGAAACCTACACCAACGTGGGGATCTACAAACGGGAATTGGATCGTTTTTTCTACCAGGGCCACTGGATCTACGTTGCCCTGGAGTGCGAGATACCCAACCCGGGTGATTTCAAGCGTTCCTGGGTGGGGGAGCGTTCGGTTATCGTGGTTCGTGATTCCGACGGCTCGGTCAATGTCGTGGAGAACCGCTGCGCCCATCGCGGCGTGGTGTTTTGCCAGAAGGATCACGGCAATGTCGCGGACTTCACCTGTCCCTACCACCAGTGGAACTATGACCTGAAGGGTAACCTGCAGGGCGTGCCCTTTCGCCGTGGTGTCAGGGTCAAGGATGAGAATGGCTCGCACGTCAACGGTGGTATGCCCCCGGACTTCAAGCTCGAGAACAACGGCCTGGTTAAACTAAAGGTTGCACTCAAGGGCGGACTGGTATTTGCCTCCTTTGACCATTCCATTGAGGATCTCGATATTTATCTGGGCGAGGTAAGGCCCTGGGTGGAGCGCGCATTTGATGGGCGAAAACTGACCTTACTCGGTTATTCACGCCAGCGCATTCCCGGCAACTGGAAGCTTATGCAGGAGAACATCAAGGATCCGTATCATCCAGGACTGCTGCATACCTGGTTTGTCACCTTCGGATTGTGGCGCGCCGACCAGCGCTCGGAAATGGTCATGGATTCGCACGGACGTCACGCCGCCATGGTCGGCTATCGCAGCAGCGGCGGCAAAGGCGAGGTTACCCAGGGCGTGACCAGCTTCAAGGAAAACATGAAACTTGAGGATGACCGCGTGCTCGACGTGGTGCCCGAGGCTTGGTGGAAGGGGCCGACCGCGTGCATGCAGACGATCTTTCCGTCGCTCATCATCCAGCACAACGTCAATTCGATTTCGACGCGGCAAATCGTGCCGCTGGGACCTGACGCATTCGATTTTGTCTGGACGCATTTCGGCTTCGAGGACGATACGCCGGAGATGACACGCCGGCGCCTGCGCCAGGCCAATCTGTTCGGGCCGGCAGGGTATGTATCTGCCGATGACGGCGAGGTCATTGAGTTGTCGCAGCATGGTTTTGCACAAAATGGCGACAACAGCACGCTGTGCGAACTCGACGGACGCGAGGTTGGTGGTGTGCCGCATAATGTCACCGAGACGCTCATCCGGGGCATGTACAAGTACTACCGCGCAGTGATGGGAATCTGACATGGGCCATAACACCTCGGTCAATCCGATGCTTGACGTCGCACTGCGCCTTGAAGTCGACGACCTGTACGCGCGTTACACCGCCTGCCTTGATCACGGCTCGTTTCAGGACTGGCCGGAATTTTTCACCGAGGAGTGCGTTTATAAACTCATTCCCCGGGAAAACCATGACCGCGGCCTGCCGCTGGCGACGCTGGCCTTCGAGAGCAAGCGCATGTTGCGTGACCGCGTATTCGGCATATCAGAGACGCTGTTCCACCAGCCTTACTACCAGCGCCATATTGTTTCGGGTGTGCGCATCACCGGTGAGGAGGGCGGGCAGATCCTGTCAGAGGCGAACTACCTCGTCATTCGCACCAAGAAAAACCAGCCTTCAGACGTCTTTAACGCAGGGCGTTACATCGATCGTCTTGTCCGCACCGACGGGCGTCTGCTGTTTTCCAGCCGCCTTTGCGTGTTTGA
>CAITSH010000157.1 GCA_903895005.1 uncultured Pseudomonadota bacterium
ATGAACGAAGCCGGCAGTTTCTTTTCCTTGTTGGCGATGCGCGCAAGGGACGCCGGCTGCAGTTCCCAGCGGTAGGGCGACCGGCTGGTGCGGCAAATGGCCGGCATCACCGCGTTCATGCCGGAGAGGGCATATTGAACCGCCGCCCTGCCAACCGCGTACGACTGTTCCAGATCGGTCTTTGACGCAATGTGCCGCGCGGATCGCTGCAAGTAATCGGCGAGCGCCCAGTGATACTTCAAGCCAAGTCTCTGGCGCACAAGTTTAGCCACCAGTTCGCCGGCGCCGCCCAGTTGCGCATGACCGAATGCATCCTTGACGCCGGAATCGGAAAAGAACTTGCCGTCGCGGGTGCGCAGCCCTTCGGAGACGCCGATGCAGCAGTAGCCGTGCGAGCGCACCAAGGCCTCTACTCGTGCGAGAAACTTCGACTCATCGAACACGACTTCCGGAAACAGCAGAACCAGCGGAATGTCGTGGCCCTTGTCGGAGGCAAGCCCGACCGCCGCGGTGATCCAACCGGCGTGGCGACCCATCACCTCCAGCACAAAAATTTTTGTGGAGGTCTTCGCCATCGAGGCGATATCAAAGGCCGCTTCACGCATCGAGGTTGCGACATACTTGGCGACCGACCCGAAGCCCGGGGAGTTGTCGGTTTCTGCAAGGTCGTTGTCCACGGTTTTGGGGACGTGGATGCAGGAGACGGCATAACCGAGCCGCGCCGAGATCTGCGACACCTTGTGGCAGGTGTCAGCCGAATCATTGCCGCCGTTGTAGAAAAAATAGCCGATGTCGTGGGCGCGGAACACCTCGATAAGGCGCTCGTACTGGGCGCGGCTTTCCTCGAACCCCTTGAGCTTGTAGCGGCATGAGCCGAACGCACCGCCCGGCGTGTGCTTGAGCGCGGCGATGGCGGCAGCCGATTCCTTGGAGGTGTCGATGAGGTCCTCGGTCAGAACGCCGATGATGCCGTTGCGGCCGGCGAGGAGCTTGCCAATTTTCGGGTTCTTGCGGCGCGCATCTGCGCGAGCGGTTTCTATCACCCCCGCGGCAGAAGCGTTGATGACGGCAGTCATGCCGCCAGATTGGGCGTAAAGGCCGTTACGCGGGCGCTGCGACATGGCCGGCGCCGGGTGCTTCACGATGATAGGCGGTGACGCGCTCCACTTCATTGCGCGAACCGAGCACCACCCCCACCCGCTGGTGCAGGCTGGTCGGTTGCAGGTCGAGGATGCGCGTGACGCCGTCGGTAGCGGCTCCGCCGGCCTGCTCTACGATGAAGGCCATCGGGTTGGCCTCGTAGAGCAGCCGCAGGCGTCCGTTAGGATTTTTGGCATCGGCCGGATACATGAACACGCCGCCGCGGCACAGGATACGAAACACGTCGGCGACCATCGAAGCCACCCAGCGCATGTTGAAGTCCTTGCCGCGCGCGCCGGTTTTACCGGCGAGGCATTCATTGATGTAACGCGTGACCGGCTCGTTCCAGTGACGCATGTTGGACATGTTGATCGCGAATTCCTGCGTGTCCGGCGCAATCGTGATCGCCGGGTCAGTCAGGACAAAGCTACCGAGTTCGCGATCGAGCGTGAATGCCGCGACACCGTGCCCTACCGTCAGCACCAGCATGGTCGAGGGCCCGTAGACCGCAAAACCGGCCGCCACCTGCTCGCGCCCCGGTTGCAGGAAGGCCTTCTCGTCCGGATCTTTCACGCCCTCGGGACAGCGCAGGACCGAAAAAATCGTGCCGATGGAGACATTGACATCGATGTTCGACGAGCCGTCGAGGGGATCGAACAGCAACAGGAATTCACCGCGCGGATAGCGGCTCGGGATCGGGTGCGGATGCTCCATTTCCTCGGAGGCCATCGCAGCCAGGTGGCCACCCCAGTCGTTGGCCTCCAGCAGGACTTCATTGGAAATGACGTCGAGCTTTTTTTGCGCCTCGCCCTGCACGTTGTCGCTGCCGGCACCGCCAAGCACGCCGCCGAGGGCGCCCTTGGACACGGCGTTGCCTATCATCTTGCACGCACGCGTCACGACCTCGATCAACAGTCGCTGGTCGGCGGATACGGCGCCCTTTTCACGCTGCAGTTCGATCAGGTACTGGGTCAGCGTGACCCGGCGCTTCGGCGCCTTAGTATCCATGGGGGCCAGGGGCGACTCAGGCGCCTGGGGCGTTGTTGTCATCAAGTGATTCTCTTGGATAGGTTAATGACCGGCCGCATCAGCCGGTCAGGACAGCGCGGCGAGAGCTCGGCGCTGGATTTCCTCGACCGCACCAATACCGGCAATCTTGCGGTACTTCGGCGCACGGGCGTCCGTGCCGGCGGCCCAGTGAGAATAGTAATCAACCAGCGGGCGCGTTTGCGCGTGGTAGACCTCAAGACGCTTTTTCACCGTGGCCTCAAGATCATCGTCGCGCTGGATCAGGTGTTCACCAGTCAGATCATCCTTGCCGGCCACCTTGGGAGGATTGAATTTGACATGGTAAGTCCGGCCGCTCGCGGCATGAACGCGCCTGCCGCTCATGCGCAGGATGATTTCATCGTCGGGCACGTCGATTTCAAGCACGAAATCGAGGCCAACGCCGGCTTCTTTCATCGCGTCCGCCTGCGGAATGGTCCGCGGAAAACCGTCGAAGAGGTAGCCCTTGGCGCAGTCGTGTTCTTTCAGGCGCTCCTTGACGAGGCCGATGATGATGTCGTCGGAGACCAGCCCGCCGGAATCCATCACCTTTTTGGCGGCAACGCCGAGCGGCGTGCCGGCCTTTACGGCCGCGCGCAGCATATCCCCGGTGGAGATCTGGGGGATGCCGAACTTCTCCTTTATGAAACTGGCCTGGGTTCCCTTCCCAGCACCCGGTGGCCCGAGCAGGATGAGCCGCATGAGTGAATCCTTATCGTTTCGTCCGGCCTTATAGCGGGGGCCGAATCGTTAAAGTACTGAACTTACCGTTTCCCGCTTCCGCGGTCAAACCGGCACCTAAACAGGCTGTCAAAAAATATATATCTGAGGTCGAAATCCCGCAACCGGTATTCAGGCTGGCCTCTCGACGGCCTTTGATTCGGGGAAACGAAAGGGGGCATCGCTCCCTTTTTCAACCCCCTTAAATCCGTGCATAAAGCGCCCGGGCCAGGGCCAGATCCTCAGGGGTATCAACCCCCGCGGGTGGTGCTTCGGCGCAAATGGCCACTGCAATGCGGTAACCATGCCAAAGCGCACGCAGTTGCTCAAGCGATTCGAGTTGCTCAGCGGGCGCCGGGGCAAGGCTGCCATAGGTGCGCAAAAAACCGGCGCGGTAGGCATACAGCCCGACGTGGCGGAAATAGGCATGCGCCTCCGGCATGACCACAGCCCGCTGGCCAAAGCCGTCGCGCCAGAACGGTATCGGCGCCCGGCTGAAATAGTGGGCATAGCCCAGATGATCAAAAGTGACCTTCACCACGTTCGGACTGAAGACGTCCGCGACATCGTGGATCGCGTGGCAGGCCGTGGCGATCGCCGCTTCATTGCGATCCTCCAGAAGTCGTGCCACCTGAGCGAGCAATTGCGGCGGCGCCAGCGGCTCATCGCCCTGCAGGTTCACGACAATCGCATCGTCGGCGAGCCCCATCTGCATCACCACCTCGGCGATACGGTCGGTACCCGTGGCGTGATCGGAGCGCGTCATCACGGCATCGACCCCATGCTCGCGAGCCGCGGCCAGGATATCCGCGTGGTCGGTGGCGATCACCACCGCCAGGGCGCCGCTTTGCGCCGCGCGCTCGGCAACGCGCACCACCATCGGTTTTCCAGCAATGTCGGCGAGGGGCTTTCCCGGCAGGCGGGTCGAGGCGAAACGCGCGGGAATGACAACGCGAAATGGGACCGACATGGGCCGGGTACTACTCGACTTCTTCCTGCGGCTCGAGCTTGCGCGCCTCGCCTTCGAGCATCACCGGAATGCCGTCGCGGATGCCAAACGCCAGGCGGTCGGCCTTGCAAACAAGCTCCTGCTCGGCTTTGCGAAAAACCAGCGGGCCCTTGCAAAGCGGGCAGACGAGAATTTCAAGCAGGCGGGCGTCCATGAGTCCGTTTCAAAATGAGTTCGATCAGGGCCGGATCGATTTCGGCTTCGACTTCAAGCGCGTAAAGATCGGCGCGACCAAAGCCAGTGCATTTTACCGCATCCTTCTCGGTCATCAGCACCGCATCGCAATCGTCAAAACGCAGGTCGCTGATAGAAAAAACATGATGGTCGGGAAAGGCGTGCGGCACGCAGGCGATCCCCGCCTCTGTAAGCTGTTCGAAGAAGCGGGCGGGGTTGCCGATACCGGCAACGGCGTGCAGGCGCAGGTGCGTCAGGTCAGAAAACGCGATGTCACGCTCTCGGGCATCAAGCCTGTAAAGCCTTCGCGTCTTCAGTTTCATCCGAAAAACACCGGCACCAGAGCGTCGCTGGGCTGCGGCCGCAACGCTGGAATTGATCACACGCGCATCGACCGACCTGGACGCGGGCTCTCGCAGCGGCCCGGCCGGAAGCATCAGGCCGTTACCGTAACCGCGGTCGTCCTCGACCGCTATTTCAAAATCGCGCGCCAGCGCGTAATGCTGCAAGCCGTCGTCCAGCAGCAGCACGCTTCGGTCTGGATGGGCGGCGAGAAGGGCGGCGCCCGCGGCCGCACGGTCACGACCGACCCAGACCGGGCAACCGCTTCGCCGCGCTAGCAGCAAGGGCTCATCACCGCTGTCACGCACGTCGCCGTCGGGAGAAACCGCGTGGGGCGGGGCATTGCGCCCGCCAAAGCCGCGACTGACAATGCCCACCCGCTCCCCACGCTCCGTCAGGTTGCGGGCGAGCGCGAGAACCAGCGGCGTCTTGCCACTGCCGCCCACGGTGATATTGCCGACTACGACCACCGGAACGGCGAGCCGTGCGCTTTGCAGAACGCCCAGCCGGAACGCGAGGCGCCGCAAGGCGACGAGCATTCTGAAAAGCAGGCTTGCCGGATAGAGCGCCAGGGACACGGCATCGCGCCGGCTCCAGTGGCGTGCGATGAACTCAGCTGAGGACATCGCCGGGGAGGATTACTTACCGGTCTGGGTGGCGAAGGAAATCTGGCCGTAACCGGCCTGCTGCGCGGCCTGCATCACGGTAATCACAGATTGGTGGGTGGTCGCGGCATCTGCATTGATGATCACCACGGGGTCCTTCATGCTCGCCCCGACGCGGCGCATTTCTGCGGCAAGGCCGCCAGCGTCACGCGCGCTTACCGGGGTCTTGCCGAGAAAGTACTGCCCGCTTGCGCTGACGACAACGCTGATCTCGTTGGCGCGATCAGCCTGCTTTTGCGCGTCGGCTGTGGGCAGCGTGATCTGTAATTCGGCAAAGCGCGAATAAGTGGTCGTGAGCATCAGGAAGATGATGATCACCAGCAGCACGTCAATCAGCGGGATGAGGTTCATCTCCGGGTCTTCCTTGACCCTGCTGCGGCTGAAATTCATTTATTTGTCGGCCCGATCACCGCCATCAAGGCGCTCGCCGTGCACCATGTCGACAAGCCTTGCCGCCTGCAATTCCATTTCCACCACGAAGCTGTCCACGAGTCCGCGAAAATGACGGAAGAAAATCATGCTCGGAATTGCGATGACCAGACCGAAACCGGTGTTGTAAAGGGCCACGGAAATGCCGTGCGCCAGTTGCGTCGGATTGGTGCCGGTCGGTGCGTTGGAGCCGAATATTTCGATCATGCCTACGACGGTGCCGAACAATCCCATCAACGGGCTGATCGAAGCGATGGTGCCAAGCGTAGTGAGAAAGCGCTCGAGTTCGTGCGTGACACCGCGCCCCGCCTCCTCAATGGATTCCTTCATCACGTAACGCGAGCTTTTGTGATTACGCAGCCCGGCGGACAGAACCTGCCCGAGCGGGGAGTCTTGCGCGAGTTTGCTGAGCAGGTCCGGCGTGATGCCCTGCTGGCGATAGGCAACGAAGACCTTGTCGAGAAGGCCGGCGGGAACAATCTTGCTCCTGCGCAGAATGACGAGCCGCTCGATGATCAGCGCGACAGCTATGACCGAGGCCAGCAACAGCGGATAGATCGGCCATCCCGCCGCCTGAATAATTGCCCACATGCGTGTCTGTCTTTCCGTTATTTTGACCGTCGCCACTTTAGCCTGCATGCGGCATTTCAGCAAGGTAACGCTGTGCGTTCCACGATGTATCAAGACCTTGAAGCAACTTGCTGAACATTCTCTTGCGCATCATGTTGCGGCGCACGCACAAAATGCCCTGCAGAGCAAGGCCGAATGTTATCCACACATGCTGTGGATAAGGTTGTGGATAGATCGTGTGATACCGCCCAGAAACGGCGTCAAATAAGGACTTTTCTTAGATTGCTCATTTTTTGAACGAATAACTTTATTGTTTTATTTCATGGTGTTATCGCGTTATAAATCTTTACACAGAGGGAAACTCACTCAAACCCAGCGCGCAGTGCAAGCCCTGCGCCGTTGTGGATAGTGTACACTCGACGAATGCCTGCAGAGTCTGATTTGGCGCGGGTTTTCGCGCCCCTCCCCTCTGGAATTTTCAGTGTTTCCGCCCTCAACCGCAGCGTGCGGGACCTGCTCGAGCAACGTTATCCGCTGCTATGGGTTGCGGGTGAGATATCCAACCTGCTGCAGGCCAAATCCGGGCACTGGTATTTTTCGCTGAAGGACGAATCAGCGCAGGTGCGCTGCGTCATGTTCCGCAACCGCTCGACCAGCCTGGACTGGCAACCCCGAGACGGGATGCAGGTCGAGGCGCGTGCTCTGGTCACGATGTACGAGGCGCGCGGCGAATTCCAATTGAACATTGAAACGATGCGACGCGCGGGACAAGGCGCGTTGTATGAGGCCTTCATCAAACTGCGCGACAAGCTCGCCGAAGAAGGCCTGTTCGACGAATCGGGGAAACGCGCCATTCCGGCGTACCCGAAGGTGATAGGCATCGTCACATCCCTCGCGGCAGCCGCTTTGCGCGACATCCTGACGACACTGCAGCGGCGCAATCCCTCGATCCCGGTGATCATTTATCCGTCGGCAGTACAGGGCGAGGGCGCCGCCGCGCAGCTTGCGCGCGCGGTTCGCCTTGCCAGCGAGCGTGCCGAATGCGATGTGCTGATCATTGCCAGGG
Source organism: uncultured Pseudomonadota bacterium (assembly GCA_903895005.1). The sequence goes on from CAITSH010000157.1 coordinate 7,163, forward strand.
GCGGCGGGTCGATGGAGGACTTGTGGGCCTTCAATGACGAAGCGCTCGCCCGGGCCATTAGCTCCTGCCCTGTCCCGGTTATCAGCGGCGTCGGGCACGAAACTGATTTCACCATCGCCGATTTTGCATCCGACCACCGCGCGCCGACGCCGACCGCTGCGGCAGAAATCGCCAGCCCGTCCCGAGACGACTTGCTGCGCGAGGTCGCCGCCCTCGGCGGCACCCTATCCAGGCATCTCGCGCGACACCTCGAGAACCGCATGCAGCGCGTCGATTCGCTGACGCGCCGCCTCACACACCCAGGCCAGCGTATCGCCGCGCAACAGGACAGGCTCGTACATCTGGCCACACGCCTGAGCCGCGCCACCTCCCACGACTTGGAGGCAAGGCGATGGCGCCTGAACAATCTGGTTCAGCGCGGCGCGGCACAATTGCCACGTACGGACCGGCTGCTGCAGTCGCTTGATTCCCTTGCAAGCCGCCTTCGCGCGGCGACGTCGCGTCGCCACGAAACGCTTGCGTCACGTCTTGATCGCCTGCACGCGAGCCTGAACCATCTGGGCCCCGCGGCGGTGCTGGCGCGCGGCTACAGTATCGTGCACAATGTTGGCGGCTCGCTGGTGCGCGATGGTGCCACGCTTTCCGCCGGAGAAACGATCCGCGTGCAGTTCGCAAAAGGCGGCGCAGAGGCGGTCGTGCAGCCTGCGAATCCAATTCCGGCAAAATCCGCCCGCTGACGAGACCCTGTTTGCCGCCTCGGCGATTGTTGCCTAGAATTCTTTCCGCTAACCCCTCACTGTCTGGAGATCGACCCCATGGAACACACCCTTCCCGCGCTGCCTTACGGCATGGATGCCCTCGCGCCGCACATTTCCAAAGAGACGCTTGAGTTTCACTACGGCAAGCACCATCAAACCTATGTCACCAATCTGAACAACCTGATCAAGGGCACGGAATTCGAAAATTCCACCCTTGAACAGATCGTACAAAAATCCTCGGCCGGCATATTCAACAATTCCGCGCAAATCTGGAACCACACTTTTTACTGGAACTCGCTGGCACCGGTCGGCAAGGGCGGTGGCGGCGAGCCCACGGGCGCGCTCGCCGAGGCGATCAATAAAAAGTGGGGTTCGTTTGCGGCCTTCAAGGAGGCCTTTGCGAAATCCGCGGCCGGCAACTTCGGTTCGGGTTGGACCTGGCTTGTGAAAAAGGCCGACGGTTCGGTGGATATCGTCAACACGTCCAACGCCGCGACGCCGATGACCACCGCGGACAAGCCGCTCCTCACCTGCGACGTGTGGGAACACGCCTACTATGTCGACTTCCGCAACCGTCGTCCGGACTACGTGGCAGCGTTCTGGAATCTCGCCAATTGGGACTTCGCCGCGAAAAATTTCGGCTGAGACTGCTCGGTTTGACCGCATAAGCGACAAAGCCCGCCTTCGGCGGGCTTTGTCGCTTTAAGGTACCCCGCCCGACGACCGTTACAGCAACCACAATGACCACACCATCCACATCAACCATTTCTCGGAGGCATCCATGAATCCGCTCGAAACGCTTTGGGGCACCATCATCGCGGGAATTGTATTGACCGCGATCCTTCACGTAGCGGTCAGTTTCACGCTCGCATCGGGAGTCTGATATGGAATATGTTCCGGCAATGGCGAGATGGATACATTTTCTCGCGGGTGTGATGTGGCTGGGCCTGCTGTACTACTTCAATTTTGTACAGACACAAGCCATGCAAGCCGCCCAAGCCGACGGTACCTCCGCGGGAATCGCGAAACATGTCGCCCCGCGTGCGCTTCTGTGGTTTCGCTGGGCGGCCGTGGTGACGTGGCTGGCGGGAGCCGCCCTGCTGGGCAAGGGCTTTGTTGCCGCGTTCACGTTGTCAAAATCACATCTTGCTATCGGGATTGGCGCATGGCTGGGGACAATCATGCTGATCAACGTCTGGGCTCTGATCTGGCCGAACCAGAAAAAAATCCTTGGCCTCACCGCGGCCACAGACGCGCAAAAAAACCGCGCACGCCGCACAGCATTCCTGGTTTCACGCATCAACTTGATGCTATCGATCCCGATGCTGTACTTCATGGCCGCAGGCGCGCACACGGCTCTGTACTTCGGACGCTAGCGCACCGGGGTCACGCCACGCGAGTCACCTACTTTGGCCCTGGCGCCTTGTCGATACCGCCAAGGCGCAGGCCGGGCTGCAGCCCGCGCTTGCCAAACCATCCCTCGGTCATTTCCAGAGCATAACGCGCCTGTCCCCTAGCGCAGTGCGTGTCCTCGGTCTGCGGCTTCATTTCTTCGACATTGAGGATCACCCCTTGATCGTCGATGAAGGCCACTGACAAGGGGATCAGAGTGTTCTTCATCCACATGCAGTGCCGCTCGCTGATATCGAACACAAACAACATGCCCTGGTTCGGTCCGAGCGATTTGCGAAACATCAAGCCCTGGGAGCGGGTGGCCATGGTGTTCACCACCTCGGCTTTTATCACGTGTATCCCGGCATTGAGAGTGAGGGCGGAGTTATCCGCCCGGACGGGGGCACTCGCAAAGAAGGCCAGCAGCACACAGGCCAAGCGGGGGGCAAACGCGGCGAATACTCTCATAGCAAGTCCTAACGAAGGCGATGGAACGGCGCAATCACACGCCTAAAGAATAATGCAGATTTTTCGTGGACCGCGCCAGCGGTGACTGCAGCCATCTATCAGCGCGCAGAGCGTCTTAATCTGCAGACAAAATCACCAGGCGCCGGACGCAATAAAAAAGGCCGGGCAAGCCCGGCCTTTTCGAGAAACTAGGCGCTGAAATTACTTCTTCGCGTCTTTTTTCTCTTCCTTCTTGGCTTCTTTTTTCTCTTCTTTTTTCGCGTCTTTCTTCATTTCGTCTTTCTTCTCGGCTTTTTTCTCGTCCTTAGCCTGGGCACCAGCGTGCGCAGCGGCGAAAGCGGAACCAGCGGAAGCGGCGAAAGCAGCAGCGATCAGGATGGCGATGAATTTTTTCATTTGTGTTTCCTCTCTCAGAAGCAGTTAGTTAGTAGATTTGAGGTTACGACTAGGAAGGCCCAGTCAGTACCAATAACGCAAGTAAAACAGTCAGGTTGACAGCTTCCTGACAGGAAAAAACCGACAACCTTTCGAGAGGATACCGGCTTTTTCCATAAGAATCAATTAGCTAGCTTTTTTAGCTTTTTTGCCCTTCTTTTTGGACGCCTTCTTCTCAGCCTTGGCATCAGCTTTGGCAGCCTTGGCAGCAGGAGCGGCAGCGGCGGGAGCAGCAGCCGGGGCAGCGGGAGCAGGCGCGGCGGCTTGGGCAAAAGCGGCGCCCGTGCTGGCGGCAAACGCAGCGGCAACGATCAGGGTAATCAGCTTTTTCATGTCATTTCCTTCTTTAAGGGTTAGATCGGTTTGTCGGACACTTTAGTGGGTGTCTGGCTCATTAACGCCCGGGGGTTACAACTGGTTGACATCCATTTCCCGCCAACTTCCGGATTTCAGCCCGTCCAGATGCCATGGCCCGATGGCCGCCCGAACAAGCCGAAGGGTGGGATACCCGACTGCCGCGGTCATTCTACGAACCTGGCGGTTGCGGCCCTCCTTGATGCTCAATTCCAGCCACGTCGTTGGAATGACCTTGCGCACCCGGATTGGCGGCTCACGCGACCACAGGCCTTCAGGCTCGCCCATCCGCTTTGCCCCGCAGGGCTGGGTGGGGCCGTCCGCCAAAACAACGCCTCGACGCAGTGCGGCAATAGCCTCATTCGTGGGATCGCCTTCCACTTGCGCCCAGTAGGTCTTGGCAAGCTTGTGCCTTGGATGGCTGATGCGCTGCTGCAGCGCGCCATCATCCGTAAGCGCCACCAGTCCTTCACTGTCGGCGTCAAGGCGCCCCGCCGGATAGACGCCCGGGATCTTTACGTAGTCCGCAAGACAGGCACGCCCCGCCTCGCTGGTGAACTGGCAGAGCACGCCATAGGGTTTGTTTAGCAGGATAAGTCGGGACATGTACGAATGGACAGATGGCGAGACGCCCACATTTCCACGACAATGGCCTTTTTAGCAAGTCTTATATCTTTCGGGATAAAACGCACCCGTCGGCCAGAACCGTGCGAAGGCGGGCGCAAACCCGGCGCAGGAGTGAATTGGTGAGCAAAATCAAGGTAAAAAACCCTGTCGTCGAAATGGACGGCGATGAAATGACGCGCGTTATCTGGCAGGCAATACGTGACAAGTTAATTCTTCCCTATGTCGATGTCGAACTGAAGTACTTCGACCTGGGCATGCAACATCGCGATGCCACCGGAGATCAAGTCACGATCGACTCGGCTCTCGCGACCGGCGAATACGGCGTGGCGGTCAAATGCGCCACGATCACCGCCGACGAGGATCGCGTCCGGGAGTTCGGCCTTAAAAAAATGTGGAAGACGCCAAACGGCACCATCCGCTCCATCCTGAACGGCACGCTGTTTCGCGAACCAATCCTGTGCCGCAACGTACCGCGTGTCGTGCCGCACTGGAACCTGCCCGTGGTCATAGCACGTCACGCATTCGGCGATTTATACCGGTCTACTGAAATTCGCTTCGACGGCCCAGGCACCATCAAGCTGACATTTCAGCCCGACAACGGCGGACCGGCCATCGAACGGGAACTGCCCTCTGTTCCGGGCGCCGGCGTGGCTTTGGCGATGTACAACCTTGACGAATCGATCAAGGGTTTCGCGCGCGCCTGCTTCAACTACGGGCTCAATCGCAACTACCCGGTGTTCCTATCAACCAAGGACACCATTCTCAAAACCTACGACGGCCGGTTCAGAAACCTGTTCGAGGATATTTTCAACGCAGAGTTCAAGAGCCGGTTCGAACGAGCCGGCTTGAGCTATGAACACCGCCTGATCGACGATATGGTCGCCTCTAACCTCAGATGGAACGGCGGCTACATGTGGGCCTGCAAAAATTACGACGGCGACGTGCAGTCGGACACCGTAGCGCAGGGCTATGGATCACTGGGGCTGATGACTTCGGTGCTGACCACGCCGGACGGCGGGACCGTGCTTTCCGAGGCGGCGCACGGCACCGTCACCCGCCACTTCCGTATGCACCAGAGGGGCTTGCCGACATCGACCAACCCGATCGCATCGATTTATGCCTGGACGCGCGGACTGCACTACCGTGGAAAAATGGATGGTAATGCTGATTTGATGAACTTCTGCGCCACCCTCGAGAAGGTTTGCATCGATGTCGTCGAGAGCGGGCAAATGACCAAAGACCTGGCGGCATTGATCGGCCCGGCTCAGCCCTATTTGCACACCGACGCGTTTCTCGACCTTATCTCTAACAGCCTGCGAGGAAGGATCGCCTGAAGGACGCCCGGCGAGGACATCCCGCCATTCTCGGGACAAATTAGCAGCCCTGCTCCCGCCAAACCGCGGTTTCCCCTGGCGCGGGCCCGCCAATTTTTGAAAATCGAGGACGAGCGGAGCCACCGCTCTCAAGAAGACCTGAGAGCCGCTCGGGCTGCCTCGTTAAAGGGCAACCCAGGTCCCGCCTTGCGGGAAATTCTACAGAACAACGGGCGCGTTGCGCGCCCGTGGAATCGCGACGCTAAGCAGCCTGGATATTCGAGGCCTGCTTGCCCTTCGGTCCCTGCGTGACCTCGAAGCTGACTTTCTGGCCTTCCTTCAGGGTCTTGAAACCGCCCATCTGGATCGCCGAGAAATGCGCAAAAAGATCTTCGCCGCCGTCATCGGGGGTAATAAAGCCAAAACCTTTGGCATCGTTGAACCACTTCACTGTACCTGTCGCCATGGAAACACACCTTCCTTAAAAAGAAACGTCGGGGACATTCCCCGAAACCGTGCTTGACTCTTGCGCGGAACCCCTGCCCAAACCTGCGGTCTGAAAAGAGTTGCTGCAGAAACAAACACAAACGCGTTGTACCGTGATTTTATGGCAGTCGTCAAGTGTCAAGCCCTTGTTTTTCAGGATGGGAATACCCATCTAATCGACGTTGCACCGGCGCCGGACTGTCGATAAAGTACAAGCATATCTCGCCCCCGAAAGCGCACCGCAACACGCGGCGCAAAGCAAATTGACGGGTGCCCGGTTCTGGAATAGTGTGTTCACGAAGGCTAGTCAAGACGTCCATGGCAACACGTTCACGCGAAGGCACGGTACTTGAAGCGAAGAAAAGCAAGCTCAAGCCTCCACCGATGTTCAAGGTTCTGCTCTTGAACGACGACTACACGCCCATGGAATTTGTCGTACTGGTTCTTCAGTCTTTTTTCGCGCTTTCGCGCGAGCAGGCAACACAGGTCATGCTCAAGGTCCATCGCGAGGGGATGGGAGTATGCGGCGTGTTCCCGAAAGACATTGCCACCACCAAGGTCGAACAGGTAGCCGCGTTTGCCCGCAAACACCAACATCCGCTGCAATGCGTGATGGAGGAAACTTGATCAACCGCGGGGGCTTGCACCCCACAAGATCGTCCCAGTCATCACAGGATCCAAAACCATGATCGCGCAGGAACTGGAAGTCAGCCTTCACATGGCCTTTGTCGAGGCGCGCCAGAAACGCCACGAGTTCATCACTGTCGAGCACTTGCTGCTCGCCCTGCTGGACAACCCCACCGCCGCAGAGGTGCTGCGCGCGTGTGCCGCCAACATTGAGGAGCTGAAAAAGGCGCTGGCCGATTTCATCGCCACGCACACGCCCACCGTCGCCGGCTCGGAGGAAATCGACACCCAGCCCACGCTGGGCTTCCAGCGCGTAATCCAGCGCGCCATCCTGCACGTACAGTCCTCAGGCAAGAAAGAAGTGACCGGCGCCAATGTCCTGGTCGCAATTTTCGGCGAGAAGGACTCGCACGCGGTCTACTTCCTGCACCAGCAGGGCGTGACGCGCCTGGACGTGGTGAATTTCATTTCGCACGGCATCACCAAGGCGCCCCAGGCGCAAAGCGCGAAGGGCGAGGAACAACCCGAACAAACCAGCGAAGACCAGCAAGCGGGCGGTGCCCTAGAAACTTACACGCAAAACCTGAACGCACAGGCCCTCATCGGGAAGATAGACCCGCTCATCGGCCGCGAGCGCGAAGTGGAGCGCGTCATCCAGACGCTGTGCCGCAGGCGCAAGAACAATCCGCTGCTCGTCGGCGAGGCCGGGGTGGGCAAGACCGCAATCGCCGAGGGCCTCGCACGCCGCATCGTAGAGGGGCAGGTACCGGAAGTGCTGGCCAAATGTCAGGTCTACTCGCTCGACATGGGTGCGCTTCTCGCGGGCACCAAGTACCGCGGCGATTTCGAGCAACGGCTCAAAGCGGTGCTGAAGCAACTGCTCGACAACCCGAACGGCATCCTGTTCATCGACGAAATCCACACACTGATTGGCGCCGGCGCCGCCTCTGGCGGAACGCTTGACGCATCCAACCTGCTCAAGCCGGCGCTCTCCTCTGGCGCGCTCAAATGCATCGGCGCGACGACCTACAACGAATACCGCGGCGTGTTCGAAAAAGACCACGCATTGTCGCGACGCTTCCAGAAAATAGACGTGCAGGAACCCTCCGTCGACGAGACCGTGCAGATCCTACGCGGCCTCAAATCGCGATTCGAGGCGCACCATGGCGTCAAATACAGCGCGGGTGCGCTGTCCTCAGCCGCAGAATTGTCGGCACGCTATATCAACGACCGGCATCTCCCGGACAAGGCCATCGATGTCATCGACGAGGCCGGCGCGGCGCAACGCATCCTCCCCAAGTCAAAGCAGAAAAAGGTCATCGGCAAGACCGAGATCGAGGACATCATCGCCAAGATCGCGCGCATCCCGCCGCAAAGCGTTTCCAACGACGACCGCAACGCGCTCAAAAACATCGACCGCGACCTCAAGGCCGTGGTGTTCGGCCAGGAAAAGGCGATCGATGCGTTGACGGCCGCAATCCGCACCGCACGTTCCGGCCTTGGCAGCCCGACCAAGCCGATCGGCGCCTTCCTGTTTAGCGGCCCGACCGGCGTCGGCAAAACAGAAGTGGCCAAGCAACTCGCCTACTGCCTCGGCGTGGAATTGCACCGCTTTGACATGTCCGAATACATGGAACGACATGCCGTATCACGACTCATCGGCGCGCCGCCCGGCTATGTCGGATTCGACCAGGGAGGCCTGCTCACCGAGGCGATCACCAAAAAACCCTACGCCGTGCTGCTGCTCGACGAAATCGAAAAAGCGCACCCGGACGTTTACAACATCCTGCTGCAGGTGATGGATCACGGCACGCTGACCGACAACAACGGGCGCAAGGCCGATTTTCGAAACGTCATCATCATCATGACCACCAACGCCGGTGCCGAAGCCCTGAACAAGACGGTGATGGGCTTTACCGCGAAAAAGGAAATGGGCGACGAGATGAGCGAGATCAAGCGCCTCTTCACGCCGGAATTCCGCAACCGCCTCGACGCGACCATCTCCTTCCGCGCGCTTGATCACGACATCATCGTGCGCGTGGTCGAGAAATTCCTGATGCAGCTTGAAGAACAGTTGCACGAGAAAAAGGTCGAGGCCGTGTTCACCGACAAACTCAAGGAACACCTCGCCAAGCACGGCTTTGATCCGCTGATGGGCGCGCGCCCGATGTCGCGCCTGATCCAGGACACCATTCGCCGCGCGCTCGCAGACGAACTGCTATTCGGCCGCCTTGCCAACGGCGGCAAGGTTACCGTGGACCTCGGTACCGACGACAAGGTGGTGCTCACCTTTCCGAAACTGACAACCGCTACAGAAGCGGTTCCCGAGGCCGAGGCCTGATACCGGCCGCACCGCCGTTTCAAACGTACCAGCTGAAAAGCCGCGCCCAGCGCGGCTTTTCAGCTTATGCACCTGCGGAATCAGCTTATGCTGCGCACCACCTTGACAGTCGCGCAGCCTAAGGGCGACACTCCCTGCGCCGTACGCTGACATCGCGCCGGCTTTCAGACCAGCCAACAGAACGGCCCCAGGAGGACTCCATGAACAAGACAAAACCGTTGATCGCGAAACTGGCGCTAACGCTGACGGCCGTGTGCGCGACGACCTTCACACAAGGCGCGACCGCGCAGGACGCCAACACCGCCCGAAACCTCGCATCAGCCTGCTTCATCTGCCACGGCAGCAACGGCGTCAACGCCGGCGGGCTGCCCAACATCGCCGGGCAGCCGCGCGATTATCTTGCCAAGCAGTTGCGTGATTTCCGCGACGGCAAGCGCCCCGCCACGATCATGCACCAGATCTCCAAGGGCTACACCGAAGAACAAATCGATGCGCTTGCCGGCTACTTTGCCGCGCAAAAAGCGAAATAAGGGGATCGACATGAAACATGAATTGGACCGGCGTGACTTCATCGGCTTCTTCGGCGCCAGCGCCCTCTCCTCGCTCACCGGCTGCGCAACCCTGTCGGCCGTCCCGGCCAAACCAATCGCCCGCGTGGTTGTCATTGGCGGCGGTTACGGCGGCGCGACCGCGGCCAAATACATTCGCACCTGGAGCGGCGGCGCCATCGAGGTGTTCCTCGTCGAGCGAAACACGCAGTTCGTTTCCTGCCCGCTCTCGAACCTGGTCCTGGGCGGAACACGCAAGATCGAGGACATCACCATCGGCTACGGCGGCCTGCGCGAGCACGGCGTGCAAATTCTGAACGATGAAGTCAGCGCCATCGACGCCGACAAAAAGCTGGTGAAGTTTGCCAACAAGTTCGCCGACATGAAATATGACCGGCTGGTTGTTTCTCCCGGCGTCGATTTCATGTTCAACGAGATCCCCGGCCTTAACAACGCCGATGCGCAAAAGCAGATCCTCCACGCCTGGAAAGCGGGCCCCGAAACCATCGCGCTACGCCGGCAACTCGAGAGCATGAGCGACGGCGGCGTCTACCTGCTGTCGATTCCCAAGGCCCCGTACCGCTGCCCGCCCGGCCCCTACGAGCGCGCCTGCCAGGTAGCCTCTTATTTCAAACAGGCCAAGCCGCGCTCTAAGGTCATCATCCTCGATGCAAATCCGGACGTGACTTCCAAACCGGGGCTGTTCAAGGCCGCCTGGAAGGACCTCTACCCGGGCATCGTCGAGTACCGGCCCAACCAGGAAATCAAGGACGTCGACGTCAAGGGCAAGGCGCTCAAGACCGACTTCGACAGCATCACCGGCGACGTGCTAAACGTCATCCCGCCGCAACGCGCGGGCAATATAGCGGCATCAGCAAAACTCATCACCACCAACAACCGCTGGTGCGACATTGACTGGCTGAGCATGGAATCGGTGGCGATCAAGGGTATCCACGTGCTGGGCGATGCGACCCTGTCGGCCTCTGCGATGCCCAAATCGGCCAGCATGGCCAACAACCACGCCAAGATCGCGGCAGCCGCGATCGTCGCGAACCTGACCGGGCAGGCGGCGCCGACCAGCGCCACCATTTCCAACACCTGCTACAGCTATGTCAGCGCGACTGAAGCCGTTCATGTCAACGCCGTCTACCGCTACGACACCGAAAAGAAAACACTTCTGCCGGTAACGGGCGCAGGCGGCCTGTCCGCTCAGCGCAACACCCTGGAGAAATCCTATGCCGATGCCTGGGCGACCAACATCTGGGCGGACTCGCTGGGTTGAAACACTGCTCAACAATAAAAAGCCCGCGTTAAGCGGGTTTTTTTCGGCTAAGTATTTCGCAAACCGTCACTCAGTGCTTGCCGGTGCTCCCAAACCCGCCGGCGCCGCGTTCGCTCGCGGGAAACGCTTCGACCACGTTGAGCTTGAGCTGCAGCACGGGAATCACCACCAGTTGCGCGATCCGGTCCATGGGCCGAATCGTGACCGCCGCCTGACCCCGATTCCACAACGACACCCTCAGTTCGCCCTGGTAATCGGAGTCGATCAGCCCGACAAGATTGCCCAGCACAATACCGTGATTCACTCCAAGGCCTGAGCGCGGCAGGATCACGGCCGCATAGCCCGGATCGGCAATGTGTATGGCCAGCCCCGTCGAAATGAGCGGGGCATCACCGGGCATGAGCACGAGCGGTGCATCGAGGCAGGCACGTAAATCCAGTCCCGCCGATCCGGCGGTGGCATATTCGGGAAGGTTATCGCGCATGCGCGGATCAAGAATTTTTACGTCTATGGTTTTCATGACGGGACAGGTGGCGTACGGTAAATGGGGATCTGCAATATCAGCAGCGGCCCGACCCGCTCCATCTCGGAGACACTGACGCGGCGCAATCGTGCTGTTCGCGTTGCGCGATCGCGTGCGCGCTCAGCGAGATTTGGGCAGCATGCCGGCGATATGCTCGATCAGTTGGCGCGCAATCACGGACTTGGCCGCGCGCGGCAGTTCCGTCTCGCCCTTGTCGTGAAACAGCGTCAAGGCGTTGTCGTCCCGCCCGAACGCGTCCTGCGCGAGATTAGCCGCAAGAAGAGGGATGTTTTTTTTCTCTCGCTTTGCCTGTGCGTATTCACGCAGGTTCTCGGTCTCGGCTGCAAACCCGACGCAAAACGGCCCGCGCTTCATGGCCGCCACTTCAGCAAGAATGTCGGGGTTGGCGGCAAGTTCGATCTGCACATTCCCCTTCCCACGCTTCATCTTGTGCCCCTTCGCATCGACCACGTGATAGTCGGCGACGGCGGCGACGGCGATGAACAGGTCGAACTTTTTCGCCTGCTTCATCACAGCATCGTGCATTTCACGTGCGGTCGTAACACACATTCTGGTCACACCTGCCGGAACGGCGAGCGCCGTCTGCCCGCTGACCAGTGTCACGGTGGCGCCGGCCTCGGCGGCAGCCTGCGCCACCGCATAACCCATTTTGCCCGAGCTCAGGTTGGTGATCCCGCGCACGGTATCTATGGGTTCGTAGGTCGGCCCCGCGGTCACCAGCACGGTTTTCCCCGCCAGCACCTGCGGACCGAGCATCGCCACAACCTCGGCATGGATTTGCGCAGGCTCGAGCATGCGGCCCATGCCCGTCTCGCCGCAGGCCTGATCACCCGCCGCCGGACCGAGCACCCGCACGCCGTCGGTACCCAGCATGCCGATATTGCGCTGGTTGGCGGGGTTGTCCCACATTTCAACATTCATCGCCGGCGCCACCGCCAGCTGGCAGCGACGCGCGGCACACAGGGTCGAGAGCAGGTCATCGGCCAGGCCCCAGGCCAGCTTGCTGAGAAAATCGGCGCTGGCCGGAGCGATCAGGATAAGGTCGCGGTCGCGCGTCAACTCGATGTGCCCCATGTTGTTGGGCACTGAGGCATCCCACAAGTCCGTGTGCACAGCTTGCCCCGACAAGGCCTGCATGGTGACCGGGGTGATGAAGCGGCATGCCGCCTGCGTCATCACGACACGTACGTCAGCACCGCTTTTGATCAACAGGCGCGTGAGTTCGGCCGCCTTGTAGGCGGCGACACCGCCGGTAAGGCCCAGAAGAATGCGTTTGCCCTTGAGCACGGTCATCCGGATAGATGCATCTAACGTTATTCAGGAATCGGGATTCTACGCCAAAAGCACTTGAATAAAACCGCCGGGTATCCGTGGAAAAATCAGACAAATCATGAAGATCACCGATTGGCCGGAAGAGGAACGACCGCGTGAGCGATTGCTCGCTCAAGGTGCCGGCGCCTTGTCTGACGCCGAGTTACTCGCAATTTTCCTGCGTACCGGCGTGCGCGGAAAAACCGCGCTCGACCTGGCCCGCGAGATGATTGTCCGGCACGGATCACTCGCCAGGCTGGCGGCGGCTGATTGCAACAGCCTTACCGAGACCGCGGGCATCGGCCCGGCCAAGGCGGCGCAGTTGCAGGCCGCGCTTGAACTGGCACGGCGCGCCCTTGGCGAACAGATGCGCGCACGCGACGCACTGTCCTCACCACAGGCGGTACGCGACTACCTTCGCCTCGCCCTCTCAGGGCGCGACTACGAGGTGTTCGTGGCGGTGCTGCTCGATGCGCAGAACCGCGTGATTGCCGTCGAAGAATTGTTTCGCGGCACGCTCACGCAAACCAGCGTCTATCCGCGCGAAGTGGTGAAGTTCGCCCTCGCGCGCGGTGCGGCGGGAATCATTTTCGCCCACAACCATCCTTCGGGCCTCGCCGAACCGAGCCAGGCCGACGAATTACTCACGCGCACCCTGCGCCAGGCCCTGGCCCTGGTCGACATCCGCGTGCTCGACCATTTCATCGTCGGCGAAGGTGCGGCGATGTCCTTTGCCGAAAGAGGTCTGATTTAAAAGGCAGTTTTCTGAAAATGCAGGGGAATTTGCGCATTCAGCGCACACAGACTTCATTCAAGCAAGAACTTGAAAAGAGTCTGGATTTCTGGCTATAATAGCGGTCTCTTTTGAATTGGAGTACTGCCATGGCACGCGTCTGCCAAGTCACCGGCAAAAAACCGATGACCGGACACAATGTGTCCCATGCTAACAACAAGACCAAGCGCCGCTTTCTGCCTAACCTGCAGAGCCGCCGCTTCTGGCTTGAGTCGGAAAAGCGCTTTGTCACCCTGCGCGTTACCACGGCTGGACTGCGTACCATCGACAAGAAGGGCCTTGAGGTCGTTCTGGCCGAGCTGCGCGCCAAGGGCAAGCTGTAAAGCCCGCAATCCTGCAAACCTGAGCATCAACACAAGCTCCAAGGACGACGAACATGCGTGAAAAAATCAAGCTCGAATCCAGCGCCGGTACGGGGCACTTCTACACCGCAACCAAGAACAAACGCACCATGCCCGACAAGATGGAGATCATCAAATACGATCCCAAGGCGCGCAAACACGTTTTGTACAAAGAGACGAAGCTGAAGTAACCGGCTCCGCCCATAAAAAAAGCCCGCTCCTGCGGGCTTTTTTTATGGGCCTTCGGCCTGCCTAACCGTGGACACTCTCCCGGCATCCCGGCACGCACGTCGCAGTATTGAACGACTTGTTCGCCGCCGCCGTCTCGGCGTGCATCGCGCACAATAAATCGCCGGCTCCAAAAAAAATGCCCGCATCGGCGGGCATTTTTCGCAGGCGCGTTGCGCTCAGGTATAGCAACGCAGCTTGAACGAGAACTCCTGCAGTTGCCTGATACCGCTCGCTTCAGCGCGCTGGCACCAATCCTGGAGATCCTTGAGCAACTGTTCCTTGGACGCGTTCGAGCGCTCCCATAGTGCCGTCAGTTCCTGGCGCATCGTATAAACAGTCTCGAGCGGCTTGCTCTTGGACAGCGCCTCGGCCAGTTGCTGCTTCTCGGGTGCGGCAAGCGCCTTGTGGTCGCGATTGAGCCAGCGCTTGAAGCGCGCCAGCATCTCGGCGTCCTGGGGCGATTCCTGACGCAGCTTGGCCACCTCCTCGGAATACGTCGCCTTCAATGACTTGGCGTACTTTGCCAGCACATCGTAACGGTTGGCGATGACCGCCTGCAGCATGTCCGCATCGGCCACCGCCCTGGCACCGGCCATGCGCGCCGTCGGGGCGACTTTCTTGACCGTTGCCAGCCCCGCATACTGCAGCAGGCAGATGTACATCCAGCCGATATCGAATTCGTACCACTTGTTCGACAGCTTGGCCGACGTGGCGTAGGTGTGGTGGTTGTTGTGCAGCTCCTCACCGCCGATCAGGATGCCCCACGGAACAATGTTGGTGCTCGCATCGGCGCAGTCGAAGTTGCGATAACCGAAGTAGTGGCCGATGCCGTTGATGACACCCGCAGCCCAGAACGGAATCCAGATGATTTGCGTCAGCAGGATGATCAGGCCCGGCACGATGCCGAACAGCGACACGTTGATCGTTCCCATGATCGTCAGGCCCAGCGTCTGGTATTTGCTGTATAGATTGTGTTCGACCCAGTCATCAGGCGTCCCGTGACCGTAGCGCTCGATGGTGTCCTTGATGCGCGACTCCTTGACGTAGAGCAGCACGCCGCCCCACAACACGCGGTTGATGCCCAGGATCTGCGGGCTATGCGGATCATCGACCGTCTCGCACTTGGCGTGGTGCTTGCGGTGGATCGCGGCCCACTCCTTTGTCACCATGCCGGTCGTCATCCATAACCAGACACGGAAAAAGTGGCTAGCAATGGGGTGCAGTTCCAGCGCGCGGTGCGCCTGGTGACGGTGCAGAAAAATTGTCACAGCTGCGATGGTGACGTGCGTAAGCGCCAGCGCGATCAGCGAAAGCTGCCACCATTCGAGATCATAAATACCCGAAAAAAACACAGGGATATTACGGATTTCGGCGAAGGTCATTTATTGGCCCGACTTGGTTAAGTTGCACGCATTTTACGTCAATTCCGCACCCCCAAAGAGGGCTTCTGCGGCCTAAATTCAAACCACTGTTTAAATGGGGTTTTCCGGTTTTCCCGAGCTCGTCAAAACGCGTATTTCCCGCTGCGGAAAGGGAATCTCGATGCCCTCGGCCTGGAAGCTGCGCCACACCGCAAGGTTGAGGTCCGAACGAATACTCAACTGCCCCACCTCCGGATCCCCAATCCAGAAGCCCAACTCGAGGTCGATGCCACTATCGGCAAAGCGCACCACATAGGTCAGCGGCTCCGGATCCTTCAGCACCCGCGGGTTGGCGCCCGCCGCCGCCGTCATCAATGCCATGGCTTTTTCAAGATCCGAACCGTAGCTGATCTGCACCGGCAGCCCGATACGCACATTGCGGCTGGTAAATGAATGATTGAGCACAGTCTGCGTGATGAAGGTTTCGTTCGGGATGATGGCCTCGCGGCCGTCCAGCGCCTTGACGATGACGCTGCGCGTGGTGATTGCTTGTACTTCGCCATAAAAATTATCCGCCGTGACCATGTCGCCGTGGCGGATGGAGCGCTCGATCAGGATGATGAATCCGCTCATGTAATTGCTGGCGATTTTTTGCAGGCCGAAACCCAGGCCCACGCCCAGCGCGCCGCCGAACACCGAAAGCACGGTAAGGTCTATACCCACCAGCGGCAGCGTGATCAACACGCCGATCACCACCAGCAGGGCGTTGAGCAGACGCGCAAAGGCAACGCGCAGGTTCGAGTCAAGATGTTCCGCCCGCAGCAGCCGCCCCTCGGCGATTCGGCCCAGCCACATCGCCACCAACAGCGTAATGCCAACCCAGAAAGCCCCCTGCAAAAACACCCACAGGTTGAGCTTTTGCTTGCCGACGTGGAAGCTGACCTCCTCAAGCACATCCACCACCTCGGGCAGCAGACCGAACAAATGCAGGGCCAGCCCGACCCAAACCATCGCGGCAATGCTGCGCTCAAAACTCGCCAGCACGCTGCCCTCCGGAAACACCTGGCGCAACAGGTAAAACACGGCGCGCACGATGGCGAGTGAACCGAGCAGCGGCACCGCAAGGCGCAGCAAGTCGACCTCGAACCACTGCTTGAGAACAGCAATGCTCACCGACACCGTCAGCAAGGCCACCAGCGGAAACACCAAGCGCTTGACACCGCCGGCACCGAAGCTGCCCCAGCTGCGCAGCAATTCCGAGCTGCGCGCAAGGCGGCTAAGGAACAAGGCGAGCCCGAGCGCCACGGCAAGGGCGACAAATTCCGGGTAGTTGGCCAGGTCGGTCAGGTCTATCCAGGCTTCGCGCAGCAGGTTGCTGATAGGGATCTGGTTCAAGGCGATCGTTTCGGTTTCAGACTATTTCAAAGAAGGCTGAACGCCGCCACCATGCGCACCGTGCGCGCCTTTCGCGCCGGTGGAGCCAGCGGATCCGGCCACTTCAGTATAAGGCACCGCATCAGTCAGGTGACGCTGCCAGTTTTCAAAGTAGGCGCGCGTCAGCTCGGGATTACGCCGCAGGATAAGCAGGTTCTCGGCATTGCGATGCTGCGCACCCCAGGTCCAGTTGAAGCTGCCGGTGAGCACCACCGGCTCGCCGGTGCCCGCGTCGATCACCATGGTCTTGTTGTGCGCCGAGGCGTAACGCATCTCGATAAAAACCGGAATGCCCGCCGCAGCCAGCTCGGGGATGCGGCTGTTGTCACCGCTCAAGGTCTGGCCGCGATCGGCGGTGACGCGCACATCCACGCCGCGCCGCTTCGCCGCGATCAGCGCCCCGGCAATGCCGCGGTTCGTGAACGCATAAGCCTGCACCAGCACCTGCTTTTTCGCCGCGTCGATGGCATCGATCACCAGCCGTTCGGCATTGTCCCAGGGCGGAAAAGCCACCTGCATGGTCCCCGCAGCCGCAGCCGTAGCTGGAATCGGCCGCGCCTGCCCAGTGTCAGCGAGCGCCGGTGCGTACGGCGCCAGGGCGAGCCAGGCCGCGAGGCCGGCGGCAAAACCTCGGTGCAGCACGACGGTCAGGATGCCACCTTTACAGATTCCACCGTCACTGATGCCACCTTCACTTTTTCCAGAAGCGCGGCAAAAAATCCGTCGGTCTGGTGCGAGTCGGGCGCCAGCTTGAGGTAGGGACTCGCATCGGCGTTTTCCGGCAGCGCGATATCCCTGCGCACGAATTCCGCAACCGCAGGCACCACCTTGAACTCCGGATGGCGCGACAGGAAATCCTCGACAACGCGCTCGTTCTCCTCAGCCAGGATGCTGCAGGTCGCGTACACCAATTGCCCGCCGGGTTTGAGCAGGCGCGCCGCAGATTCGAGAATGCGCGTTTGCTTGGCCGCGAGTTCGTCGATGCCCACGGCAGTCTGGCGCCACTTGAGGTCGGGGTTGCGCCGCAGGGTGCCCATGCCGCTGCACGGTGCGTCGATCAGCACGCGGTCTATCTTGCCCACCAGGCGGCCGATGCGCGGGTCGCGCTCGCTGTCAATGTGTTGCGGGTGCACGTTGGACAATCCCGAGCGGGCCAGCCGCGGCTTCAGCTTGGTCAGGCGCGAGGTCGAAATATCAAATGCATACAAGCGGCCGGTAGAGCGCATCAGCATGCCAAGGCCCAGTGTCTTGCCACCCGCCCCCGCGCAAAAGTCCACCACCATCTCGCCGCGCTTGGGGCCAAGCAGGTAACAGAGCAACTGGCTGCCCTCGTCCTGCACTTCGATCGCACCCTCGACATACAAGGAGTGACGCGACAGCGCGGGTTTTTCCTTTAGCCGTATACCCGCAGGCGAATAACGCATGGCCGCGCCCTCGACGCCGCTCGCGGCCAGCACCGCGAGCGCATCCTCGCGCGATGTTTTGGAAAGGTTGACGCGCAAATCAAGCGGCGCCGGGCGTTGCAGCGATTTGGCCAGCGCCAGCAGGGGTTCGTCAGCGTAACCGCCGGCCCGCAGCTTTTCGATGACCCAATCGGGCAGGTCGCATTCGATTTCGAAGGGCAGCGCCTCGTGCGCGCGTTGTTTGATGGCCGCGAGCTTTTCAAGTTCGGGCGGCGTGCAGACCGATTCGAGTTCGCGCAGGTTGTGACCGCGCAGCACCGCAAGACAGGCGAGCACCATGGCGCGCGCACCGGTCTCGCCCAGCAGGTAATCGAGCAGGCGCTTGCGCCGCAGCACCGCGAACACCGTCTCGGCGACAAACGCGCGGTCGTGCTGGCCTAGCTTATCGTGGGCTCGAAAATAACGCGTCATCACGCCATCGGCGGGGTACTCGAAGCGCATGACGGCGGCGAGCGCCTCGGCGGCGTGGTCAATGAGATTTGCAGAAAGTTTCATGTCGGGCTTTCATTCGCGTTGCGCACCCGTGAACGGGAAACGCGATGTCCTGACCCGCAAAGTGCGGGCCCGGGGAAATTGATCGATGCGCGCGGGACGCTGCCCGCCTCTGCACCTTTAGTCCATTACTGTGTGCTGATCGCGGTCACGACCTGGTCGATGCGCGTGCCATCCTTTTCGGTGACTAGGATACGCACCGGGAGATTGCTTTGCTTGGTCGCGAGCCAGATCGTGGTGCCGCGCTCATCGCCCGGATCTGGCACTTTGACAAGCTTTAATGTTTCGAGATCCCCGGCACTGGTCTTGATGGTCTCGTTGCCCGCGGGCGCGAAGCGAAAATCGTCGAACTGCCCGCCGTCGGCCACCGCCAGCGACACCGAGGCGTCCTTGCCCGGCAGCGGACGAAACGCGAAGGTCCAGTACATCGCAAGCCGGTCACTGACGCGTTCGGGGGCCGCGACTGGCTTGGTCTCGAGCTTACCCTCCTCACCGTGCAGCACCGTAACCTTGCCCCAATCAAAGCGGGCCGTCCTTTCAGGGCGATCGCCGCGCTTGTCGTGAAACTCTTCCGGACGCAGGCCTGAGGCGATCACCGTCCCCTTGCTCGAGCGCTTGACGGTACCGGCTCGCATCATTGCGTAAATGCCCTTGCCCTTGGCATCCGAAGTGAGCGAGTAACTTTTGCCGTCGTGCTCAAGGCGCTCGACAATCTCGACCATGACGGTGCCGTTGCGGCTGACATCGTATTGCAACGTGACCTTTTGCGGCGGCGCCGCGAACGCGCCCAGCGAAACCATCGCCAGCAGGGCGCACGACAGGGTCAGGACAATTCGGATTGGCTTCATTGTTTTCAGGGTCTTTAGGTTCGATGCGTCAGGCTTTGGTGCTTTGGTGCTTTGGTGGAGTGACTCAGGCGGCGTCAAATACCGTTTGTACGCCATCGTCGCCCTCCCCTCCTTTAACGCGCACAAGCCCGTTTTCGATGACCAGACGCCCGGCAATAAACCAGCGCACGGCCCTTGCGTAAATACGGTGCTCCTGCGCCAGCACGCGCCCCGCAAGCGCATCCTCATCGTCGTCGGGGTGCACCGGCACCCCCGCCTGAATCACGATGGGGCCGTGATCGAGTTCGGCAGTCACAAAATGCACCGTGCAGCCATGCAGCTTGACGCCCGCCGCGAGCGCCCGCGCATGCGTGTCCAGTCCGGTGAAGGACGGCAGCAGCGAAGGATGGATGTTGAGCATGCGGCCGGCGTAGTGCTGCACAAAGCCCGGCGAAAGAATGCGCATGAAGCCGGCGAGCACGACGAGGTCCGGCTTGTGCGCGTCAATGGCCTTGGCCAGCGCCGCATCGAAGGCTTCGCGCCCGGCGAAGGCCTTGTGGTCCAGCGTTACGGTGGTGACGCCGCGTGCCGCAGCCCAGGCCAGCCCGGGTGCATCGGGGCGGTTGGAAATCACCGCACGCACAGGCAGGCCGGCTTCGACCAGGGCCTGCATATTGCTGCCGCGGCCGGAAATGAGGATGACGATGGATTTCACCCCGTCATTTTACCCGCAGCGCAGCCAAGCCCGTATTTGCGACGCCGTCGCGCAAACCCTGTTATTCAGTGCGTGCAAACGGCGCCTATTCGGCGCCGGTCACCGCAGGCCGCGCCGGCGCAAGGCCAGCCAGCGGCCCCACCGCATCCGACTCAAACAAGTCGTGCAACTGCGCCGCCGCCTGCTGCGCGTTCTGGATCAACTGTCCTTCGTCATTACGCAAGGCGTATTGCTCCTCGAGCTGGCCTTCGTCATGGCTCTTGAACAGGCTCACCGCCCGCTCAGACGCCGCCACGCCCATGCCCAGGCGCAGCAAGGCCTGGCGCGCCATATCGAGGCTGGCCGGGAAGGTCTCGCGATAAATCATTTTCACGCCTAGGTCGCGCAGCTTGAATACATGCACCCTGTTACGCGCACGCGCCAGTATCGGCAGGTCGGGAAAATGCCGGCGCACGACGGCGGCGGTCTTCACCGAGGCCTCGACATCATCAATGGCGAGCACGAACAGCTTCGCCTCGCCAGCCTTGGCCGCATGCAGCAACTCCAGGCGCGACGCGTCGCCGTAAAAAACCTTGCTGCCAAAACGCCGCACGAAATCGACCTGCTGGTAATTGACCTCAAGCGCGGTAAAAGGCAGGCCGCTCATGCGCAGCACGCGTGAAATGATCTGCCCGATGCGGCCGTAACCGGCAATGATCACCGGGTTGCCCGGCCCGTCTATGGTGTCGAACTCCGGTTGCGACTCGGCATCGCGCTTCGCCATCCACCTGTCGTGCAACGCAAACAAGGGCGGCGCGAGCAGCATCGACAAGGTCACGACAATCACCAGCAGCTGCGCCGTCGTCGAACTGAAAATGCCAAAGCCCTGCGCCGCCGCAAACAGCACAAAAGCAAATTCGCCCCCCTGCGCGAGCGCCACCGCGAGGCGTTGCGACGTGCCCTCGGACGCCCCGCTTAAGCGACCCACGACATACATCAGCACAAATTTGACCACCATCAGCACCAGCGCCAGGCCCAGCACCAGCAGCGGCTGCTGCCACAACAGCGCGAGATTCGCGCTCATGCCGACAGCGATAAAAAACAAGCCGAGCAGCAAGCCCTTGAAGGGTTCAATGTCCGCCTCAAGCTCGTGGCGGAATTCTGAATCAGCCAGTAATACGCCGGCAAGAAACGCCCCCAGCGACATCGACAAGCCGATTTTTTCCATGACCAGCGCAGTACCCACCACCAGCAGCAGCGCCGCCGCGGTGAACACCTCGCGCCCGCCGTAATTTGCCACAGCCTTGAGCACAGGGCGCACGATCAGCCGGCTCGCGGCAATCACCGCAACAATCACCGCGAGGCCTTTGAGCGCCGCCATCCAGTCGGGCGAGGACTCGGCCGCCGCCGATCCGAGCAGCGGTAACAGCGCCAGCAGCGGAATCACCGCAAGGTCCTGGAACAACAGCACCGCAAACGCATCACGGCCGTGTCGGTGGGTCAATTGCTGGCGCTCGGCCAGCGAAGACAAGACCAGCGCCGTCGAAGACATGGCGAGGCCCAGGCCCGCAACAAAAGCCGAGCGCCACTCGAGGCCGAACAACATGGCCAAACCACCTAGCACCGCGCCGCACACCAGCACCTGCGCCCCGCCCAGGCCAAACACCGGCCGGCGCAACACCCACAACCGGCTGGGCTGCAACTCCAGGCCGACAAGAAACAACAGCAAAACCACGCCAAACTCGGCAAATTCCAAGGTCGTTTCGACCTCGCCGATCAGCCCTAGTCCGAACGGCCCAATCAGCATGCCGGAGGCAAGATAACCCAGCACCGCACCCAGTTTTAGCCGCTTGAACAGCGGCACCAGCAGCACGGCGGTTAGAAGAAATATGGCTGTCTGTTCGAGCATGTGCATTACGGACTCCGAATGGCGCGGCAGGACACGATGAGAATACCGGAAACCCGGGCGGCGCAGGCATGCCGGCTGGAAACACCCGACTGGCGTGCATTTCCAGACGATGTGCGAATTTAAGTTCGAAGTGCAATGGGTATGGGCTTGAGGTTGAAGAGTACCTCGTGCGGGGTGAGATAGCCAAGACACTTGCGCGGCCGATGGTTTAGCCGGTCTTCAATCGATTGGAGTTTGTCTTCAGTGAGTC
>CAITSH010000158.1 GCA_903895005.1 uncultured Pseudomonadota bacterium
CGATCGATAAAACAGCCCACACAATGCACCAGACAAATGGTATTCGCGAGCACGGCACACCCAGTTTCGAGAAAAAAACCACAGTGCCGTAGAAAAATATTTCATGAACCAATGTCCAACCTACCATCAGCAACGGATGTCCGTGCTGTGGGAGCAAAAGAACCGACGGCAACAAATCAGGCATGTTACCCTGAAACGTCCGAACAATTCCATGGTTTATTAAAATCGCCGCACCAACCACCGCTGTGACAAGCCAGTATAACGGGTATATCCGGACAAATCTATCCGATAAAAAACCAAGTCCCGCCCCAATCTCTGACTTTTCCCTCGAAAGCACCAAGGCAATCACAAATCCACTTATCACGAAGAATAAATCCACCCCTACATAACCAACGTGAAAAAAGTTGGGCAACGAACCCGCTGCTCCCCAATACCGCGTTTCCATGCCTTTGGCGTGATGTAGCAAGACCAATATTGCAGCTCCTCCTCGAACCGCCTGTATCGAACTATACTTTGCTTGTGCCATGTATCAATACTTTACAATGTAATAAACGCCGCAACGAAAAATCTGACGTTAACCGATATTAATCATTTCTACGACACATTAAATAGCCCAATACGCCATGGGGAAATTGCTCTACCGAAAAGCCGTTCACCTCCACTATAGCCTTCAAGCGCGCGCCGTCGTCCCACGTTCCGTGATACTCCAGGCTCATTCTACGAACCTTGCGCAACCATCCCGAATTTTCGGTGAAGAGCGTATATTCCGCACCCTCTATGTCACTTTTAAGAAATCACATTCACCGACCCGGTTGACATATGCGACAGGATCAAAGGCGCCGAGGGAGGGATGCGCTTTCACCAGACCGCGAATAAAATCGTTGGGGGCTCCTGCGTAAGCATTCTCAAGTTCGACGCGATGTGAGTGGTTATTCCGCGCGATGTTGTCCCGCGCGACACGAGCCATAGCCGGCTGGGCCTCGACTGAAACAAGGCGGGCTTGGGGAGCATTTGCCAGTGCGAACAAGGTAAACACCCCGCAATTTGCCCCTAGATCCAGTATCGTCTTTGCACCGGCCAGATCTCCGGGACGAACATAGCAATTGGCGGCGACTATCTCGCGAACCACGCCGAGCGAACCCTGCTCAATCACCTGCCAGGTGCCACCGGTCCGAAAACGCACCCGCGTGCCGAACGCATCGTCAACCGGCCCGAGGCTGCCGCTGCGCAACACCTTTGGAGAGTGCCAAATTAGAATTACCAGCCAGCGTAAAAAATCTCCGGTCCCGAGGACTCGCCGCAAACCGGCAATTTCACGTAAAAGTTTTTGGATTTTTTTCATCTATTGAGATTCTTTGCCTTGGCCTCCGTCTTCACACAACTCTCGTAAACCGCACTCATCGAACGGGCCACTCCTTTACAGGAAAATCGATCCATTACGATATCGCTAGGCGGCTTCACTGCACTCCGCAACTGGCGCTCGATGGCATCCTGCCACTCTTTTTTGGTGCGCGGAACAACCGTGACGCCCGGGATATCTTGGATTTGATCCGCTGCACCCACGGCATCCGAAACAATCACCGGACAGCCACAAGCGAGCGCTTCAACCACCACATTCCCAAAGTTTTCGTGCCGGCTCGGAAGAACAAAAATATCAGCACCCGAGTAGGCCGCACGAAGTCCGGCTGCATCGGTCGCTGGCAAACACGTCACTTTCGCCTTCGCCTCACCAAAGGCTTTCACCAAGGCGGCTCCAGACCCGTCCTCATCACTACCCACCAAGACCAAGTGCCAATTACGATTAGGTAAGCTGAGCAACACCTCGGGCAGTAGATCGAGGCCCTTTTTATGATGTTGGCGTCCCGCGTAGAGCAGCACTTTGGTCGTTTCAATCACACCAACTGGGCGCAACTGCGATCGCCAGGCCCTACCCGCTTCGGGCTCGCCCCACCACGAAGAAAAATCGATCGAATTCGGAATAACCACGGGCCGGCCTCGCAGTTTAAGGCGCGCACATTCGTCTTTTTCCATCGTGGCCGTGTAATGCACGATCGACGCAAAATTACAGTTCCGCTGCTCGCGCATCCACCAGTAGGGCCATTTCTTCCACGCCTTTTGCGAGAATGAATATGGACTTAACGCGCCCCGGGGCGATATCACATAGGGCACCCCGAGCGCCTCGCAGGCACGGCACGCCGCGACACTCGTCGGCTGCCACACCCCGGTGATATGCACTACATCAAAGTCTTTCGCGCGCCGCCTCACAGCGTTCTCCATTTCGGCACTCCGCAAACCGAGTAAACTAGTTCTTGCAGGGAAGTAGTGAACCGTCACCCCGTTTCGTAGAACCGGCCGATCCGTTGGAATATTTGGATCATCCTCCAAACCGGCGTTCGTAGTGTATACCGTAACCTCGTGTCCCAGCGCGGCCGTTCCCTCGGCCAGGTTGGCGCTGCTTCTTGGTGGCCCACCCCACTTCCATGCCGGTGCGTAGACTCCTGTATAATGTAGAACCCTGAGTTTCACTTCTGAAAATTTCAAAAAAACACGCTTAAGTCGTCCGTTTATAAAAACTTATACTACCGGCACATAACTATCAGACCATAAGAACTGAATAATTTGACCACGGATTTCACAAAAAACTGCATATAAGACCAACGTTTCTTGATATTCAGACTTTTTCTGATGTAGGCCCGACCGGTGGTCGGGCTTATCTCAAAGGCCCCGACCACCGGTCGGGGCTACAACAAGCCATTTTGAAGCCCTATTGTTACGGGCGATTAGTGTAACAATCTAATATCTGAGCACATCTGCGTAATCTGCGGTTAAAGTCTGATGTTTGGGGCTATCGATATGATCTTGGCGCGCCTACCGTTCACGCCCCTACCCTTGAAACACCAAACATTCCCTGAAAATCTTTTAGCGTTTGTTTTCCCCCGCAATCTCGCGATACACACCGGCATATGCCCCTGCTATCGTCGATGGACTGAACCGCATAACGTTTTTCAGCCCCATAGAAATCAAAGACGCTCTATAATCAACGTCTTCAACCACACGTTTAAAGCCGGCGTGCATATCCC
>CAITSH010000159.1 GCA_903895005.1 uncultured Pseudomonadota bacterium
TGTTTTTGTCATGGAATTTATTGCGTCCAGGGGGTGACCGGGGTGCCGGTGCCAAGACCGCAATTATAAACGCGAAGCTTTGAAAAAATCATAATCCAATCAAAGCTGACCGCCTACTCCACATGAGGCATGCGGGGTCGCCAAAAGGCCCCGCTCAAATCGCCTGAAGCGCCGATTAGTCTGGCCCAAGGGTCTGAAAAGCCTTAGAATTGTCGTCCTTTTGCGTCATTAACCCGGAGATTCCAGGAGGTCGGCGTACATCATGTCCGAATTGCTCAGCAGCACCCTGCAACTGGTCAGGAGTTCCCCTCAGCTTCCGATGTCCTGGTATTTCGACCAGCGTATCTTCGATGTTGAGATGCAGGCGCTGTTCAAGGACGGACCCGGGTATGTCGGTCACGAATTGATGGTCCCCGATCGGGGCGACTATCACAGCATAGGCTGGATGGACGACGCAAAGTTGCTGGTCCGCAACGACCGCGGCATCGAACTGCTGTCCAATATCTGCCGTCACCGCCAGGCCATCATGCTCGAAGGCCGCGGCCGCGCCCAGCACATCATCTGCCCGCTGCACCGCTGGACCTACGACCTTGAGGGTAAGCTCGTGGGCGCGCCGCATTTCCCCGAAAACCCCTGCGTCAGCCTCGCCGGCACGCCGCTGCAAAACTGGAACGGCCTGCTGTTCGCGGGTAAGCGCGATGTCGTCACCGACCTCGCCGGCATCGAAGTGGCGACCGACCTGGATTTTTCGGGCTATATGAATGACAGCACCGAGGTGCACCACTGCCCCTACAACTGGAAAACATTCATCGAGGTCTACCTCGAGGACTATCACGTCGAACCCTTTCATCCGGGCCTCGGGCAGTTCGTCAGCTGCGAAGACCTGCGCTGGCAGTTTGCCGAGCGCTTTTCGGTGCAGACCGTGGGCATCAACAACCATCTCGCGCGCCCCGGCAGCAAGACTTACGCGCGCTGGCACAAGGCGGTGCTCGACTATTACGGCGGCGAAATGCCCCAGCACGGCGCCATCTGGCTGACGCTGTACCCGAACATCATGGTCGAGTGGTACCCGCATGTGCTGGTGGTGAGCACGCTGCATCCGAACGGCCCGCAGTCGACCACCAATGTCATCGAGTTCTATTACCCCGAGGACATCGTCCTGTTTGAGCGCGAGTTCATCGCCGCCGAGCAGGCCGCTTACATGGAGACGGCCGAGGAGGACGACGAAATCGCCATCCGCATGGACCGCGGCCGCAAGGCCCTTTACCAGCAGGGCCTGAACGACGCCGGCCCCTACCAGTCGCCCATGGAAGACGGCATGCTGCACTTTCACGAGCACCTGCGGCGCGAACTGGCGGGCAAGATCTAGCCCTCCCGAGCCGACGCGATGCCCTACTCCACCCTCGTTTCCAGCGCCGACCTCGCGCTGCATCTTGACGACCCGCAGTGGGTCGTCGTCGACTGCCGTCACGATCTTGCCGCGCCCGACGCGGGTGAAAAGGCCTACGCCGCAGGGCACCTGCCGGGCGCGCACTTCATGCATGCGGACCGCGACCTCGCGGGGCCTGTGAACGGGCGCAACGGCCGCCATCCGCTGCCCGCGCCCGAAGACTTCCTGCGCACACTGGGCGCCGCCGGCATCACGCCGGCGTCGCAGGTGGTCGCCTATGACGCGCAAGCCGGCATATTCGCCTCTCGCCTGTGGTGGATGCTGCGCCACTGGCTGGGCCACGATCGCGTCGCCGTCCTGGACGGTGGCTGGGGCAAATGGCTGGCTGAAGGCCGCGCACAAGCCACCGACCTGCCCCGCCCCGTCGCAAACGCGTACAAGGCCGGCACGCGCGACACCGTTGTCGACGCAGGCTACGTGCTCGCCCACCTCGGCAAACCCGACATGCTGCTTATTGACGCGCGCGCAGCAGACCGTTATCGCGGTGAAAACGAAACCCTGGACCCCGTGGGCGGCCATATCCCCGGCGCGCGCAACCGCTTTTTTCGCGACAACCTCGACGACGCCGGCACATTCAAAAGCGGTGCGATGCTGCGTGGCGAATTCGAAACCCTGCTGGCGGGCACGCCCGCGGCAAACGTGGTCAACCAATGCGGCTCCGGCGTCACCGCCTGCCACAACGCCCTCGCCATGGACATCGCAGGACTTGCAGGCCACAAGGTCTACGCCGGCTCCTGGAGCGAATGGTGCGCCGATCCGTCGCGCCCGATGAAAACCGGGCCGCATCCCTAGCCACGACGACACATACGAACGAGCAACCACGCCCGCATGCGCCAATATCACGACCTGATGCGCCACGTGCTCGAGCACGGTAACAAGAAATCCGACCGTACCGGCACCGGCACGCTGTCGGTATTCGGCTGGCAGATGCGCTTCAATCTCGCCGACGGCTTTCCGGCGGTGACGACCAAGAAGCTGCACTTCAAGTCGATCATTTACGAGCTTCTGTGGTTCCTGCGCGGCGAGACCAATGTGCGCTGGCTGCAGGAGCGCGGCGTGTCGATCTGGGACGAATGGGCCGATGCCAAGGGCGACCTCGGCCCGGTATACGGCTCGCAATGGCGCAGCTGGCCCACCGCAGACGGCGGGCACATCGACCAGATCGCGCAGGTGATCAAATCAATTCGCGAGAAACCCGACTCACGCCGCCACATCGTCTCGGCGTGGAACCCGGCGGAAATCGACCAGATGAAGCTGCCGCCCTGCCACGCGCTGTTCCAGTTTTATGTGGCTGACGGGATTCTCTCCTGCCAGCTCTACCAGCGCAGCGCCGATATTTTCCTCGGCGTGCCTTTTAACATCGCCTCCTACGCCCTGCTGATGCAAATGGTGGCGCAGGTCACCGGCCTCAAGCCGGGCGAATTCGTGCATACCCTCGGCGATGCGCACCTCTACCTCAACCACCTCGACCAGGCGCGCGAGCAACTGTCACGCACGCCCAAGGCGCTGCCGCAAATGAAGCTCAATGCGCAGGTGAAGGATATTTTCGGATTTCAGTACGAGGATTTCACGCTCGAGGGTTACGACCCTTATCCGACCATCAAGGCACCGATCGCAGTCTGAGTTCGCGAACCACAGGCTCCCGCTTCTAGCGCGGCCTTGTCTTGCAGTAATCAAAACCATCACGCCAACCCTGGGCCGCCTGCTGGGCGCCCTGCGCAAATGCAGGCGCCCCAGAAACCGCGCCACCGCTGCGCGCATGCGCGCAACCGTCGCCATAGGCCTTGCGATATTCCGGGGGGAAACCGGCAAGATTCACGTTGGGCACCGGCGCTGAAGTACCCGATGTTCCTGAACCACCGGACTTGCCGGGAGTGGCGCAGCCGACCAGCAGCGCGAGGGAGAGCAGCGCGACCGGAAACAGCGTCGATGACCGCTCCGTGTAAGTTCGCATGCCCGGGAACGACAAGCCGCGCGCACCGCTATAATTTCTCATGCTCACACTATCGCTCATAGCAGCCTGCGCACGCAACCGCATCATCGGCCTCGACAACAAGATGCCCTGGCACCTGCCCGCCGACCTGAAACACTTCAAGGTCGTCACCATGAACCATCCGGTGATCATGGGCCGCAAAACCTTTGATTCCATTCTCGCCTCGCTGGGAAAGCCATTGCCGGGGCGCAGCAATATCATCGTCAGCCGCAACGCGCAGTTCAGGGCCGATGGATGCACTACTGTGCACTCTCTCGACGCGGCGCTCGCGGCGTGCGGTGCGGCGCCGGAGGTCTTTGTCATCGGCGGCGGCGAAATCTACCGCCAGGCGCTGCCCCTCGCCCGGCGCATTTACCTGACCGAAATCGATGCCGACTTTGAAGGTGACGCGCGCTTTCCAGAATTCGACAAAGCGTTCTGGCGCGAATCCGCGCGCGAATCCCACGCCGCGGGCGCAGGCGGCTTGGCGTATGCTTTTGTCACCTACGAAAAAGCCGGCGGAAACGCCGACATGAACGCCGACACTAACGCCACATCAGCCGGCTGAAAAAAACACCGCAAGCCTGGAGGCCACAATGAAACGCATTCTTCCCCTGCTATGCCTTGCCGCGCTCACCATACTCTCGACGGCCGCCCATGCGCGCCTCACCCAGTTGCAGATCGAGCGCGTGCAGCCTTTTGCCGGCGGCACGGCCTTCGGCGAGGTCGGCGGCTACGAGCATGTCAGCGGCATCGCCCGCGGCGAACTCGACAAGGACGACCCGCACAACAAGGGCATCGTTAATCTCGAGCGTGTGCGCATTAATATTCGCGGCAAGGTCGAGTACGAGGTCGATTTCGAAATGCTGCGCCCCGTCGATC
Organism: uncultured Pseudomonadota bacterium; assembly: GCA_903895005.1. The sequence continues at coordinate 4,305 of CAITSH010000159.1, forward strand.
TGGCGCGCGGCAACCGAAAGATCCTTTATGAAGTGAACAACCGCGGCCGCAAGTTCATGCTGCCATGGCTGCTCGACGCGCCGGTTCAGGCGGTGGGCGCGGCCAACGACCTCGCCGCCGTCAAGGATGCGGGCAACGCCCTGTTCTTTCGCCAGGGCTGGACCATGGTCTGGAGCGGCTGGGATCCGGACGCCCCGCGCAGCAACAAGGGCATGGCGATGAAATCCATCGTGCCCCTCGAAAACGGCCAGCCGATCGTGCGCACCATCCGCGAAGAGCTGGTATCGGGAACGCGCGCCAATCCGGTCGACACCTTCCGCCTCAGCTACGACACCGCAACCTTCGACCAGAACCAGGCGACGCTGACCGTGCGCCGTCGCGAAGCGGATGCGCGCGTCGAAATTCCGCTGCCGGCGTGGTCTTACGTCAACGCGCGCGAGATCATGTTGCGGCCACCGGGTACCAAGCCCGAACCGGGCTCGCTGTATGAGTTGCGCTACCCGGCCAAGGATCCGAAGGTGCTGGGCATCGGCTTTGCCGCAACGCGCGATGTGATTTCGTTCTTGCGTTATGAAGCCAGCGACGCCGAGATGAAGCCCAACCCGCTCGGCCGCAACATCCAGTCGGTCATCGCGGTGGGCATTTCACAGTCGGGCCGCTACCTGCGCGACCACATTTCGCAGGGCTTCAATGAAGACGAATCGGGCCGCCGCGTGTTCGACGGCGTGCTCGCACACATCTCGGGCGTCGGCCGCATGTTCATGAACACCGAGTTCGGCGAACCGGGCCGCACCAACACCCAGCACGAAGACCACCTCTACCCGGAAAACGAGTTTCCGTTTTCCGCGGCAAACATGAAAGACCCGGTCAGCGGCAAACGCGGCGCACTGTTCCGCGGCAATGCCTCGGACCCGCTGCTGATCGAGGTCAACACCTCCACCGAGTACTGGCAAAAAGGCGCGTCGCTGCTGCACACCGATCCGCTTGGCAAATCCGATGCGAAGCTGCCCGCCAACGCACGCGTCTACATGATTGCAGGCACGCAGCACGGCGGCCGGGCCGGTCTCACCACCGCACCGGGCCAGTGTGCCAACCCGCGCAACCCGCACAGCCCCGCGCCCGCCTTGCGCGCACTCATTGTTGCGCTCGACGAATGGGTATCCAGGGGCAAGGCACCTCCGCCCAGCCAGGTACCGACGCTCGCCGCACGTACCCTGGTCGCGCACGATGCGACCGGATTCCCAGAGCTTCCCGGCACGCAGGTGGCGCGTTTTGGCAACAAGCTCGAACTGTTTGGCGATTGGCAGAACCCGCAGCCCGACACATCCAAAGCCTATACAACGCTGGTATCCAAAGTGGACAAAGACGGCAACGAACTCGCTGGCATACGCCTGCCCGATATCGCCGTGCCCCTGGCGACCTACACCGGCTGGAACCTTTACAAGGCGCCCTTCACCGAGGGCGAGCTGTGCGACCGTGACGGCAGCTATCTCGCCTTCGCCAAGACCCGCGCCGAGCGTGAAGCCAAAAGCGACCCGCGTCCGTCGCTTGAAGAGCGCTATGCGGGCCAGGCCGATTACGTGGGCAAGGTAATCAAGGCGGCGAGCGCGCTGGTCAAGGCGCGACTGCTGCTACCCGAGGATGCCGAAGCCTACGCGCAGGCGGCAACGCGCCGGCGCATTCTCGACTAGACATAGCGCGAAACGGCACGGCCTTACGCCTTGCACAACATGCTGGAAACCCGCGCCAGGCGGGCGTTTGCACCCTATGCAGCCTATACCGTCTGGCGGAAGTAGTCCTCCACCACCGCCACGTGCCGTGGCGTCAGGTCGGCAACGCTGCCACAGCCGGTGAGCGCGAATACACGCTCAAGCTCGTCACGCAAGATCGCGAGAGCACGCGCCACGCCCGGCTCACCACCCGCAGCAAGGCCGTACAAGGTGGCACGCCCGAGCAACACAGCATCGGCGCCCAGCGCGAGCGCCTTGGCAATGTCCGATCCGCGACGAAAGCCGCCATCCACCAGAACCTGCATGCTGTCGCCGACCGCGGCGACAATTTCAGGCAGCGCCTCAATCGTCGCCGGCGCACTGTCCAGGGCGCGTCCGCCGTGATTGGACACCACCACACCCTCGGCGCCGGCCTGTTTTGCACACAACGCATCCTCGGCGGTCAGAATGCCCTTGACCAGCAGCGGCCCCTGCCATTGCGTGCGCATCCAGCGGATATCCTCCCAGCTGAGTTTCGGATTGCGCTGGGAGCGCGTGAATTCGGCAAGGTCATGGGCATTGGCCCCGGGCTTTGCAAACTCGGCGACGTTTTCAAAGCGCGGCATGCCTCGGGCAAGCCAGGTCGAGGTGAGCCAGCGCGGGTGCATCAGTCCGTCCAGCACCACGCGCGGTGTCAGCCTGATCTCGTGCGCAAAGTGGTTACGCAGGTCGCGCTCGCGCTTGCCGCCCACGAGCGAGTCGACGGTGATGATCATCGCCTTGTAGCCCGCGGTCGCAGCCCGCTCGGCGAGGCGCGCGCACAACGCGCGGTCGCCCCACGGATAGAGCTGGAAGAAGTTCACGCCGGGCGAATCAGCGGCCACCTGCTCGATGGAATTATTCGAGGCGGTCGAGAGCGCAAAGCCGACGCCGGCCTTCGAGGCCGCGCGCGCAAGTTGCATGTCGCCATCGGGCCAGTGGATGCCGTTAAGCCCGGTCGGTCCAATCATGAAGGGCGCGGAGAGCTTGTTGCCGAACAGCGTTATGCCAAGGTCGCGCTGCCCCTTGCCCGTCAGCACGCGCGGGCGCAGGCGGTAGCGGTCAAAGCCCGCGCGATTGGCGCGCAGCGTGCGCTCGTCCTCGGCACCGCCGTCCATGAAATCGAATATGACCCCGGGCAACCGTCGCTTTGCCAGCAGCGCCAGGTCGTCAATGCTGACTGCGTCTTGTAGCTTTGTCATTTCAATGCCCCGCTGATTCAATCGGCGCGAATGCCGGCCTTCTGGATGATGGGACGCCACCTGGCGATCTCGGCGACGATGAGGTCCATGAATTGCTGCGGCGTGCCGCCGACGGGAATCGCCCCCTGCGTGGCGAGGCTTTCGCGCATGGCCGGCTGCGCGATGATCTTGTTCACCTCGGCGTTGAGCCGCGCCACCACCTCTGGCGGCGTACCCGCCGGTGCCAGCAGTCCGTACCAGGCCGTGACCTCAAACCCTGGCAGTCCGGCCTCCTCCGCGGTGGGCAGCTCGGGCAGCGAGGGCACGCGCTGGCGCGAGGTGATAGCCAGCGCCTTGACCCTGCCACCCCTGATATGCGGCATGGCCGAGGCGAGTGGTTCCACCATCAACTGGATCTGGCCGGCGATCAGGTCGGGAATGGCCTGGCCGCTGCCCTGGTAGGGCACGTGGACCATTTCGATGCCGGCGAGGCTTTTCAGAAACTCACCGGCAAGGTGTTGCGCGGCGCCGTTGCCACCCGAGCCGAAGTTGATGAAATTGGGCCGCGCGCGCGCGAGTTCGATCAGCTCGCGCAACGTATTGACCTGCAGGCCGGCACTCACGATCACGACCAGCGGCACCGAGGCCATCTGCCCGACGGCGGCGAAGTCCTTCACCGGGTCAAA
>CAITSH010000160.1 GCA_903895005.1 uncultured Pseudomonadota bacterium
CGTCGGTCCAGCTGCCCGTCCACAAATACTCGGCTACCGCTTCGAAGGCGCAACGAGACCGTGCCAAATCCAGAGCGGCGCGATTCCGGTAGCGCGGGCCTTCTTCGGTGATCTCGGTGATGCTGGTGACAATGACAGGTTCGCCCCATCGCATGGCGCTTGCAGCTGCCGGGCCGTGCCCGGAGCGCGCGGTGTTCTTTGCCTTTACACGCTCTATGTCTTCACGCAGGTAAAAACTGGCGTGTCCGCCGGCTTGCGGAACACTGCGGATGTAGCCGCGGCTTACGTAGGAGTAGAGCGTCTGGCGCTTTACCCCAAGGATCTCAAGCACCTCTTCACGTGAAAGGTAATCGGTGCCGCTGGAATCCGCAGGAATGGGAGTCGCCATTTGGTCCGGATCCGGCTAGATTACCTCGATGCCCTTGTATAGCCAGTCCACCTCGGTAAAGGTCTCGGGGGTGCGTTGAGCCATCAGATGGTTGCGAAGGTCGCGTGCACCACCGCGTGTATGAATGATGTCACCAAAAATACGCGAGGTAAGCTGGACCCGCGCCGTCCGCAGATAACGGGCCTCGTTGTAGGTAACCAACGCCGCGCTGACATCGCCGCCCGCAGCGAGCAACTTGGACAGCACGACGCCGTCTTCAATGGCCATGCATGCCCCCTGGGCAAGATACTGCAGCGTCGGATGTGCGGCGTCCCCAAGCAGCGCAACCTTACCTTGCGTCCACGTAGGCACCGGATCACGATCATGCAAGACCCAGTTTTTATCGGTGCCGACATAGCTCAGCATTTCCCGGACCCTGGACGTCGTGTGTGAAAACACCTCCTGCAATTCGTCCGGACCGCCAAAGTCTGTCTTGTTGCCGTTTCGAAACTTGTTACTGACCACGGTTGCGACATTGTTCAATACGGTACCTCCGCGCAGGCGGTATTGCACCAGGTGAAGGTCTGGCCCGACCCAGATGGTCATGTTATTGAAATGCGTTTTATCGTGCACCTGGTCGATGGGCACAACACCACGATAGGTGACATGCCCCGAAACCCGCGGAGCGCCGTCACCGACAACGGTTTCGCGTACCTTCGAACGCAAACCGTCAGCACCGATCAGCGCAGCACATTCATACTCGCTGCCATCGGAGAATCTCGCCTCGACGATATCTCCACGCTCAACAAATCCGACCAGTTCCTTGGACGTGTGAAGCGTGACCAGTTCGTTATCCTCGCAGGCCTTGATCAGTGCACCATGCAGGTCACGCCGATGCACCACCATGTAGGAAGCACCGTAGCGCGCCTTGAACGTGGCACCGCAGGAAATGCGCGTCAGCTCCTTGTCGTTCAGTGCGTCGACGAGGACAAGGAACTCGGGGTGAACCGCGGTCGCCTCAACCTCTTTGGCGACGCCGAGGAACTCCAGCATGCGATAGGCGTTCGGACCAAGCTGGATGCCGTAACCGATTTCGCCAAACTCGGGGGCGCGTTCCATCACACGAGAACGAAGGCCGCGTTTGGCAAGGGCCAGTGCAGCAGCAACACCTCCGATGCCGCCACCGGCGATCAGGATTTCCTTTGTTTTTTCTGAGCTCATTCGTTGTGAAATTTCTTATCGGGTTATTCGGGAGCACAGGCCTGACATTCCCTGCCGGCGGGCGCGGAGTCGAAGCCTAGCGCATAGGCCATGCTTTGTCGATTTTGGCCCTCCCGATGCAGCCGTATTTCGAAACCACGGCATCTCGGAGCCACAAAAGAAAAAGCCAGCTTGCGCTGGCTTGCCCCGCTATCTGACTGGCGAAGATTTTCCCGATCCTGTACCAACTCGAGGATCTGACTGCTCTATCGGTTGGTCGGAGCAAGAGGATTCGAACCTCCGACCCCTTGCTCTACATAAAGGTAGTAGCCATTTCCAATAGCGTTCTATAACATCCGATAAAAGAAGTTTTATACATAAAAATCATGTACTAATGAAACTTAACCGTCCAGAGACATTCGCTATAATTTAATGCCAGCTTACGACTTGGTTAGGCGCTTTTTTGAAGGGCTGGCGGATATGACAATGCTCTCAGTCAAAGAGCTGGAACGACTTAAGTCCGCTGACGCGGGCAAACGACTGACCGATGAGCACTCGCTCTATGGCGTGGTCAAGTCAAAGATAATTGGGGGCGCAGTGATTTTTCGCTGGCGTTACCGGTTCGAAGGAAACCTCCGCGATTTCAAACGATATGGTTGTTGTGGACGGCGTGGGGAAGCGGATTGGCGGCACCAAGAACCCGGCCAGTGAAACGCCCATTTTGACAAGCGTGTTTAGGGCAAGGCCGGACGCGATGGCGGTGTTTCACCTGCACCTGGATTACGCCACCCTTTTCAGTATCGTCGGCAAGCCCCTGCAGCTCGTAGGCGTGATCGGCGCGCCCTTTGGCAAGGATGTACCCGTGCGCCCGGACCCCATCCTCATCAAGCGGCCCGAGCACGGGGCGGGGATGGCACGCACGCTGGGCGATCGCGCGGCCGTCATCCTGCGCGGCCACGGTGCCGTGATTATTGGGCGCAGCCTCGAAGAAGCGTTCGCAGCATCTGTCATGCTGGAAGACAACGCGCTGCGACCATTCCGTGAGATGCAGATCGATACACCGCAAGAGATTGACGGCGAAGAGCTTGTGGATAATGTGCGTCCGATGTGGCAACCGCAGGTCGTAGATAAGATGTGGACCTTCTAAAACAGGAAAGCCAAAGAAAAAGGTGTGATCTAAAGGCCTGGGCCTTCACCCCTTTTCCACGCCAGCATTTAAGATGCAGGGCAACACCGATCATCAAAAAATTGGAGACAAGCCATGATCATCGCTAGAAGTTTCATTTCACATACGTTGTTGCCAAGGATAGCAGCATCCATGGCGCTACTGTCGTCCACCCCTGCGTTTTCGCAGGCTTACCCCTCCCGCCCAATTACCCTTTTGGTGCCCTACGCCGCCGGCAGCGGCCTGGATCCGCTGGCGCGCACGCTGGCCGCCAATCTTGCGCCGCGGCTGGGGCAGCCCCTTGTAGTTGATTTCAGGCCTGGTGCAGGCAGCGCCATCGGCTCGGACTTTGCCGCGAGGTCGCAACCCAACGGCTACACACTGATGCTCACCACCGGTGCGCTGCCGGTGCTGCCGGCGCTTTACAAAAACCTGCCCTTCGATCCCGTAAAAGATTTCACCCACATCTCGAAGATCGCCACTGGCAGCATGGCCTTGGTGGTGAACCAGAAGGTGTTGCCGGTCAAATCCCTCAACGAGCTGGTGGCCATGGCCAAGGCGCAACCCGGCAAGCTCAACTACGGCTCGGCCGGAAACGCCACGCCGCATCACCTCGGCATGGAAATGTTCAAGAACCAGCTCGCGCTGGAGATAACACACGTGCCCTACAAGGGCGCGACCGGCGCGCTCAACGACCTGCTGGGCGGGCAGATTCCCATGGCGATGTTTCCCGTCAACGTCATCTTGCCCTACGTGAAAGACGGCAGGCTGACCGTGCTCGCCGTTTCGGGGAGGGGCCGCTCCCTGCTTGCGCCGGATGCGCCGAGTTTCGACGAGCTCGGGCTGAAGAACCTCGATATAGACGTGTACTACTTCCTCTCCGGCCCGGCGAAACTGCCACCCGAGATCACTACGCAACTCAATGCCGAGATCGCGCGCACCCTCAATGAGGTGAAGGGGCAAATGCTGGTCACCGGACTTGTCGCCGAACGCAGCACGCCTGAAGCGCTGACGGAATTGATCAGGGCAGATGTCGTGCGCTGGAAGGATCTCATCAACAAGGCGCACATCAAAGCAGAGTAACCCCAGAAGTTCCCGCTGCAAGCGTGAAACTCAAGACATTTACAAACGAAGATTTTGGAGAAGCAAATGCAGCCGGAATTCGAAGACGAGGTGGATGTTGTTGTTGTCGGCTCAGGGTCCAGCGGCTGCGCCGCGGCGCTGGCCTTTCATGAACACGGCTTTAAAACCATCCTGCTGGAGAAGGGGGCAGTGCTGGGCGGTGGCACGACGTACTCGGCCGGCGGCATCTGGATCCCTGGCAACCATCTCCAGCGCCAAGCTGGTATTGAGGACTCGACGGAAGAAGGGGCCGAGTACCTGCGCTTCCTGGCAGCAGGTTATGCCGATGAGGGAAACCTTCGCAGCTACATAGACAACGGACCACCGGCACTGGAGTATTTTGCCGACCTCGGGCTGAAGTTTCATGTCGTCCGCAATGTGCCGGACATCTACATGGGCATGGCGCCCGGCGCCAAAAAAGAAGGCCGCATGATAGAGATCGACCTCTTCCCCGGCTATGAACTCGGCGAGTGGCGCGAGAAGGTTTTGACATCGCCCTTCACCTTGACCCGCGCCACCATTGACGAAGCCGTCCGCTGGGGCGGGCGCGGCAGCTACAAAGGCTGGGACCCAGTTGTGCAGGCGCAGCGGCAAAAAGACGACATGCGTGCGCTGGGCGCCGGACTGGTGGCGGCTTTCGTGAAGCAGCTGCTGGACCGCAAAATCCCGATCTATATCGAATCGCCGGCTGAGCGGCTGGTGGTTGAGGCTAACAAGGTTACCGGGCTGGTAGCGACCATCAACGGCGTGAGCAGGCACATCACGGTGCGTCAAACTGTGGTGCTGGCCACCGGCGGATATGAGGCTAACCAGGAACTGCTCAAAAGTTATGAAGACATCCCCGGCCTCAGAAACATGTTCCCCGAAACTCTGACGGGTGATGGCCTCACCATGGGAGCGGAAGTGGGCGGCCGCGTGCGCTTGATACCGAGGTCGCTGATGCTCTTTCTGGGTTACGACGTTCCCGCACGCAGCGGCCGGCCGGCGATGTTTCGGAACGCAGGCACCAGCGAGATTCCGCAGCCGCACTCGATCATCGTCAATAGTCGCGGCAAGCGGTTTGGCGACGAGGCCTTTTTCCAGAAGCTGCAGGCTGGGCTTCGCGGCTTCGACGCGCCGACGCACGCCTATCCGAACCTGCCGTGCTATTGGATATTCGACAGCCAGTACGCCAGCAAGTATTCATTCAGCGGGTTACCCATCGGCGAGATACCCGACTTTGTGGCGCGCGGCAACACGTTGGAGGAACTC
>CAITSH010000161.1 GCA_903895005.1 uncultured Pseudomonadota bacterium
GGACGACGCCGTGCGTATCGCCAACGACAGCCTCTACGGCCTGGCGGGCGGCGTATGGTCAGCCGACGAGGCGCGCGCGGGGCGTGTGGCGAGGCGCATTCGCGCCGGGCAGATCGACATCAACGGCGGGCCGTTCAACATGCAGGCGCCCTTTGGCGGGTTCAAGCAATCGGGCAACGGTCGTGAACTGGGCCGTTATGGCCTCGAAGAGTTTCTCGAATACAAGTCGCTGCAATTCAAGCCGGCGGACAAGGCCTGACCCATCCTGGAAACCGGCTGGAAAGCCGCACCAGGCGCGGGTTTCCAGCCGCTTGCCATTTACCATTCACTTTTCAACATAGTCGGGGCCGGGAACGATGACGATCAAATACTATTTCGAGGATTTTGTAGCCGGACGCGTATTCGAAGGCGGTAAGCGGCAATTGACCGAGCAGGACATCATCGGCTTCGCGCGCGAATACGATCCGCAGTATTTCCATACGGACCCGGAGGCGGCGAAAAAATCCATCTATGGCGGGCTCATTGCCAGCGGCTGGCAGACGGTGGGCGTGTGCATGCGCCTGATGTGCGACAGCTACCTGCTGGATACCGCTTGCATGGGTTCACCGGGCATGGACGAGGTGCGCTGGCTCAAACCGGTTTTCCCGGGCGACACGCTGCGCATGAGCGCGACGGTGATCGCGGCCAAGCCCTCGTCGAGCAAACCCGACCGCGGCATGGCGACGATGCGCTGGAACATCTACAACCAGAAAGACGAACTGGTGATGCATATGCAGGGCATGCAGATCATGGGACGGCGCCCGGCCGTGGCCTGAGCCGGGTCCCGGGCGCGCCCGCAAAATAAAGCGGGAAATAACGCGCCACATCACGTTCATCCTCAGGGGCCCCCAAAGTCCTCAAGCCGCGATCAGCGGCGCGGCTGGCGCGACAACAGGATCAGCAGCACGGCGGCAAGAAACCACGCGATACCCGGCCCCCATGAGAGCGCGGTGGCGAACTGGGGGTCTTTATTGAGTTGTGCGGCAACCAGCGCCATGCGCGCAAACGCGGCGAGGGCGAGCAGTGAAAAAAGACTTCCCGTCATCACGCCCTCACGACCGGTGTGTCCGAGCGCGATGCAGGCGGTCAGGGCACTCATCAGCACCGCACCCCACGCACCACCGGCGATGAATTGCGCCGCCAACAGCATCTCAAGGCTGCCCGCCGACACGGCAGCGGCCGATGCGAGTGCGCCCACGACGCTGCCTGTAGCCATCACCAACACCCCACCCGAACGCTGGACCCACAACGAGGCCGGCCACATCAGCAGGTTGAAGCCCACCCAGAACACCGGCATCAGCCACTCAAGATCGGCGGGTTTGGCAAAGCGCAGGTATTGCGGCGCCGAGTTGAGCGAAAAGTGCACCTGGAAGCCAAGCCCGAGCAAGGCCGCGCCGGCGAGGAACGCGAGCAGGTAGCCATCGACGCGCACCCGCGCGGGCGCCCCCGTTGGAGCCGGGGCCGCGGCGAGCCGCCGCTCAGCCCAGACAATGCCCAGGGTCGCCAGGGCCAGTGCAATGCTCGACAGCGCGAACGGCAGGCGCGGGTCGACATTTTTCAGCGTAACGGTGAGGTATGGCGAGAC
>CAITSH010000162.1 GCA_903895005.1 uncultured Pseudomonadota bacterium
AAATCCAATATCAATGATATTTCCGAATTTCTACAACAAATTAATCAGGATGTTAAATTACGTTTTTTTCAAAACACGACGGGTGGTGAGAAAATTGCAAATGCCAATGCACAAATCGGAAAACCCTCCTATCAATACCGACTAGAAAATAACTATCGTTCCGGCAAAGAAGTCAGGCTTTTTAATGTGGCTAGCACGCAGACCTCACTCGGTTTTTTTGAAGAAGTTGAACGGAATCATCGGGCAGATCCGCGTCGCTTCCGATTCCATTGATACCGCCAGCCGTGAGATTGCCGCGGGCAACGCCGATTTGTCGCAGCGGACCGAAGAGCAGGCCAGTTCGCTGGAAGAAACCGCCAGTTCGATGGAGGAGCTGACCGCTACCGTGAAGCAAAACGGCGAGAACGCGAAGCAGGCCAACCAGTTGGCAATGGGCGCCTCCGAAGTCGCGATCAAGGGCGGCAGCGTCGTCAGCGAGGTGGTCGGGACGATGAGCGCCATCAACGAGAGTTCCAAGAAAATCGTCGACATCATCAGCGTCATCGACGGCATCGCCTTCCAGACCAATATCCTCGCGCTTAACGCGGCGGTCGAGGCCGCACGTGCAGGTGAGCAGGGGCGCGGGTTTGCAGTCGTCGCATCCGAAGTCCGCAGCCTGGCCCAACGCAGCGCGGCTGCAGCCAAGGAAATCAAGACCCTGATAGGCGATTCGGTGGACAAGGTCGAAGAGGGAACCAAGCTGGTGGACGCGGCAGGCAAGACCATGGAAGAGATCGTGCAGGCGGTAAAACGCGTGACGGACATCATGGGCGAGATAAGCGCGGCGAGCCAGGAGCAGTCGGCGGGCATCGAGCAGGTGAACCAGGCCATCACTCAAATGGACCAGGTGACGCAGCAGAACGCGGCACTGGTCGAGCAGGCATCCGCAGCGGCCGAGTCGATGAAAGACCAGGCCGGAACCCTGCAGCAGTCGGTGTCGGTGTTTGTGACCGAAACGGCAGTCGCTGGCGGGGCAGTGGTGTGCTTTCGCAAAGAAAGCAGGACGAGGGAGGCGGCCGAAGTATTGGCTGCCTGAGGAAAGCAAAACCGATCGAAGAAGTTTAAGAAATAGTTAGACGAGGTAAGGGAGAGTGATAAGAAAGTCGTAAACATGAAAATAGGGGCCCGTCTTGGCATGGGATTTGCGATCGTATTGGCATTGCTGCTAATAAGTGGCCTGGTGTCGATCCGGGCGCTTTCAAGCAGTGCCGACACGCTGGACAGGACCGTGAATGTCGATGCCGCCAAGTTGGAAGCAGCGTTGGAAATGCAGGTCTGGGTGCGGGCCAATTCGCGGCGCATCTTTGAACTTGCGGTCGCCGGTGACGACGCCCAGCGCAAGCATGTCATCGAGCGCATGGCGGTTAACTCCGCCAATGGCGATAAAGCGCAAAAGCGGCTTGAATCCATGCTCTACGCTCCGGAGGGGAAGGCCTTGATGGCGAAAATCAAGGCGGCCCAGGCCGACGCGCTCGGTTCGTATGCCG
>CAITSH010000163.1 GCA_903895005.1 uncultured Pseudomonadota bacterium
CCGATCTGCTCCGCGATATTTCGAGCCGATGCGATATCGAGGATTTCTTCCCGATGCTCGGTTGCAAAATATCCGGCGACAAGGCGTGCGTAATCGGATTCATCGAAGGTCTTTTCGTTAAATCCGATGGCAAATGTCTTCAGATTTGATTCGCCCTGTGCCGAAGCCGCACAGGCGAGAATCGTGCTTGAATCTATTCCGCCCGAGAGAAATATCCCGACGGGTCGGTCGGCGATGAGGCGTCGCCTGGTCGCCCCCAACAGGCAGGCCCGCAGCTCTTCCGCCACCTCGTTTTCATCCCGATGCAACAACGCCGCGTCCGGAGCGACGGAGAACCGATAGTAGCGACTCACGCTCAGCTCCGAGCTTGCAAGATCAAAGCTCATGTAATACCCGGCCGGGAGCTTGTAAACATGGCGGTAAAGCGTCGCCGGCGCAGGAATAAAACCGTACGCAAAATATTTTTTTACGGCCAGCGGGTCGATGCCAGGGGAAATGCCGGGATGCTTGAGCAACGCCTTCAGTTCGGACGCAAAGGCTATTCCACCGGGGACCAACGAATAATAGAGCGGCTTTTCGCCAAAGCGGTCTCGTGCGAAAAAAAGCCGCCGCCGGGTCCGGTCATAAATGCAAAACGCGAACATCCCGTTGATTCGATCCAGCAGTCCGGCCCCCCACTGCTCAAAACCATGAATGAGCGTTTCGGTGTCGGAATGATCCGATTTGAAGATATGCCCGCTCCGTTCCAGCTCGCGTCTCAATTCACCATGGTTATAGATTTCGCCGTTGAAAACGATTCCGACCGAATCGTCCTCGTTCCACATGGGCTGGCCGCCGCCCGGGAGATCGATGATCGCCAGCCGGCGATGCGCAAGACTTACGCCGTGCTTTGGACAGTGAAAATAGGATTCACCGTCCGGCCCGCGATGCGCCAACGCATCGGCCATTCTCCGAAGCCCGGCGGAATCCTCCGCCCCCGAGAATCCGGCTATTCCGCACACCCTTAGTCGGCCTCGATATTCAAGGTGCGCTTGATCATGTAAACCGTCTTCCCCTGCGACTCGTAATAGGTACGCATGACTAGCTCGGCCAACAGCCCCATCAAGATCGACATGACCCCGGTAATAAACGCCATGACCGTAAGCAGCGGCAAGGGCGTCAGGATGAACGAAACACCGTCAATCAGTTTCAGCCACACCGCATAGATGCCGGCGACGGCGGAGACGCCGATGTTGGCGAGGCCAAAGCCGCCAAAAACATAAATCGGCTTCGTTGCATATTTTGCGAGAAATTTTACGACGAGCAAATCCAGGATGACTTTCGCAACGCGTTCCAGGCCGTATTTTGAAGTTCCGTGAATGCGCGGATGGTGGGCCACCGGAATTTCCGTAACCCTCGCCCCGCGCCAGCTCGCGTAGATGGGAATGAAGCGGTGCATTTCGCCGTAGAGCTTCACACCCTTGATCACATCGCGGTGATAGGCCTTCAGGGAGCAGCCATAGTCATGAAGATGCACCCCTGAAATGGACGATATGAGTCGGTTCGCAATCCGGCTGGGGAGATTCCGCCTTAGCTCCGCGTCCTGCCGGTCTTTCCGCCATCCGGAAACAACGTCAAATCCCTCTTCCAGCTTCTCGATCAACCTGCGAATGTCGGCCGGGTCATTTTGCAAATCCCCGTCCATCGGGACGATGATTTCACCCCGCGCGGCATCAATGCCCGCCATCATCGCGGCGGTCTGGCCGAAATTCCGCCGCAAGCTGACCAGCTTGAACCGCGGATCTTTCCCGGCCACTTCAGCCAACAGGTCGTCACTTCCGTCGCTGCTGCCGTCATCCACCAGCACCACCTCAAACGGACGCTGTAACAGCGGCAATTCATGCGACAGTTTTTGGTAAAGCGGAAAGATATTTTCTTTTTCATTGAAAATGGGTATTACGACCGAGATCATGACCTGTTCACCTTAACGGAGTATTGAGCGCCAATCCTGGCACGGCAAAGACTGCCTTTGAATTCTTGTATTCCCCCGCCTGAAGTGCAGGCGGGCATTACTTTTCAAGCTCTGTGATTTTTTCGGGAACCAGGGGCCCTTCGGACGTAACTTGCCGCAGCAGGCGTTTTCGCGGCGTGAAAACCCATACGCTCGTAGCCGGCACGGTCATGCCCGGGCGCAGCGTAAGCGTTTCCTTGCCGTCCCAGCTGACAATAACATCGCGAAAAAGCGGAACCATCAGCGGTTTTACCGCCTTCCCGAAGTACCCGACCATTTCCGGGCTGGAATATACCGCCGAGGAAAGGTCCCACGGGGCAGCAAATACTTCGACGCCATTGATGTACGGGGGCTCATCGAGCACCAGCACGCCCCCTTTGGGCATGGTCTTTACAAAGTCATACGGGAATTCGGACAAGATCTGGTTTTGCCTGTCCCAGGATCGCACCCAGCCCGTCATCTGCCATAGCGAGGCGGCACCCAGCACCATAACCAATGTCCGCGAAATTGCCCTGATGCGTGGCAGGTCCGGCGCGGATTTCGACGCGGCCATCACCACCAGCGCCAGACCGGTGCATATCCAGATGTTCGCGCCAATCGTGGTCCTTGAAAACGTGCCGACCCCCTGGATGACATATCCCGCAACCGAAAACGGCAGAGTGCCGATGAAAACGCCGAGCAAGGTCGCAGACAAGGCCAACGCGAACATCCTGCGATCCGGCATGGGGAATTTTTTTAAAAGAAGAAAGCCGCATGTGAGCAGCGCGCATAGCAAAACCAGCGGGAAAATCCATAAATACCCAAAGGACGCGGCCATTGCGCGCGGCAAAAAATAGCCCGCATTCGCAAGCATCAGCTTTATGTTGATGGCGGTGCTTTTGCCCGTAACCGATAGCGCCATCAATACGGACGCCAATTGAACGAGGCTGGATAAAACCAATAAGTAGCCTGCGCGCCGGCGAACCACGCCGTCCTGCCACTTAAATGAAAGCGCCAGAGCCAGAAGCGGCACAAAGGCGAGGTAAAACGACTGGTAGGTTAAATACGACCCGAAAAGGGCGGCGCCCCCCAGCCAGGCTCGCCACGCACCGCCCTTTGCCATGTAGTCCAGGAACAGAATCGACGAACTCAAAAAAAGGAGCTGCGCGGTCAATGTCGTGATGCTGCTCACCGTCCACAGCGTATAACCCAGCCCCCATGGAATCGCGATCCAAACTGCGGCGCCCAGTGCCGGGGCGGCACTACGTACGCCGGCAACCCGTTCGACCCGTTGTAGAAAAATGTAAAAAGTCAGCGCGGTCATCGCGACAAACGATGATGCCAACACGACCATAAACGCCGGATGGCCGGCCCAAGCTGAACCGGCCGCCCAGAGACTGCTTATCCCAAACAAGATAAGCCCCAACAAGGGTCGGTCCTTGAAGGTGGTCAGGTAGTAATTGCGGAAATCATCCGGAGAAAAGTGACTGGGCTCCACAAAAATGGTCCAATCATCATGATAGAAACCGGTCAGCCACGGCCGCGCAATATGGAGCAGCACGAAAACAATGACGGGGATAGCAAACGCAAAGCTGTCGCGTTCCAGTCGTGCGCTCATATCAGGTTGCATTGCGCCTCCCCGTGATTAGCGTACGTGCGATGCAACAAGTCACTTAATTTCATGTTTTTGAAACGGGCATCAAATAAGTTGGATCCGGCTGTCGCACCCCGATCACGGCGCATGGTCGAGTCACGGCGAGCCTGCGGATAATACATGGCACCCCGGATCGCACGGACTATTTCGGGGAAAACGCCGCTTCACACTGCGGACGCTGGTCCGCCGGATCGCACTGCGCCGGCTCGTTCCGATCCGCTGCGCTCCGAACCTTGCCACTGCCGCTTCGCGAGAACAAACGACGGACCGGAGTGTGAGACACGCATAGGCGATCGACTGCGGTCCCGACAGGCATTGGGAATCCTGTGCAGTAGCCGGCATATCGTGGCAAATTCCCAGCAAAATCAGAAGCCTTCCACTTCTCGAACAAGGTCGCATCCTGTAGTATCAGCGCCCAATATTGCTTCGCAGGTATTGCCCGAATGAAACAAGCCTCTCCCTCTTCCGCCGATACGCAGCGCGGCTCCCCGGATCGTTTTGGCTACGAGTGGACAAACTATTCCGAAATTCGGGCGGAATACGAAGAGCAGTTTTTGCGCTGGATTCCCTTCCTCAAATCCACCGATTGGAAAAACATCGCCTTCCTCGATGTGGGCTGCGGCATGGGACGAAACAGTTACTGGCCCCTGTCCTACGGCGCGAAGACCGGCATGGCGATCGACGTGGATGAAGGAACCCTGGCGTCGGCAAAAGCGACCCTGAGCACATTCAAGAATGCCGAGGTGCGCTTTTTGAGCGCTTACGACATTGATTACTCCAATCAGTTTGACCTGGCGTTCTCGATCGGCGTCATTCATCACCTCGAATTCCCGCAAAAGGCACTGAAGGGCATGTTTCAAGCGGTCAAGCCGGGCGGCCGTGTCACCATCTGGGTCTATGGCTACGAAAATAACGAATGGATTGTGCATTTCTTCAATCCATTCAGAAAACTGCTGTTTTCCAGGTTACCGATTTCGGTGGTTCACCATCTTTCCCTGTATCCAAGCATTTTTTTATACCTGGCGCTAAGGACGGGAATTTTCCGTCTGGAGTACCTGAAGCTGTTGCGAAAATTTGCCTTTCCGCACATTCGCTCGATCGTATTCGATCAAATGCTGCCGAAGATCGCGAATTACTGGACGAAAGGCCAGGTGGAAACACTCTTGGTGGAAACGGGCTTAGTGGACGTGCGGCTCCAGCACGTCAACGAAATGTCCTGGGCCGCGATAGGGACGAAACCCCAATCATAGTGCGCGCGTGGGGACGGATCGGTTCCAAACCTCATCTGCCAACCCCACGCTTCAACGCCCAATCCCATGTCCTTGCCAGCCCGGATGCAAAATCGGTTTGCGGTCTCCAGCCAGACACATACGCCAGTTTTGCCGAACTCAACACATTCGCGGCAACGTCATATGAGCGTTCGGCCAAAATTGTGACGTACAGCGGGAACATTGCCCGATCGGATACTTCGCCGATTTTGTCGAGCACCTGCCTATTGTCAAAACCAAGCCCGGTACCAATGTTGTAGGCATTCCCCGCAACACCGGAATTCAGTGCCGCAACAATCCCATCCGCAAGATCCTCAATATAAATATAGTCGCGTATCGTTCCCCGTTCTCCATAGATCGGAACTGGCGCACGGCTCAGCATTGCAAACAATGCCGCCCCGACAAACCCCTGGCCAAGATTACCCAATTGGTTGGGTCCATAGGGGTTGGCGGGTCGCGCGATAACAACAGGGAGTCCAGTCAACCGGTGGAACATCAACGCGTATTTTTCAGCGGCCAGCTTGGTAATGCCATATGGCGACACGGGGTTCGTCGGATGCGACTCGTCAATGGGCAGATACGAAGCGTTCCCATACACGGTGCCGCCGGAAGAAATCAGCACGAAACGACGCAATTTGCACTCGCTCGCCAGTTTTATGAGCGTGACACTGGCCGGCAAATTGGCCATGACGTCCATCACCGGATTTTCAAAACTGGTCTTTGGCACGGTGGAATGCGCAAGATCAATCACCTCGTCACACTCTTCCAAAAGCGGCCTTAGAATGCGCTCGTCACACACATCCCCGGACACATAGCGAACGCCTTCGGGCAAGGGAAATCGCGGGTGCGGGCTCCGGCCAAGCACCCGAACGTCCTTACGACCGCTTGCGCAAAGCTTCGCCGCAAGATGACTGCCTATGAATCCACCGCCACCAACAAGTAAGCACGCCGGCATCGCTATACCTTTGCCTAAAATCCGAAACGGGACTCGCGAAAGCGCCATATTCTGCGCAGGAGTTTATCCGGGAGATATTTCAGAAAAACCCGGGAAATAATGCGCGCCCGTTGCCTATGGAAGGTCCTTGCAAACTCTTCAGACCACTGCGTCATATTCCCGCCGAGCACCTCGGCGGCTTGCCTGTGCAACTTCAGCGCCTTCCTCAACGAGATACGCTTTCCCTTAGCGCCCCCAGCCTGCTCATGGTACATCGCCGCAAGCGCAAGGCAATCGTCCGACGTGGCCCGCGACGACAGTGCCGCCGCGAGATTTTCCCCCGAAATGCGTATCAAGTTGCCTAGAAACGGGCTCTTCCCCGACCTGGACATACTGCCTGGAACATCCCGGTAGCCCGTCAACACTGCGGGAATATTGGCCAGGCGATATTTGCGCGCCATGCGTGACCAAAGCTCGTAGTCTTCGGGCGGCTGACGCGACCTGTCTTCACAATATCCGCCCAATTCGCTCACGACGGCGGTTCTAAACATGACCGACGAGTGCACGAAGGGATTGTCGAAAAGCAGCTCCAGGCATAGCGCTTCGTGCGATATGGGATAGTGGTGGCCACGCGTCGTTACCTCATTCCCGACCAATATATGCGACCACGTGCCCACCATTGCGCAATCAGGATTGTCTTCCAGATACCCCACCTGCCGGGCCAGCCGCCCCGGGAGAACGAGGTCATCCTGATCCTGACGCGCAATATACTTGCTTGAGGCAAGTTCGATGCCGCGATTCAAGGTTGCGGCAAGGCCTCGATTGGCCTGGCGACAGGTTCGCATGCGCCGGTCCTGGATCGACTCGAGCACAGCAAGCGAATCATCATTGGACCCGTCGTCGATGACCAGCAATTCGAGGGTCACCTTCTCCTGAGTGAGTACCGAGACGACGGCCGGGCGCAAATACTCCCGGCCGTTAAACACCGGCAGCAGCACGGTGACGGAGGGGGATCCGGGCAACGACTGTTCGGCGGGCGCGGTTACGATGTCGACGACCGATCGTTAGTCGATGCGTTTTTTGTCGCCTCGACCAGGTAACCCACCGTAAATTCTTCCACAAAATACTTGTCATCCAATCCGGACAACACACGCGGCATCCAGTTCATCAGCACGTCAAGGATGGCTTTATCCGGTCCGTTCACGGAGGACGCAGAAATGACCCGCCCGACCCGATGGCATTCCTGGGCAACGTGCTGAAACAAGCCGCCAAGCGGTTTCATTTCCGTTACGGTCATGCCGAAGCGCGACAAGTACTCCCGGTAGAAATACGGCGTGAAGCCGCCGTAATAGTGGTGCGGCTGCTGATGAAGCCCGCAGCCCAGCGGAGCAGACAACAGCAGCTTTCCGCCCGGACGCAAAACCCGGGTCAATTCCCGGACGGTTGCAATCGGATCCTGTACATGTTCCAGCACTTCGGTACACAAGACGACGTCAAAGCTCGCGTCTGGCACAGGAATCGCGGTAATTTCGCAGACGTAATCAATTTTTCCGTAATTCCATTTCTCTTTTTGCAAGCCTTCTGCCGTTCCCTGGTAAGCAGCAAAGTCCTGTGCCGCGTATTTTGTGTGTGTAAAGTGTTTTTGATACTGGCACTCCCCGGCGCCCGCGTCCAGAACGCTGGCCCCCGCGGGGATCTCCGCCGCTTTCCGAATGACCCATTGGTCGCGCCACGTGGAGGAAAAATTGATGATCGACAGAACATCGTCACCGGCCTTCTGTGAGTTCAGATTTTCAATGAGGACGGCACTCGAAGTCGCGGCGCCAACGATCCCCGCGATGGATGCGTCGTTCCGCCGTGATTGCGTAAACACCCGTGCAAGTACGCCGGCCAAAACAGCGTCATTTACATTCGTTATTCGTGCGAGCCACCCGAGAAAATATCCGAACAAGTTAAAAATAAACGATAGAAACAGGGTCACAAGCTTTTTTATTCTTCGCGCGCTTCCTGGAAATTTCATAAGTTCCTTCGTATTACTGATTGTTTATCGACAATTTCCGAAAATACGATGATCGGGGCGCGCGTTAACCAAGACTTGGCAGTGCGCGCGGCCGAAATCGACCCTTCGCCGCGTCCCCATGGCCATTCCCGCCTCGCCCACCTTCCGGACCGGTGTTGCGGCCTTCATCCAAGAACGCGCCGGTAAACTCCAAGCGTATCCTTGACGCAACGCGTCCACGAAAATTCCCTGCGCGGTCCGTGTCCCCGCGCAACGAGGTTCTGGCTTAGCGTCTCGGAGGAAACCACGCGCTCCATGGCATCGCGCATCGCGTCAAGATCGGTCGGCTCGAACATTAACGCCGCGTCGCCGACG
>CAITSH010000164.1 GCA_903895005.1 uncultured Pseudomonadota bacterium
ACGGCAAGGTCGCCCGAATGAAACCAGCCTCCGGCAAAGGCCTCTGCAGTCGCCGCCGGGTTTTTAAGATAGCCCTTCATCATCACGTTTCCGCGAAACATGATCTCGCCCATGGTTTCCCCGTCGGCAGGGACCCGGGTCATGGTTTGCGGATCCATCACGGTCATGCCTTCCTCAAGCAGATAGCGCACGCCTTGCCGGCCGTTGCGCTCGGATCGCCCGACGATGTCCAACTCGGTCCACTCCTCCTGCTTGGCACAAACGGCGGCCGGGCCGTAAACCTCGGTCAGTCCGTACACGTGCGTCAGTTCAAAGCCCATGCTCTCCATGCCCTCGATCATCGCCGCCGGTGGCGCAGCACCCGCCACCATCGCCGACACCGGATGGGAGATACCCTCGCGCAATGCAGCCGGCGCGTTGACCATGGCGCTGTGAACGATGGGGGCACCGCAGTAATGGGTCACACGATGGCGGCGAATGGCATCAAAGATCGGCACCGGGTCGACCTTGCGCAAGCAGACGTTGACCCCGGCGTTGGCCGCCATGGTCCACGGAAAACACCAGCCGTTGCAATGGAACATTGGCAGCGTCCACAAGTACACAGCATGCCGCGGCATGCCCCAGGTGAGGATGTTCCCGACGGCATTGAGGTACGCCCCGCGATGCGAGTACACCACCCCTTTGGGATTGCCTGTCGTGCCGGAGGTGTAATTGAGGCATATCGCCTGCCATTCATCAGCGGGCGTCTGCCAGGCAAACGCCGCATCACCGGCGGCAATAAAGGCTTCGTAATCGGTTTCTCCGAGACGCCTGCCCTCTCCCTTGAATTCGCTGTCATCGATATCAATCACCAGCGGTCGGTTTTTTACGAGCGAAAGCGCGGCCTCAATGGTCGGGGCGAACTCGCGGTCGGTCAGCAATACCTTCGCCTCGCCGTGGTCGAGCATGAAAGCGATGGCGGCGGCGTCAAGCCGGGTGTTAAGGGCGTTGAGCACGCCTCCCGTCATGGGGACGCCGAAGTGCGCCTCGATCATCTCGGGTGTGTTAGACAACATGGCGGCGACCGTATCGCCCACACTGATCCCGCGCAACGAAAGCGCCGAGGCAAGTTTGCGACTGCGGGCGTACGTATCTCTCCAGGCATAGCGCCGTTCGCCGTGAACAACCGAGGTACGCTGCGGATAGACTTCCGCGGCCCATGAAAGAAAGGTCAGCGGCGTGAGCGGCGCGCTGTTTGCGGCATTGCGCCCCAGACCGGTTTCATATGGATTTATTTTTGCGGCAGTCACGGCTTCCTCCAGTTGCGCTTCGTCTGCTTGGTCTGCGTCGACTTCGCGTGAGCGCTTGTGTGGCGAATATCACAGATGCGAGTAGTGCGACGCGTCTTCACGACCACCTACGGCACGGCTTGCACCAGAGGCTTCATTTTGCCCTTTAATTAGGGACTTGTCGAAGACGGCGGGGGAATATCCTTATTCTGGCTGGCCCCTAATCGCGCTGCCCCCAACGCCCCCATATCCGGCAGCTCAGCTGGCTTGGCGCTCCAACAATCGCCACACGCATGCGCCCTTGCTTTCCTTGTCAATGGCCGTGAGTTGCTTGTCATGTGCCGCAATCTCCTCGACCGTCGCGGACAGGACAATCAGCCCGGGGCGATCCCCAGCAGCGACCGGGGCAGAAAATTCAGCGTCGGCCGACGGGGTCGCCAGCGTGTCGGCGTCCATCAGCAGGCTGTCCTGGCCGCGCGTCATCGCGATGAACACCTCGGCCAGCAATTGCGCGTCCAGGAGCGCGCCATGCAAAGTACGGTGCGCGTTGTTGATCGCGTATCGCTCGCATAGCGCATCGAGGGAGTTTTTCTTGCCCGGATGCAGCGATTTGGCCAGCTTCAGCGTGTCGGTCACGGTCACGCCGAACTTGTCCAGCGTGTCGAGGCCGGCCTTTTGCAATTCGGCATCGAGGAACTCTATGTCGAAAGTGGCGTTGTGGATGATCAGTTCTGCGCCGCTGACAAAGTCGAGAAAGTCCCTCGCAAGTTCCTTGAATTTGGGTTTGTCTTCCAGAAATTCGTCGGCGATGCCGTGCACCGCCAGGGCACCGGGCTCGCTTTTGCGCTGAGGATTGATGTATTGGTGCCAGTGCCGCTCGGTAACCCGGCGGTTGAAAATTTCTATGCAACCGATTTCAATGATGCGGTCGCCAAGCCGCGCATTGAGGCCCGTGGTCTCGGTGTCGAGGACGATCTGCCTCACGCCGCCCCCACCACGCCGGCCATCAACTGCTCTACGCCACGATTGGCCAGCGCATCCGCCCGTTCATTGCCCGCATGTCCGGCATGCCCCCTGACCCAGTGCCAATGCACATTGTGCTTGGCCGCCGCCGCCTCGAGCTGCTGCCAGAGGTCGACGTTCTTGACCGCCTGCTTGTCGGCGGTCCGCCAGCCGCGCCGCTTCCAGCTATGCACCCATTCGGTCATGCCCTTTTGCACGTACTGTGAGTCAGTGTAGAGGTCCACCTCGCATTGGCGCGTCAACGCATCAAGGCCCCGAATGGCAGCCGTGAGTTCCATGCGATTGTTGGTCGTGCCCGCTTCCCCGCCGAACAATTCCTTTTCCGTCCCGCCGGTGACCAGCAGCGCCCCCCAGCCACCCGGCCCGGGATTACCCTTGCACGCCCCGTCAGCGTAAATTTTTACGTTGTCCATTTCTATAATCCAGACTGATTGTTCCGATGGTTGTTTCAATGATGGTTGCGATGAATAAGGAGAAATAAACTCCCGGTTCGGAACTCCGAATCACAAACACCTGCTAATGATTCCACGTAAAGCTTCAGCGCCGTATCGCCGGGCGGACATGGATGACGTTATCG
>CAITSH010000165.1 GCA_903895005.1 uncultured Pseudomonadota bacterium
CAGTGCTTGCCGCTGCGATCGCCATCACCGCGTTATTCTACGATCAGCACTTTCCCCTTCTGATGCTGGCCACGATGTTGCTTTACGTCGTGGTGTGCCTGGGCCTTAATCTTCAGTTTGGCTATGCGGGGGTCGTGAATTTTGCCGGGGCGGCATTTTTCGGCATTGGATGCTACACCGCGGCCGTGCTTACGACCCAGACGGCGATGCCGCACCTGCTCATCGTGGCGGTGGCCGGCGTGATGGCCGCGGTGATCGGGTCCTTGCTGATCCTGCCGGTACTTCGCACCCACGGACACTACGCGGCGCTCGTTACCATCGCCTTCGGAATCCTTTTCAGGGTCTTTCTTGAAGTCAACGATACGCTTGGCGGGCCCCAGGGCATGAAACTGCCGGGCATGAATCTATTCGGTTGGCAGCTGAACGATGGCATTCAGCTCGGTGATATTGAAATATCTTTCTATGCCAACTATGTGTTGCTGGCACTTGTCATGGCCGCCATCGCGTTCATGCTGGTAAGGCGCTTGGAGCGTTCCTGGATAGGCGTAAATCTTGACGCGGTGAGGCTCGATGAGACGGCATGCGCCGCATTTGGCATGAATGTCGCGCGCTGGAAAATTACAGCCTTCACCATGGGCAATTTTCTGGCCGGGACGGCAGGCGCCGTGTACGCAATGATGACCGGGTTTGTCGCACCCAACGCCTTCACCTTTGGTGACTCGCTCATCCTGGTTTCCATCATCATCCTTGGCGGCATCGGCAACCCCTGGGGATTGGTCGTGGCTTCGGCTATCGTGCTGATTCTTCCCGAGAAGCTGCAGTTCATCCAGGAATACAGGCTGTTGCTCTACGCGGGCGTGGTCATACTCATTCTGCTATTCAAGCCCGACGGCCTTATGCCACGGCGCGTGCGCAGCTATTTCCCGGGTACGAAACCGTGAGCACCTTGCTGTCCTGCGAAGGCCTCACGATGCGCTTTGGCGGGCTCGTCGCGCTCAATGCGCTGAACCTGTCTGTCAACACCGGTGAGATCCTCGGTCTGATCGGACCGAATGGCTCGGGAAAGACGACGTTTTTCAATGTCATCACAGGTATCTACAGGGCGAGTGAGGGGCGGGTTGAATACCGCGGCCTGGACCTTGCGCAAATGGCGGCCCCGGATATTTACCGATCCGGCGTTACGCGAACCTTTCAGCGTTCAAGGTTGTGCCTGCCCCTGAGTATTTTCGACAACCTCATGGTGGGCAATCACCGGCGCCTCAATCACTCAATGTGGTTCAACCTGTTTCAGCGAAAGGCGTTTCGCGCGCAGTTCGAGGAGCAGTATGAAAAAGCACAGCGCCTCGTCGCGACGTTCAGCGCCTCATTGTCGGGGCGTTTGCTTGAGCCGGCCGCTGCGGTAAACATGATTGACCGGCGCCGGATAGAAATCTGCCGCGCGCTCATCAGCGAACCCACCTTGCTGTTGCTCGATGAACCCTCGGCGGGGATGACGCATGAGGAAACGCGTGAGTTGATGGACGATATCTTAAAAGTGCGCGCAAGCATGCCGGGCCTTGCGATAATCATCATCGAGCATGAAATGAATGTCATTGAACGCATAACTGAACGTTGCGTCGTGCTCAATTATGGTCAGAAGATTTGCGAAGGTTCCTATGCTCATATCGCCGCGGACGCCCAGGTCCAGGAAGCCTATCTGGGGAGCGAATGAGCATGAACGCCCTATTAAGCGTGGAAAACGTGTTTGCCGGATATGACAAGGCCGATGTACTTCAGGATGTCACGCTCGGCATCGCGCCGGGCAGCATCACCTGCATTCTCGGGTCAAACGGGGCGGGCAAGAGTACTTTGATCCGCGCCATCCTCGGCTTGACGCCGCCGCGGCGCGGACGCATCACCTTCAATGGCATCGACCTTTCGGGCATGCCGACACATCGCATTATCGGCGCGGGGATAGCCTGTATTCCGGAAGGACGCAAGGTATTCCCCAAGCTGACTGTGCTGGAAAACCTTCGCCTTGGCGCTTACCAGGAACCGGACAAGGACAAAATTGCCATGCGCCTGGAGCGCGTGCTGGGCATCTTTCCGAGGCTGAATGAACGATCGACGCAGTTGGCCGGCACCATGTCCGGCGGGGAGCAGGCGATGCTTTCTATCGGGCGCGGAATGATGGGCGAGCCCAAACTACTGCTCATAGACGAACCGTCGCTTGGGCTTTCGCCGCTGTTCGTAAAAGAGAATTTCAACGTCATTAAACGCATCCGGGACCTCGGCATCACCGTGTTGCTTGTGGAACAGAACGTGCACCAGACCCTCGCGATATCAGATCACGGCTATGTTCTTTCGCAGGGACGCGTGGTCGCGGCGGGCACGGCGCGCGAACTGGCCGAGAACGCAAGCGTTCGAGAGGCTTATTTCGGCTGAGATCCGGGGCCTTGCGGCCTTGGCATATCGCCAACAGGGAGGCAGAGTGATCCATTCACTGGGATATATCGGTATCCGTTCGAAAGACCTGCCTGGATGGCGTGCTTTCGCCGGGACGTTTCTTGGCATGCACGTGGAGGATGAGGGCAGTGGCCGTCTGCGCCTGCGCATGGACGGCAAGGTCCAACGCTACCTTATCGAAGCATCGGCTCAATCCGGTCTCGCTTTTGCCGGATTTGAGGTGGAGGATGCTGCTGCATTGACGCGCTTGCTGTCACACCTCGCAAAGCACGGTGTCGCAAGCAAAGCGGGCACGGCAGAGGAAATTGCACAAAGGGGCGTGGACGATTTTGCCTGGGTGAGCGACCCGGACGGGAATCGCATCGAGTTTTTTTACGGACTGCACGACGCCGCCACGGTGTTTGCGCCGGGGTTACCCTTGGGCGGGTTTCGCACCGGCGAACTAGGGATGGGGCACATCGTTATGTTGACGCCGCGCTTTGATGCGATGTCCGCCTTTTACCGTGGCCTGCTTGGGTTTGGTTTGAGTGATTTCCATCACGAGCCCTTCCCCGCGGAGTTTCTTCATCTGAACGCGCGGCATCACTCCTTTGCGCTGATCGGGACCGACGGGGCTGCGGCAATCCACCACCTGATGTGCGAGTACGTTCATTTCGACGATGTCGGGCGCGCCTATGACAGGGCGCTGGAAAAACCGGAGAGCATCGGGGTCAGCCTCGGTCGGCACGTAAACGACCATGTCACGTCCTTTTACGCCAGGACGCCGGACGGATTCCTGATCGAGATTGGCTGGGCGGGGCGTCTGATCGACCGTGGGACATGGGTGCCGACCGAATTGGAGAGCCCGAGTCTTTGGGGGCACATACGCTATTGGCTTCCCGCAGAGCGGCGCGTCCACGCGCAAAAGATGATCAAGGCCATCGGGGAGAAGGGCGTGCGTGCCCCCGTAGAGGCATCACGCAGCGACGGATTTTCTCTGCCTCGAAAGACCTGATTTTTATATCGCTTCGGGCGGGCGTTTGACCGGCGATTGGCTTGACTTTTCTTGACCGGCGGGTCAATATCGTTGACACTTTCGCCTGTTCCGCAGCGGTAAATATCGCGCGTGAAATGTTGTGGGCCGTCGGCGTTAATCGCGCATCAGAGCAGTGCGCGCCAGGGCCTTGTTCGCACTCTAGCTGTGCAAAAGTTGATTTCCGGAGAACATCAATGCTGCGTTTTGCGCGATTCGCATTTGCCCTCGCCACTCTGCTTGGATCGGCGGTGGCGCTGGCCCAGGGTGCCGCCTATCCCAACAAGCCGGTAAAGATCATGGTCACCTTTACGACAGGCGGTGCGGCTGATTTCAGCGCCCGTGTCATCGGGGATCAGCTTTCTCGTATGTGGAACCAGCAGGTGGTGGTGGAGAACCGCATCGGCGCGGGCGGAAGCATCGGCGTCGAGCAGGTGTTCCGGTCGCCGGCAGACGGCTACACGCTGCTCCTTGCCAGCAACACCCACGCCATCAATCAGGCCATGTTCAACAACCTTCCCTTTGATCTCACCAAGGATTTTGTTCCTGTGGTGCTGACCACCTCGACGCCCATCGTGCTTGCGGTCAACCCGCGGGTGCCGGCAAAGGACATGAAGGAGTTCACGGCGATGCTGCGCGCCAATCCGGGCAAGCTGGATTACACGACCTGTGGCGTTGCAACGGCGCATCACTTCGCGATGGAGTTGTACAAGTATGCAACCAAGACCTTTGCGGTGCATATACCGCACCGTGGATGCTCTCCTGCGGTGACCGACGCGGTTGCGGGCCAGGTTGACGTGGTCATCGCCTCGCTTGCCGCAGTGCTGCCGTTCGCAAAGCAGGGCAAGCTGCGCATCCTCGGACTCACGACCAAGGATCGATCGCCATCGGTGCCCGAACTGCCGACCTTCCGTGAATCCGGCTTGAAGGAACTCGCAAACTACGAGGTCGAGAATTACTACGGTTTGCTTGCCCCAAGCGGCACTCCTAAGGATATCGTCGCGAAAATCGAGGCCGACGTGCGCAAGGTGCTGGCCATGCCCGAGGTGAAAACCCGTCTTACGAACGGCGGATTGGACCTGTTTGTCGGAGCCCCGGCGCAATTTACCTCCCTGCTGGTGGCGGACATTGCCAAGTTTCGCGAGGCGATAAAAATAGCCGGAATCAAGCCGGAGTAGCTTTACAGGCGTTCTTTTCCGCGGGTGGCGTTCGCCACCCGCTTTGTTTTAAAAGGATGGAAAAATCGTGAACAAACTACGCATCAGTCTGGCGTGCTGCGACTATGACCGCTGCCGAGCGATTTTCGACGGCCGTGCCCCTATAGAAGGCTGTGATGTTTCCGCCGTGCCGATCGAACCCGAGGAGGCCTTTCATCGGGCTTTCAAGTTCAACGAGTTCGACGTATCTGAAATATCGATGTCCAGCCACACCCTTATGACCTCGCGCGGGGAAAATGCCTACGTCGGGGTGCCGGCCTTTGTATCGCGCTTGTTCCGGCACTCCGGTATATACATTCGCACCGACCGCGGCATCAAGACGCC
The DNA here is from genome assembly GCA_903895005.1 of uncultured Pseudomonadota bacterium. The sequence continues at coordinate 4,999 of CAITSH010000165.1, forward strand.
CGCCGATCTGAAGGGCAAGACCATCGGCCTGCCCGAGTACCAGATCACGGCCAATGTCTGGATTCGCGGGGTCCTCGCTGACGAGTTCGGGGTGAAGCCCGAAGACGTGCACTGGCGCAGCGGCGGGCTCGAGGATGCGGGCCGTGAGGAGCGCGCGCCGCTAAAGCTGCCCGCCGGAATCGACCTCAAGCCAATTCCCCACGACCGTACGCTGTCGGACATGCTTGAGAAGGGCGAGCTTGACGCAATGATCAGCGCGCGCGCGCCCTCGTGTTTCGCACGCGGTGCGGCCAACGTTGACCGCATGTTTCCCGCCTACAAGACCCCCGAACAGGATTACTTCAGCAGAACCGGGATATTCCCGATCATGCACATCATCGGCATCCGACGCGAACTCGCCGAGAGAGAGCCTTGGTTGCCCGTCAGTGTGTTCAAGGCTTTCATCAAGGCCAAAGAATTGTGCATGTACGAGTTGGGCCAGATCGGGCACCTGTTCAACACGCTGCCTTGGGGCGTGCATGAGTTTGAGACGGCGAAAAAGCTGATGGGTGAGGATTACTGGAGCTATGGATTCCAGGCGAACGAGAAGGTGATCGACACCTTTACCCGCTACCATCACGAGCAGGGGCTGTCGGCAAAGAAGCTCGATCCCAGAGCGCTGTTCCATCCTTCCACGCTCGACCTGTCCAAGGTTTGAGCAAGGTGATGCACGCCGAGTTGATTGTCCTGCGATGAAGGCGCCCCCGTTTCGTTACCACGCCCCGCGCAAGCTCGAAGATGCACTGTCCCTGTTGGCCGCATCTCCCAATGCGCGGGTGCTTGCGGGCGGGCAGTCTTTGATGCCCATGCTCAACATGCGCGTGGTTTCTCCGGATGACCTCGTCGATATTAACGGCATTGAGGGGCTCGCCTACATTAGGGAGGATGGCGACGAAATCGTTATTGGAGCGATGACGCGGCAGCGGGAGCTTGAGTTCTCGCCGCTCATCGCCGCTCGCATGCCGCTGATGGCTGAGGCGATTCGCTACGTTGGTCACCGCCAGACGCGAAACCGCGGAACCATAGGGGGCAGTCTCTGCCAGCTCGATCCGTCAGCTGAACTGCCGACTGTGGCGCAAGCCTATGACGCGGTTATCGTCGCGCGCAGCGGTCGCGGCGAGCGCCGCATTCCCATCGCGGCGTTTCCAGCGGGGTACATGACCCCGTCCCTTGCCGCTGACGAGGTTCTGGTGGAATTGCGTTTTTCACCCTGGCCGGACCCGCACGGTGCATCGTTTTTGGAGTACGCACGCCGCCATGGCGATTTTGCCGTGGTGTCTGCGGCCGCGATGATGGCGCTGGATGCCGGCGGTAACATTTCGCGAATTTCCCTGACGCTTGGAGGGGTCGGTGCGGCGCCGCTGCGTATGATCGATGTGGAACGCGAGTTGACCGGCAAAACGCCCTCGGTGCAGGCGTTTGCGACGGCCTGTGCGGCATTGGAAGATATTGATGCTCTCGAAGATCCCCATTACCCGAAATGGTACCGGCAACGTCTCGCTGTCGCGCTTTCCAAGCGTACCCTCGCCGCCGCTTTGGCGCGCGTAACCCCTATCGTTGCAGGAGCGCGCCAAACCTAATGGAAACTCGCGACATTACACTCCAGGTCAACGGCAAGCCCTGTGCATGCCAGGTTGAGACACGCGTCAACCTGGCTGATTTTCTGCGACACCAACTCGGACTCACCGGCACGCATGTCGGTTGCGAGCATGGCGTTTGCGGGGCCTGTACGGTTTTGGTCGACGGTCATTCCACGCGCGCCTGCCTGATGCTCGCCGCACAGGCTGACGGTAAGTCCGTCGTGACGGTGGAAGGCATTACGCCGGAGCACGGGCTGTCCCCCTTGCAGCAGTCGTTCTGGGACAAGCATGGCCTCCAATGCGGTTACTGCACGCCGGGCGTACTAATTTCATTGACAGAGTTGCTCGCAACCAATGCCGCGCCGACCGAAGCCGAGGTGCGTGAGGTGCTGTCGGGACACTTGTGCCGTTGCACGGGATATCACAACATCGTTGCAGCGGCCATGGACGCAGCAGAGCATCTCAGGGCTGGCAAGGGCGGGACACCGGCATGAGCGCAGTCTCCGAAGCAAAACAGGCGCCATCTCTGCGCGTTGTAGGCACCCGAGCGCGCCGCGTCGAAGATCCGGCCCTGCTCTCGGGGCGCGGCCGCTTCGTGGACGATATCCACATTGACGGCACTCTGCAGGCGGCGTTTTTGCGCAGCCCTCATGCGCACGCGCGTATCCGGTCCATCGATACCACCGCTGCGCGCGCGCTGCCGGGGGTACACGCCGTGTATGTCGCCCGCGACCTCAAGCCTGCCTTGTCGGGACTGCGCATGCCACTGGGCTTCCCGACCAAGGCGTTGCCCGATGGCATCACTCCCTTCGTTCTGTGTCCTGAAGAAGTTTGCTATGTCGGAGAGGCGCTTGCGATGGTTGTCGCCGACTCGCGTCACCTTGCCGAGGATGCTGTCGCGCTGATTGAAGTCGATTACGATCCGCTGCCGGCCATCGCAGACTGCCGTAAAGCGCTCGATCCGCAGTCGCCAAAGGTCCGGCTCGAGGCTGCGGACAATGTGCTGACGCGCTTTACGATGGCTTATGGCGACGCCGCCGGAGTTTTTTCCAAGGCAGTCCACGTCTTCACCGAGTCGCTGACCACGCATCGTGGCGGCGCCCATCCTATCGAGGGGCGCGGCGCCGTCGCGCAATTCGACCAGACCGGCGCCCTGACGATCTGGTCGTCGACCCAGATGTCGCATGACCTGAAGTTCATGCTGGCCGGCATGCTGGACCTTGCCGAAGATCGCATTCGCGTCATTGCGCCGGACGTGGGTGGCGGATTCGGGGCGAAGTTTGTCATCTATCCGGAGGAGATCGCCGTCGCGGCGGCCGCACGTATGACCGGAAAGCCGGTGAAATGGATAGAGGATCGGACCGAGCACTTTATCGCCTCGATTCAGGAACGCGAGCAGCACTGGGACATGCAGATCGCTGCTGACGCGGATGGCCTGATACTCGGCTTGCGCGGGCGCATGGTACACGACCAGGGCGCCTATACGCCACAGGGGATCAACTGTCCTTACAACGCTTCAACCGCCGTGACCGGTCCGTACAAGATCCCGGCCTATTCGCTCGATGTGTTCGTCGCACAAACCAACAAGGTGCCGACGATCCCAGTGCGCGGAGCCGGCTATCCCGAGGCTGCTTTCGTCATCGAGCGCCTGGTTGACCGCGTCGCGCTTGAGCTTGGGATTGATCGCGCCGAGGTACGACTGCGTAACCTCGTGCCGGCCGCGGATATGCCGTACGAAAAGCCGCTAAAGATCCGTGCCGGTGTCCCGGTCATCCTCGATAGCGGGGACTACCCGCTTTGCCAGAAAAAAGTTCTCGACCAGATCGACTACGCCGGGTTTCGTGTGCGGCAGGCTGAGGCACGCAAGTCCGGAAGACATATCGGGCTTGGCTTCGCACACGGCGTCAAGGGAACCGGACGCGGCCCCTTTGAATCCGGTACCGTGCGCGTGTCACCTTCAGGGCGGATCTCGGTCTATACCGGTGCCCTCGCTATGGGGCAGGGACTCCACACCGCCCTGGCGCAGATCTGTGCCGAGCAACTGGGGGTGAGCCAGAGCGACGTTGATGTGATTTCCGGCGACACCAGTTTTGTGTCGCTCGGCCTGGGCGGGTTCGCCAGCCGTCAGACGGTTACGGCTGGATCATCGGTGCACCTTGCCGCCACCGCTGTTCGCGACAAGGCCATCAAACTAGGCGCGCAGATGCTCGAAGCCGCGGAAGCGGACCTGGAGTTGCGGGACGGCCGCGTGTTCGTCCAGGGAACGGACCGCTCAGTCCCGCTTAGCGAAGTGGCGCGCGTGCTGCGCGGGGTGCCCGGTTATGCGCTTCCCCCGGGGATGGAAGCGGGTCTGGAGGCGAGTTTCCACTGGCGCACCGAAGTGCTGGCGTATGCGCATTCGTTTCACGCCTGCGAGGTCGAGGTGGATGTTGAAACCGGTAACGTCCGCCTGCTGCGCTATGTCGCACTCCAGGACAGCGGGCGGTTGATCAATCCGATGATCGTCGAAGGCCAGATCCACGGGGGTATCACTCACGGCATCGGCAACGCCTTGTTCGAGTACATGGGTTACGACGACGAGGCGCAGCCCTATACGGCGACCTTTGCCGATTACCTGTTGCCCGCCGCTGTCGAAGTGCCGAAGTTCGAGATCCTGTTCCACGAAAGCCTGTCACCGTTGAATCCACTCGGGGTCAAAGGCGTGGGAGAGGGGGGCACGGTTCCTGTCGCGCCGGCGATCATGTCTGCTATCGACGATGCCCTTGCGCCCTGGAAGGTGCGCGTCACGGAGGCGCCGGTCTCTCCGGTGCGCTTGCTTGAATTGATCGAGGTGGGGCAAGCCCGGGCTTGAACCCGCTGGTGGGTCGCCGCGACTAGGAAGACGATACGAAGGTACGGCGGCACCCACGGGCATTGCTTCCCGTGAAAAATCTCCGGACCAGGTCAGCGACCGTGATGCATGAAGGCCAGAATCTCGCGGGAGAGTCTGTCGTCCGCGGTGTCCAGGCTGGCGATGATGGACGTGTGGTTCTGACCCTCCAACCATACCGTGCGCACGGCACGATTCTGTGCCTGGGCAATCCTATGTCCGAGTTCCATACAGTGCACGTCAATCAGCGGGTTGTCGAATTCGGCAACGGCAATCATTGTCGGGACACTAAGCGCATCAATATGCGTGACCGCGGAACAGTCGTTCTGGAAATCAACGTCGGTGCCGTAGTAGGCGGCGACCTTTTTGGCGTTGGGATTATCCGGGCGCATTTCCGCCCGAACTCTGCCGCTTACAACAATGTGTCCGGATATGCCCGGGCCCTCTGGACCGTGCAGTCTCGTATCGTAGGCGTAGGAGCCGGTATGCGCGGCACCCGCTGAGTGTCCCATCAGGAAAATATTCGCAGGGTTGCCGCCAAAACACGCGATATTGGCGCGAGTCCAGGCTAGTGCACCTGCAACATCCTCGCTCGCAGCCGGATACATCGCCTCGGGCGCAAGCCGATATTCCATGTTGACGCCGACCACGCCGTGTCGCGCGAAGCAGCGCAGTACGTTGGCGTAGATTTCCGGGGTGCGCTCCTTGTCGCCCTCAATGAATGCGCCGCCATGGGCAAAGACGAGAACCGTAGCGTTGCGCACGCCATCCGGAGCATGGACGTCCAAGACCTGGCGCGCATGCGTTCCGTACGCGATGTCGCGCGTGATCGCAATGCCGTCACGCGGTGATTGTGCCAGTACGGCGCTGTACATCTCGATGGTTTCGCGAACGTGGCCACTGACATTTTCGCCCCAGCGCGGGCCGATTTCAGCCATTCGCCGAGAAATGTCCTCCGGAATTTTGGGGAGCGCGATGGAAAGGTTTTGCATGGCGGGCTTGTGTGATCAGTCTGTGCGACGCGTCAGGTGTCGAAACGGATACCGGTAAAACGCAGTTGCGATAATTCCTCAATGGCGTAGCGAACGCCCTCCCGGCCGAATCCGGATCGCTTGGCGCCGCCGAACGGGTACATGTCGAGCCGGAAGCGGCTGGCTTCATTCACCCACAAGGATCCGACTTCAAATTCGTCTGAAAAGCGCATGGCCTGTTTCAGGCTTGCCGTGAACAGCGCTCCCTGCAAGCCAAATGGTGAATCATTGGCCATCTCAAGCGCCTCGTCGGCATTGCGCGCCGATTCGACCGTCACCAGGGGGCCGAAAGCCTCTTCGCACCAGACGCGCGAGTCTCGCGGCGCACCGGCGACAATGCCGGGGCTGACCAGGCAGTTCGTTCTCGCAGGGTCCAGTGCGATGCGCGCGCCACGCTTGCGTGCATCCTCGATCATCCCCATGACCCTGTCGGCTGCACCCATGGATACCATGGGTCCGACGTCCGTGGCTTCGTCCTCCGGATCGCCAACCTTGAGTGCCCGTGTCGCTTCGACAAAAGTTTTGAGGAAGGCTTCGTAGACGGGTGCTTCCACGATGATGCGCTGCGCAGAGATGCACTGCTGTCCGCTCGCTTCGAACGAGGCCGATGCGATGCGTTTGGCGGCGTCTGCGATGTCGGCATCGGCAAGAACGATGTTGGCCGCGCTTGAGCCAAGTTCGGCCAGGAATTTTTTCGCACCCGCGGCCCGTGCGAGGGCATCCCCCGCCGCAGTGCCTCCGGTGAAGGTCACCGCCATGACGCGTTCGTCCGCGGCCAGCGCTGCAGCCGGGAAGCGGTCGCCCGTGAGGACGTTGAAAAGTCCGTCAGGCAGTCCGGACGCCGTGAAGAGTTCTGCCACGCGCAGCGCGATCCGTGTTCCTGAAGGATGCGGCTTGACGACGATGGCGTTGCCGGCGACCAGGGCAGGGGCCACTTTTTGTATAAGAAGGTTGATCGGCGCGTTGAACGGGGTGATGCCGGCGACCACGCCGTACGGATAGCGACGCGTGAAACCCATGCGCCCGGCGCCGGTCGGGGCGGCATCGACCGGAATGGTTTCTCCACGCAGGCTGAGCGCTTCGGCTGCGGTGGTGCGAAGGAACGCCGCGGAGCGGTTGGCCTCAAAGTTTGCTGCACGGCGCGGTTTGCCGATGTCGCGGATCAGC
>CAITSH010000166.1 GCA_903895005.1 uncultured Pseudomonadota bacterium
CGGTGCGGCTTTTCAGGAAGGCGTTGCGCAGGTCGCGTGTCGCCCCTGATGCGTGATAGACCTCGCCGTACAGGCGCGCCGTCAGTTGCACGCGCGCGGTGCGCAGGTAGCGGGCCTTCTGGTAGGCGAGGAAGGCGGTGGCGAAGTCGCCGCCATTCCCCTCGAGTTTTTCGGCAAGGCATACCGCGTCCTCCATTGCCATTGCCGCGCCTTGCGCAAGGTATTGCAGCATCGGGTGGGCGGCATCGCCAAGCAGGGTCACGCGGCCGCGGGTCCAGTCGCGTATTGGTTCGCGGTCGCACAGCACCCACATGCGCCAGGAGTCTATTTTCTCGAGCATGCCGCGTACCTCGGGGCAGGTCGCCTTGAAGCGCTGGTGCAACTCTTCCGGATCGCCGAAGCTGTCCCAGCCTTCCTCGTAACGGTCGCTGTGGAATACAGCAACCAGGTTGAAGAGCTCGCCGCGTCGCAGCGGATAGTGCACTAGGTGGGTTTTTTCGCCCGCCCAGAGCACCATCGAATTGCGCAGGTTGGCTTTGGGCACTTCCGCAATAGGCAGCACTGCGCGATAGGCGATGTGTCCGGACACGCGCGGTTTGCCGTCGCCGACAATGGACTCGCGCACCGTGGACCACAGCCCGTCGGCGCCGATCAGCGCCGCTCCTTCAAAGGTGTCGCCGTTTTGCATTCCGATGCTGACCCGGTCGCCGTGCTCGGTGAAACTGACCATCTTTTGAGAAGCGCTGAGCGTGATGAGTGGCGAAGCCCGGCATGCGTCCAGCAGCGCATTGTGCAGGTCGGCGCGGTGGATAAGGCCGTAAGTCTGGCCGAAGCGCTTGCGAAAGGTCTCGCCTGCGGGCATGCGCGAGACCAGTTCGCCGGTGACGCTGTCGCGTACTTCCAACTCGTCCGGAAACGCGGCGATGTCGTTCACCGCGGAGGTGACGCCGAGTTTCTCGAACATCATGAATGCGTTGGGGCCCAGCTGTATGCCGGCACCGATTTCCTTAAACTCGCTCGCTTGCTCAAATACATGCGAAGGGTATCCCTTATGGGCGAGTGCCAGCGCGGCGGCAATGCCGCCGATTCCGCCGCCGACAATCAAAACGGGAAGTGCAGCTGCCATGCTTGTCTCTCCTTAAGCGCCGGTTTGTATCCGGACGTTTGTTTGCAAGTTGTTTTACCGAAGCTGCGCGCGAAAAAAAGGCCGGCGTTGAAGCCGGCCCTTTCACGCAAGCGTGCGGATCGGCTCAGATCACTTCACGCCACAGGTCAAGCGCCTGCTGCACCGGGCGGTCCGAGAAGCTGAACAGCACGGCCTCGTCGTCGGCTTCGAGCGTGTATGGCATCCAGGACGGGCAGACGAACACGTCGCGCGGACCGAAGGAAAAACTCTGGCCGTTGATGACGGCGCGGCCCTTGCCCTCGACCACGGCATAGACCGTGGAGTCGGTGGAGCGATAGGGCTTGCCCTTGAAGCCCTTGGGCAGCAATTGCATGAAGGTGCCTATGGTCGGCATGGCCCATTCGCCGGTGACCGGGTTGGTGTATTGCAGCTTGTAGCCCCAGCAGGCATGCGGATCGTGCCCACGCTGCATGGTCTCGAGCGCTTCGCGCGTGCGGCCGTAGGGGTACCAGAACAGCGGCGAGGTGCGGCTCTTGGCCTTGTACTCCACCGGCTTCATGGTATTGCCGAAGACCGCCAGGTTGTCGCCCTCGGTGCGGTCGGTGTGCTGCATTTCCTCGCTCGGGCGCTCAAGGAATTGCGCATCCAGCAACTCGACAATGGGCACGTCGAGCCCGTCCATCCAGACCATCGGTTCGTTCGACGGATTCCCATGGTCGTGAAAGCACCAGGAGGGCGTGATGACAAAGTCGCCGACATTCATCGTGACCTTCTCGCCGTCAACGGCGGTGTAGGCGCCGCCGCCTTGAAGGATGAAGCGTAGCGCCGATTGCGAGTGGCGGTGGGCGGGTGCGACCTCGCCCGGCATGATCATCTGCAGGCCGGCGTAAAGGCTATGGGTGATGCGCGAGCGGCCGCGCAGGCCCGGGTTCTCGAGCACCAGCACGCGTCGTTCGGCTTCCTTGGCGGTGATCAGTTCGCCCGCTTCCTTGATCCAGGGCCAGACCGTGTCCCACTTCCACAGGTAGGGCTTGCACGGCGTGTTGGGCAGTGCCGTCACCAGGTTGTGGAGAACCTCCCACAGCGGGGTGACATTGGCCTTGTCGATCTTGTCGTAAAACGCCTTGCGCTCGGCGGCAACATTGGGTTGCAGGACTGCTGACATGGTTCCTCCTTGTCTGGGTACATCGGTGCTCCTATCCGTGGAGCGCTTGCTGTGATGGATTTTCCGCCTTAGTCGGGTGCTTCGCAACCTTGACTGGCGAATCGACCCATGCGGACCTGCGGGCGTGCTTTGCCTTTGTTTTGGCGCCGTTTTTCCTGGATTGCCTAGGTTTTCGCTTCTTCGACGGATTCAGGTGCCGTTTCCACGACAAAGGCCTGTATGCGCCCGCGCAGCGCATCGGGTACCGGGATGGCCTTGTAGGTTTCGAGCGAAAAAATACACACACTGTGGCGTGCCTTGAGGCAGACACGATCGCCAATGGTGGCGTGGTAGGCGAGATCGATCGCGCTGTTGCGGATGCGCACAACGGACAACTCAATTTTCAGCTTGTCGCCAAAAAAGGCCGGGCTGATGAAATCGCACTGCATGCTCACCGTGGGCGCGCCGATGCGCTTTTCATCAGGAAATCGGCGTAGCGCTCGTCCAGTCCGTCGTTGAACCAGGCCTCCATGGCCTGGTGCAGCAGGTCAAAGAGGCGTGGAAAATAGGCGATGCCGGCCGGATCGCAATGCGAGAACAGCACGGGGTACTCAACGGTAAAGGTCTTGGCCATACGTGATTCCGTTTCTATTACAAAAAGCGGGGCAAAAAGCGGGGCAAAAAGCGGGGCAAAAAGCAGGGCAATAAGCGGGGCGAAAAGCCGCGGTGCCTGCGGGGCGCCGCAGCGAAAAGTCCGGCAGTGTAACGCTTCCGGTCGAGGCGGTTTCAGGCCGGTTGTAACAGCCCGATAAAGGCGCCGCGCAACTTCGCCTTGAGGCGGTCCCACGCGCCGGCGTTCTGCACGATCTCGGCACGGTAAAAGCTCGGGCACAGGATGGCCGCGTGCGCCACTTCGCCGCACAAGCCGCAGCCGACGCAGGCGTTGTTCACATGCGCCACCGGGTCGACCTTGAGCGGGTCGGTCGAGGGTTTCACCGTCAGCGACGGGCAGCCCGACAGGCGTATGCACGAGTGGTCGCCCGAGCAGGTGTCCTCATCGACGCCAAAGCGGGTGCGCACCACGCGCTCGCCCCGCTTGAGCAGCGCGGCAAGAATAGGCCGGATACGGCGCTGGCGCTCAAGCTGGCATTCGGCCTCGGCGATGATCACCTTGAGCCCGGGCTCGGGCGAGGCGAAGGCCTCGCGCAGCGTCTGCGCCATCTCGGCGACCTTGTAGGTGTAGACGTTGCGCAGCCACGTGACGCCGGCGCCGCGAAGCGTGTTCTCTATGCTGCGGTCGCTGTGCACGGCGCTTTTTTCCTGTGCGAGGTCGCGTGCGCGGGCGTTCGGCGTGGACACCACGTTCTGTGTGCCGGTGGCCGAGGTGTAGCCGTTTTTCATGATGACCAGCACCGTGTCGCCGCCGTTGAGCAGGTTCGAGGCGACGCCCGACAGCATGCCGTTATGCCAGAAGCCGCCGTCACCCATGATGGCCATGGGGCGCTTGGACATCATCGGCCCGACGCCGGCCGAACTGGCGAGGCTCATGCCGTAGCCAAGAATGGTGTTGCCCTGTGAAAACGGTTCGAAGGTGGCGAATGAATGGCAGCCGATGTCGGCGGATACGTGCGGCTCACCGATGTCGCGTTTTGCCAGTTTCATCGCCGCGAACACCGGCCGCTCGGGGCAGCCGATGCAAAAGGCCGGCGGCCGCGCGGGAATGACGGCACCCAGCAGCGCACCGGCACGCGAGCGCACCGCGTCGGCGCCTTCCAGCCAGAGCATGCCGCTTGATGTATCGAGATGGGCGGCATGCTTGGCGACAAAGCGCGCGAGGCCGCGCACGATCACTTCGGACGTGTATTCGCCGGCCATGGCCAGCATGTCCTTGCCGTGCAGTCGCGTATTTGCAAGATGCTCAAGGCCTGCTTCGCTCGCGGCGCGGCGCAGTGTGGTGGCGATATCCTGCTCGATGTACTCGGGCATGCCTTCCTCAACCACAATGACAGCGCGCTTGCCGGTGCAAAAGCCGGTGATCTCTTCCGGTACCAGGGGATAGACGACGTTGAGCGCGAGGATCGGTATGCGGCTGTTGCCAAAGTCGTCGGCCAGGCCGAGCAGGCGCAGGGCGCGTTGCAGGGTGTTGTAAAGGCCGCCCTGGCAGATGATGCCGAGCGAGGCTTCGTCGCCGGCAAAGGTCTCGTTGAGTTTGTGCTCTGCGATAAAGCGTCGCGCCGCCGGCATGCGCACCTCGGCCTTGAGCTTTTCCTGCTTGAAGGTCGCCGGCGGGTGCGAGAGGCGGTCGTAGTTGAACGCGGGCGGCCCGTCAAAGCGGTGGCGCGTCGAGACGACCGGCGCGACGTTTTCCTTCGCGACAAAGCTGCCGTGCAGGTGGCAGGCGCGTATGCGCAGCTCCATCATCACCGGCGAATTGGTTGCTTCCGAAAGGGCAAAGCCCTTGTCGACCATGTTGACGATGGTGGTGAGGTTGGGACGCGGGTCGAGCATCCACATCTGCGACTTCATGGCAAAGGCGTGGCTGCGTTCGAGCGCGATGCTGGCGCCCTCGCCGTAATCTTCGCCCAGGACGATCAGCGCGCCGCCCACCACGCCGGCGGTGGAGAGGTAGGTCAGCGCATCGGAGGCAACGTTGGTGCCGACCACGGACTTCCAGGTCACCGCGCCGCGCGCCGGGTAGTTGATGGAGGCGCCGAGCATGGCTGCGGCCGAAGCTTCGTTGGTACAGGCCTCGACATGCACGCCCAGCGTGTCCAGGTAATCGCGCGCCTGCACCATCACATCGAGCAGGTGGGACACCGGCGCCCCCTGGTAACCACCGACGTAGGACACGCCCGATTGCAACAGGGCCTTGGTGACGGCGAGTATGCCTTCGCCGTGGAAAGTTTGACCCTCACCCAGTTTGAGCGACTCTATTTCGGCGGAGAAGGAACGTTCCATAGATGCTTATCGTCCTTATCTGACTGACTCGGGGGATTTAAGGGGGGCATCGCCCCCTTTGGGAAACAGGCCTTCACCCAGCTTGGGTGACTCTATTTCTGCACAGAAGGAACGTTCCAAACTCAGGCTGCCTTGTTAGCCGCGGGCCGCTTCATGAACTGTATGGTCTTGGCCTTGGGCGGCAGCGGTGTGATGCCGTGAGTGGCCAGCGTGCCCTCAAGCGCGCGTCCCTCAGGATCGGCCAGGGCTGCTTCGCGTGCCTTGCGTATGGCCTGGGCGCGCGACTGGTCGCTGTCGAAGTTCGCACCGTTGACGGTGTTGTCCACCACCATGGTGTCCAGAATGCGCAGGAAATTATCCTTGCCGCGTCGATGGGTGTCTCCATAGCCCTTGATAAGGCGACCGCACAGCGCAATTTCAAGCGCGAGTCCATTGCTTGCCGCCGGGCTGCGCTCGGCCGCGCCGGTAACAGCCTTGAGCCAGCGTGTGATCAGCGCCTGTTCCTCGCCGTAGCGCGCGGTCATGCGCCGCAGCGGGCGCAGCCACGCAAGGCTGCGCAGCGTCAAATAGCCGAACATGCTGGTGGTCTTCACGTACAGGCCGACGTTGAGCTTGTGCGTGAGGCCGTGCTTTTTGGCAAACGCCAGAAAGCCGCGCGACAGCGGGCCGGGCAGCAGTGCCGCCATTTCTTCCACGCCGGGCTTGAGGTATTCGATGATGTGCACCGGCTCGTCGGGCTTGGCCTGGACTTCCTTGCGCACACGCTCAAAGCGGCTTTTGCGCGACTTGAGGTCGGCGACGCGGATGACGTCCTCGTAGCACATCCACAAGGCGAGAAAGCGGCCGGTCTCACTGGTCAGCGTGTACTCGTCACCATCGAGGCGCAGCACCGGTTCGAGACGGTCGAGGTAAAGGTCGGCGTAGGCGGTGTCCTGGAAGTCACGGCAGCGCGCCACGCCTTCCTCGAGCATCTTGTGGGTTGCGGCGGGGAAGGTTGCGCGCACACGATCGGCTGGAGAGCCTCGCCAGACGGGCATTTCCAGCTGGTGGCCCTGGCGCGTGCCGGCGGCTGCGTGATCGAATGCGGTGGCAAAGCCGCGCAGGCTGGCCTCAGCGCCCTTGCCCATTTTACGGATCGCGTCTTCACAGGCGGCACGCGGCAGCGGCAGCGCACCGGAGCCGGCGAGGGCGCCGAACAGCACGGCACTGATCACCGTGCCTGACCTGGTGGCGATTTCGGCCATGTCAAAGAGGATGGCGCGCTTGGAAAGTTCCCCCGCGGCCTTGACGATCTTGTCGCTGTCAAAGCGGCCGTCGCCCATCTGCATCTTCTCCACCGTGGTGTAGATGCGGTGGTTGGAGGCGATGAGCGTGGTGCGATCGGCGGTGACAAAGCCGTTGAGCATTGCGCGGCCGGCTTCGAGCAGTTCCGAGGCGACCATCACATCAACGTAACCCGGTGCAGGCGTCAGTGTCATGACCGGCAGGCGTCCGCCGAGATCGCTGATGCGCGCCGGATAGAGCTCGACGTAATAGGTGGTCGCGCCGGTGCGCTGAGCGACGCCGGGGATCGAGGTCGATTGCACCGGGAAGTCCTGGGACGTGGCTGCGGCGATGATCCAGTCGGCGAGTACGCCGCCGCCTTCACCGCCCAGTGCGGCGACGAGAATCGACAGGGGACGATCGGGAAGGGCTTTGGGGGATGTGCTTGTCATGGCGTGCTCGAATCAGGCAGGTTGCAGCAGGTTGATGAAGCGCTCGCGCAGCTGCGCTTTGAAGCGGTCCCAGGCATTGGCGTTTTGCACGATTTCGGCGCGGTAGAACGAAGGGCAAAGTATGGCGGCGTGCGACACCTCACCGCAAAGGCCGCAACCGACGCAGTTGTTGTTCACATGCGCCACCGGGTCGACCTTGAGCGGATCGCTAGACTCCTTGATGGTGAGCGACGGGCAGCCCGACAGCCTGATGCAGGAGTGATCTCCCGAGCAGGTGTCTTCGTCAACGCCAAAGCGCGTGCGCAACACGCGCTCGCCGCGCTTGAGTTTGGCTGCATTGATCGGCTTGATGCGCCGCTGCCTCTCCAGCTGGCACTCGCCCTCGGCGATGATGACCTTGAGGCCTTGGTAGGTGCTGTTCATGGCGTCGCGCAGCGTCTTTGCCATGTCGGCGACATGGTAGTTGTTCACCGTCTTCATCCAGGTTACGCCGAGGCCCTTGAGCGTGCGTTCTATGCCCATGTCCTCAGACTTGTATTCGGTCTGGTGCGGCGAGGAGGGGATGTTCTGCGTGCCGGTAGCCGAGGTGTAGCCGTTTTTCATGATGACCAGGATGCCGTCATCGCGGTTGAACACCGAATTGGCGATGCCCGAGGTGAGGCCGTTGTGCCAGAAGCCGCCGTCACCCATGATGGTCACGGTGCGGCGCGAGAACAGCGGATCAATGGCCGAGTTGGACGCAAGCCCGAGGCCGTAACCGAGCACGGTATTGCCGATGTTAAACGGCGGCAGCGTTGAGAACAGGTGGCAGCCGATATCGGCAGAAATATGCAGCTTGCCCTGGTCGCGTTCCACCAGCTTCATCGCCGAGAACACCGGGCGTTCGGGGCAGCCGATGCAAAAGCCCGGGGGGCGGGCCGGCACCGGCACACCCAGCATGTCGGCGGCTTTTTTCTTTGATGAGACGAGCCGCTCGTAGGTCTCGCGCGCATGCCCCGCGTCCAGGCCGCGCGGCGCGGCGGCCTCGATAAAGCGCGCCACGCCGTTGAGCACCGTCTCGCCCGTGTATTCGCCGGCAAGCGGGAAGACCACACTGTCCTTCTTGCCCGCCTCCTTGCCGTAAATGCGCGTGCCGTTGACTTCGTGACGGCGCAGCGTCGCCTGAATTGATTCCTCGATGTAGGCCGGCTGGCCCTCCTCGACAACCAGCACCGAGCGCTTGCCGGTGCAAAACTGCACGATCTCGTCGGGAATCTGCGGGTAGGTGACGTTGAGGCAGTAGATCGGGATGCGTGTTGCGCCAAAGGCATCGGCGAGGCCCAGTTGCTGCAGCGCGCGGATGGTGGCGTTGTAAAGACCGCCCTGGCAGATGATGCCGGTGTCGGAAAGTTCCCCGTCGAAGAATTCGTTGAGCTTGTTCTCGCGGATGAACTTGACCGCCGCCGGCCAACGTACGTCGATCTTGTGCTTTTCCTGGGCGTAGGTGGCGGGCGGAAGGCAGATGCGGCCGTAATCGAAGTCGGGGTTTTCGAGGGCGTCGCGCGTGGAGACCAGCGGCCTTTTGTTGGCCTTGGTCTTGAAGCTGCCGTGTACGTGACAGGCGCGTATGCGCAGTTCAAGAAACACCGGCGTGTTTGACGCTTCGGACAGTTCAAAACCCTTTTCCACCATGGCGGTGATGGTGGGCAGGTTGGGGCGCGGGTCGAGCAGCCACATCTGTGACTTGGTGGCAAAGGCGTGGCTGCGCTCCTGGATGATGGACGAGCCTTCGCCGTAGTCCTCGCCGATGATGATCAGCGCACCGCCCTTGACGCCGGCCGAGGCGAGGTTGGAAAGCGCATCGGAGGCGACGTTGGTGCCCACCGTGGACTTCCAGGTCACCGCGCCGCGTATCGGGTAATTGATCGAGGCGCCGAGCATCGCTGCTGCGCCGGCCTCGGACGCATTGGTCTCGATGTGTATGCCCAGGTTACCGATGATGTCCCGCGCATCGTTGAGCACATCCATCATATGCGACACCGGCGCGCCCTGGTAGCCGCCGACATAGGACACGCCCGACTGCAGCAGTGCCTTGGTTACGGCAAGAATGCCTTCGCCATGAAAAATCTCGCCGTCGCCCAACTCGAGGAGTTTTATTTCTTCGCTAAATGAACGTTCCATTGCCTGCTGCCTTTAGCCTTTCGGCCCCTTTTAACCAATCAATCCCGGCAGCCATACGGCTATCGCGGGTACGAAAAACACCAGCATCAACACCAGGATGCTCATCAATACGTAAGGCGTCACCGCCTGGAAAATGTGCGCCATGGTGACCTGCGGCGGCGCCACGCCCTTCATGGTCATCAGCAGCATGCCGTGCGGCGGCAACAGCAACCCGAGCTGCATGCAGATCAGGAACATCACGCCAAACCAGACGAGGTCGATGTTGAAGGCCTGCACCACCGGCATGAAAATGGGCAGCGTGATCATCATCATGCTGACCTGGTCGACGAAAACCCCCAGGAATATGAGTATCAGCATCATGCCGGCGATGACCGCCATGGGCGGCAGGCCCTGGCCGGTGATCATCTGCACCATGCCATTGGATGCGCCGGAGAAGGACAGGATTTGTGAGAAGGTGGTTGCGCCGACGATGATGAACAGGATCATGCCCGAGATGCCGGCCGTGCCGCGCAGGGCTTGGGTCAGATTGTCGAGCGTCAGCGCGCGGTAGGCCAGGGCAAGGGCTACCGTGGCAAGCGCGCCTATGGCCGCCGATTCAGTCGGCGTGGCCCAGCCTGCGGACATGGATGCGACGACGATGGTAAAGATCGACACCAGCGGCAGCACGTACTGGAAAAACGGGCGCAGCTTTTCCCAGCCGGTGTATTGCTCGATTTCCGAGCGCGGCGCGAGGGCGGGGTTCATCTTTACGCGCACCACGATGTACACGACAAAGGCCGCCGACAGCAGCAATCCGGGCACCACGCCGCCGATGAGCAGCTTGGAAATCGAAATCCCCGACAGGCTTCCTAGTAGTACGGTAAGCGCCGAGGGCGGGATCAGCATGTCCACCGCGCCAATGGCCATGATGGGGCCGGCCGCCATGGTCGGGTGGTAGCCGCGCTTTAACATCACCGGCAGCATCAGGCTGCCCAGCATGGCGGTGGTGGCAATGGTCGAACCGGAAATCGCCGAGAACACCGTGCCGGCGACAACGGCGACCACCGCAAGGCGGCCCGGGACCTGGTGTATCAGCCGTTCGATGCCGTCTATGACTTTGACCGCGAGGCCGGTGTGGAACAGGATCTCGCCCATCAGCACGAACAGTGGACTGGGTGTCAGCGAAAAACTGGTGACCGAAGCGACGCTGGAGCGCGCCAATTGCACCATGCCTGGCTCACCGCCGAGGAACAGCCAGGCACCGACGAGGTTGATGACCAGGAAGCAAAACGCCACCGGCAGGCCGATGAAAATCAGCACGGTCGAGCCGCCGAGCATCAGCCATGCCGCCGCCTGCCAGCTCATGAAGCCGCGCCCGCGTTCATGCCGCCGACACCGCGTCGTCGCGCGGGCGGCGCGGCCCGTTGTACAGGCGCTGCATGCGAAACACCACCTCGATCGCGAGGAGGGCGAATGTGACCGGCAGGGGTGTCAGCGCCCACCACTCGGGTGTGACCAGGGTCTTGATTACCAGCGAGCCGGACTTGTAGCTCGACAGCGCCGCGCTGAAGCCGTAGGTCATGATGATCAGGCAGCAGGCGAGGGCGAGGGAGTCGGCGACCCATTCGCAATACCAGGCAATGCGCCTGGGAATGACAGCAAGCAGGATGTCCACGCGGATATGCTGGCCGCGGCGCAATATCCACGGCGCCACCAGCATGGTGATGAGGTAGAGCATGCTTTCCGAGAGTTCGTTCGACCAGGCGAGGCCGCGCATGCCCGGAATGAGCGCCAGGTTGCGCAGCAGCACGTCGGCGCAAATCATCAGCATCATCAGGAACAGCACGACGCAGGCGGTGAGCGCCAGCGCGTCGAGCAACCTGCCAAATGCGGCGGAGAGTTTTTCCATGGGGCCTGAAATGACATCACCCCCGCCGGAGCGGGGGCGACCGATAAACAATCCCCTCCCCGCGGGGGAGGGGAAACTACGTTACTTGCTCAGCGCTTTTCTCAGCTTTTCGCCGTACTCGGGGCTGGCCTTGATGGCGCCGGCCCAGCCCACTTCGTAGGCTTTGTCGTAAAACTGCTTGCTGGTTGCCGCGTCGAACTTGATGACCTGGATGCCGGCGGCGGCCTGGCGCTTGGTTTCGGCTTCGTTGTCGCGCAGCCAGTCGACGTTGAGCGCTTCCATTGCCAGCACCTGCTTTTGCAGGTAGGCGCGCTGCGGCGGCGTGAGTTTCTTCCAGGCATCAAGATTCATCACCACCGAAACCTCTGCGTTGTAAAAGCCGGGGTCGACGCGGTACTTGGTTTTTTCCTGCCAGTTGGCGTCGAAAATCCCGCCTATCGGCCAGCCGTAGCCGTCGATCACGCCGCGCTCGAGCGCGGTGTAGACCTCGCCCGGCGGTGTGACGATGACGTTGGCGCCCAGTGCCTGGAAAAAGTCGCGGTACACCGGGGTGATGCGGATCTTCAGGCCGGTGAGGTCGGGCTTGTCGATTTTCTTGTTCAGGTAAAGGTGAAAGGGCTGGTGCTCGATCGGCCGGCCGAGGTAATACATGTTGGCCTTTTTCGCCCAGATCTCGTTGATCAGTTCGAAGGCGCCGTTCTTGCGCTGCTCCGCCATGGTGACCTGGGCCATCTTCAGCGCGTCGGCCTCGGGCATCAGGTTGGTGTAGTAGGCGCCGGTGGACAGGCCGATGTCGACCACGCCGGTCTTGACCGCATTGCCCATCTCGAAGGTCGGGATGGCCTTGGGGCCGCCGATGAAGTTGATCTGCAGCGTGCCCTTGCCCTCCTTGTTGACCTGCTCGATCCACTTCACAAAGCGCGTGACGTAGATGCTGTTTTCAGGAAAGGCGCTGACCGCGCGCAGGGTGATTTCCTGGGCGAACGCGCCCGACGGGGCAAACAGGGCCGCGCCCAGCGTGATCGCGGCACAAAGGCCGGCCAGCGCTTGTCGTCGCGGGGTGAATGGCTTGCTTTTCATATCGGTCTCCTCCGAGGTGTTTTGTCGTGAAACGAGAGTTTGCCGCAAAAGTGCGCGATGCGTCAGGGTACGTGCGGTCCGTTCCCCCCGCCTCAGTTTGGCAAAGCCCGGAGCGCTATGGTATAGCTTTCCGCCATGACTGACGCCGCCGATATGCAGCCCCCGCCCGTGGCGATCCTGCGTCCTTTTCGTGAATGGCTTGAACGTGCCGACGCCATTGTGGTGCCGGCCGAAATCGAACCGGCGTGGCGTGACGTGCCCTGGCGTTATGCGCCGTATCTCGCCTCCGTGCGCGATACGACCGTGCTGGGCGGCGAATGGCTGCTCTATTCGGAGACGGCTGGCCTGCTCATCGACACAATGCACCAGTCGCTCGGCGCCAATCCGGCGCGCTCCGCGTGGGTCGCATCCGCCGATGGCGACCGTCTCAGGTTGCGCATGCCCGCATCCGCCCAAACAATCGCCGAGCCCTGCGTGCTGCTTGGCAGCCGTCCGCTGCAATATCACTGGTTGGTTGATTACCTGCCGCGACTGCTGACGTTCTTGCAGCAGCCGGCGCTCTCGTCCATGCGCCTGGTGGTCGGAGCGGATATCGCCGACGTCCAGCTCGAGTGTCTTGCCATGCTGGGAATAAGCGGGTCGCGCCTGCTGCGCCTTGCCCCCGATGCCGCTTGCCGCTTCGACACGCTCTGGGTGCCATCGCTGTGGTCCGATGAATTCCACCTGCACCCGGCTGCGCTGCTGTGGTTGCGCCGGAGCCTGCTCGGTCGCGCCGCAATGGCGCACGACGGCACCCGGTTGTTTGTATCGCGCCGCGACGCCGGCTCAAGGCATATCACCAACGAACATGAAGTCGCGGCCCTGCTTGAACGAAACGGATTTCGCACCATCCTCGCCGGGCGGATGTCCTTTGCCGAGCAGCTCGCGCTGTTTTCGCGCGCGCAGGTGGTCGTGGGCGGCACCGGATCCGGATTGTCGAATATTGTGTTTGCGCCGACGGATTCGACCTACATCGAGCTGCACAACTTCGAACGTGGCGCCGAATTCATCCGCCTGCTCGCTGCGCAGCTGGGGCAGCGCTACGAGCGAGTCACCGGCACCGCCGTGCACGATGCGGCACGGCACCCGCACAACTGGGACTATCGCATTGACACGGCGCGACTCGAAGCCGTCCTTGCGGGCGTCTTGCGCGGTCCGGACTAGCACGCATGGATATCTGTTTCATGCATCTTGGCGCGGATGCCTTCTTGCCCGAGCTCATGGTGCGCTCTGTGCGCCTTGCCATGCCGCAGGCGCGCATTGTGCAGTTCACCGACGAGCGCACACCGGCCGTTGCCGGCATTGATACCTTGATACGGCGGCCGGTTTCGGACGACGTGATGATGATTGCGCGACTCGAACACCTTGCCGCCTTTGAGCATCGTGAAGCGGTGTTCCTTGACACCGACATCATCGTGCGCGGCGATCTCCAAGAGGTGTTCGACCTGCCTTTTGACGTTGCGCTGACGCGCCGCTACGGCGAACTCGTGGTCGCGGCGGATGACCCGTTTCGTGCGCATTTCCCGTCGGGGAACCTCATCGACTACATGCCTTACAACGCCGGGGTGATGTTCTCGCGCACCCAGGATTTCTGGGGCGACTGCCTCAAGGCGTGCACGGACATGCATCCGAATTTTCACCGCTGGTACGGCGACCAGATGGCGCTCAAGGCCGTGGCCGACCGGAACTATTACGCCTTGTTTGAACTGGCCGAAGGGAGGCTCAATTACGCGCCGGAACATGCGCGCGACTGGCCCGAAGAGGCGCTGATCTTGCATTACAAAGGCGCGCGCAAAGCCTGGATGAGGACCTACCCGCTGATCGCGTGAAGCGTGGTCTGCAGACGCCCTGAATGTGAACCTGAATACCGGTGAACCCTCACTGGCTTCGACGGAGATGCGCAAGGCGCGCGCCCTTTTATCGTCGTGCGTCGATTGCGGTCGTGCCCGCATCTGCGGCCTTGCAGAGTACGGGATCGGCCGGCAATTGTTATGATTCAGTCCCTGCCTGTTTCAAGCGCCTTGCGCGCCCCCGAGCCATGTCCAAGCCCAAGCACGGTTTAGCCCGTGGTTTAACCAATTACGGTGACGCCGATTTTTCGCTTTACCTGCGCCGCTCGTTTGCCAAGTCCATGGGCTATTCGGCAGAGATGCTTTCGCGCCCGGTGGTTGGCATCGCGCAGACGGCGAGCGGCTTCAACAACTGCCACCGTCATTTCCCCGAACTCGTCGAGGCGGTCAAGCGCGGCGTGCTCGCCGCCGGCGGCCTGCCCATAGACTTTCCCACGATTTCGCTGGGCGAGGTGTTCCTGTCGCCCACCAGCATGATGTTCCGTAACCTGATGTCCATGGACGTGGAGGAAATGGTGCGCGCCCAGCCGATGGATTCGGTGGTGCTGATCGGCGGATGCGACAAGACCGTGCCGGCGCAGCTGATGGGCGCGGCCTCGGCCGATATCCCCGCGGTGCAACTCGTAGGCGGACCGATGATGCCCATGGCCTATCACGGCGAGCGCCTCGGCGCCTGCACCGACTGCCGCCGTTTCTGGGCCAAGTTTCGCGGCGGCGAGGTGAGCGCCTCCGAGATCAATGAAATCGAGGGCAACCTCGCCACCACCGCAGGCTCTTGTGCGGTGATGGGCACCGCCAGCACCATGGCCTCCATCGCCGAGGCACTGGGTATGACGTTGCCGGGTACCGCGGCGATTCCGGCGGTGCATTCGGATCGCATCCGCGCCGCGGAGGCGAGCGGCCGCCAGGCTGTGGCGATGATCGGCACCGAACTGCGTCCGAGCAAGATCATCACCGAGCAATCAGTGGAGAACGCGCTGCGTGTGCTGCTCGCCATTGGCGGTTCGACCAATGCGCTCATCCACCTCACGGCCATTGCCGGTCGCCTCGGTATCAAGATCGATCTCAAGCGCCTGAATGAATTGTCCGACTCCACGCCGGTACTGGTCGACTTGAAGCCCACCGGACCGTATTACATGTCAGACCTGCACGCCGCCGGCGGCATAGGCGCGGTGCTGCGCGAACTCAAACCCCTGCTGCACCTCGATTGCATGACCGTGACCGGCGACACCATGGGCGAGCGCCTCGCGCCTGAAATATGGGTTGATCGTGCCGTGGTGCGCAGCCTCGACAATCCCTACCAGCCGCAGGGGGGCCTCGCCGCGCTGTTCGGTTCCCTTGCGCCCAACGGCGCCATCATCAAGCGTTCGGCCGCCGATCCCAAGCTGTTTGAAAAAGAAGGTCGTGCCGTGGTGTTCGAGTCGCTTGACGACCTTGCCGCACGCGTCGATACGCCAGAGCTTGATGTGACGGCCGACGATTTCATGGTGTTGCAGAACGCCGGACCCAAAAGCGGTTATGCCATGCCGGAAGCCGGCTACCTGCCGATTCCGCAAAAGCTTGCGCGCGCCGGCGTCAAGGACATGGTGCGCATGTCGGATGCGCGCATGAGCGGTACCGCCTACGGCACCATCGTGCTGCACATCTCACCCGAGTCGGCCGTGGGCGGGCCGCTGGCACTGGTGAAAAACGGCGACCGCATCAAGCTGTCGGTGGAGGATCGCCGTCTTGACCTGCTGGTCGATGAGGTGGAGCTGGCCAAACGCCGCGCCGCGCTCACCAACGTGCAACCGCAGCCGAGGCGCGGTTATGCGCAGCTTTACCAGCGTAGCGTGCTGCAGGCCGAGGACGGCTGCGATTTTGATTTTCTGCAACGCAAGGACTGAGCGCGCCGACCACGCCGCCGCGCTTTTCGATTTTCTGCAACAGGAGCAACCAGCATGAACCAGCGTATCAAAGGCGTCCTCTCGCCCGTCGTCACCCCGTTCACCCGTGATCTCGCGCCCGATGCCGATCGCTTTGTGCGCCATTGCAAATGGCTGCTCTCGCACGGCTGCTCCGGCCTTGCCGTGTTCGGCACCAACAGCGAGGCCAATTCACTTTCGGTGGACGAGCGCGTGATGCTGCTAGAGGCGCTTGTCGAAGCCGGTGTGCCCGCGTCCAAGCTGATGCCCGGCACCGGCTGCTCGGCGCTTTCCGATTCGGTGGTGCTAACCGCGCACGCCGTGAAGCTCGGCTGCGCCGGTGTGCTGATGCTGCCGCCGTTTTACTACAAGGGTGTTTCGGACGAGGGCCTGTTCCGCAATTTTTCCGAGATCGTGCAGCGCGTCGCCGACGACCGCCTGCAGTTGTACCTGTATCACATCCCGCCGGTGTCGAACGTACCCATCACGCTCGGCCTGATCGAGCGCCTGCTCAAGGAGCATCCGAAAAGCATCGCCGGCATCAAGGATTCCTCGGGCGACTGGAACAACACCAAGGCGGTGCTCGACGCCTTCGCCAAGTCCGGCTTTGATGTGTTCGCGGGCAGCGAGACCTTCCTGCTGGACAACATGCGCCACGGCGGCGTCGGTTGCATCACCGCCACCGGCAACGTCAATCCCGGCCCCATCGACAACGTTTATCGCAACTGGCAGACGCCGCAGGCCGACGCCCTGCAGGCGGGCATCACCGCCACGCGCATGGTGGTGCAAAAAGTGCCGATGATCCCGGCGCTGAAGGCCATTGTCGCCAAATACGCCGGCGACGCCGACTGGGCCACCGTGCGCCCGCCGCTGGTCGAACTGACGCAGCCGCAGCTGGACGGCCTGTTCGCCGACCTCAAGGCGCTCAATTTTGACATGCCCGGCATAAAAGACTGAAATCAAGGGCTGAAATCCAGGACCGAAACCGGGCACTGACCCCAACCATTGAAAGGGAGAACACCATGCTGTTTGAATTGAGAACCTACACCTGCAAACCGGGGATGCGCGACCAGTGGGTCAAGTGGTCCGAAGAGAAAGTCATTCCCTTCCAGGTGTCCAAGGGCGTGGTCGTGGTCGGCACCTTTGTGTCGAACGACGATCCGGACGTGTATATCTGGATCCGCCGTTTTGCCGACGAGGCCGACAAGGAACGCGCTTACAAGGCCGTGTACGAAGACCCGGTCTGGAAAACTGAGATCGGCCCGCGCAATGCCGAAATGCTGTTCCGCGAAAAAATCGCCGTCACGAATTTGAGCGCGACGCCGCATTCCGTCATCCGCTGACAGGTGCGCACGGCCAGGGTTTGCCGGGATACCAGGGCTGTCAGGGCTTTGCGCCCTGCGCCGCCGGCGGCCAAACGAGCGAAAGTGGCTTGGCCGCGATCTGGCGGATGATCGCCGCTGCAAGGGGGCCGCTGTGTATGAAACGCACGCCGTGGGCCCGCATTGCGACCCAAAGTGCAAGTGCGAAGCTGACGCCCAGGTTGACAAGCCCGATCAGGACGACGCCCACAGCGCAGCTGATGAAGAGGCTCACCGGAATGCCGAAGCCGGACCCCGCCATGCCGTAGGCGAGATTGGCCGAAGCGAATGCGATGTGCCGGATGTCAATGTTGGCACCGAGCAGAACGCCGGCCAGTGCGGTGCAGCCGAGCATGAATCCGAAGAAAAAATTTCCGGCGAGTCCGCCCAGATTGTCGTCCAGGTAGGCGGCGACGCGGCTGGTGCGATGCTTGCCAAGCAGCCGGTTGAGCCAGCCTGCGCGCGCCACACGCTCCGGAATGCGATGGTATGCAGCGGCATTGTCGAAGTAGCCGGAAATCAGCCACGCGAGAAACAGCCAGACGCCGGCAATCGCCGCGTGCAGCAGGGCGGGGCTGGAGAAGGGGCTAAGGTCGTGCAGCAGGTGCGCGGCCTTTTCCTGCGTCACAAGGGGGCCTCCGGACAGCGCGCTTAGCCCGGCGCCGATGACCAGTGCCACAGGAAAGGCGACGAGAATATTTCCGCAAATAGCCGCGAACTGGCTGCGCAGCACGTTGATCACCAGCGCGGCGAGCTTGTCGACATCCCGCAGTCGGTCTCCATTGTCGCTGATGGTGGCGGCGATGGCCGACGCTGTCATGGCCGGTTGTTTGGTGGCGATGGTGAAGTGAAGAATGTGCACGACCATGAATCCGATCGCGTAGTTCAGGCTGTACACGAACGCTGCGGGCAACGGGGCCAGGTCCAGCTTGGAGGCGAAGATTTTCAGCAGGGCCATCACGCCGATGATCACACCGGCGCCGCCTGCGGAGCGCAGCATCGAGAAATAGCCGGCTCGGTCATCCGTGATGTAGTGCTCGCCGGTGCGCCCCGCGTTCTGCGTGACGCGCAGGGCAAGCATGCCGGTCAGTCGCGACCAGTGCAGGCCAAGGTTGTTGCGTTTGTTTTCGCCGCGCAGGGCTTCATGCATGAACCGCGACCATGCGTCGGGCGGGGCACCCGCGGGCTGTGCCGAAAGCCGTGTGGAGGCCATTCGCACCAGTAATTCGAGGCGTTCGATGTTTTCGGAGAGTCTGACCAGCAGGAAGTTCAGGTCGAGGCTGGTACCCCGCATCATCGTTCCGGCACTGGCGCGCCGCGCCGCCTCGCGGCATTGATCCAGCAGCACCAGGAGGTGTTTTTCGTCGGCCGCCCCGGGCTCCGCATCGTAAAGGACGGCTTCGCAGGCGGCGGCATATTGGTGCATTTCCGCGCCGAGCGCGATGAATGGCGAGTCGACATCCTCGAGTTGCGGGTAGCTCCTGACAAACTCCCGGCTCAGTCCCATCGCGCTGATACGGTGGCATACCACCAATGCGGCGCGCAACAGTTCGCCCGAAATCCTCACGTTCACGGCGCTGCTGCGCTCCCCGCAAAGTTCAAGCAGATCCCAGAGCCGGCGTGATGCATTGGCCGGCAGTGCGTCAATCCATACATGGTCGTCTGGCCTGCTGAAAATGACCTGCATCGCGTCGCGCAGGTAACGGTCGTCGGCCGCCTCCGGCAGAACCTTGCTGACGGTGATCCGCCATAATTCGGTAAAGAATCCGGTATCGGGCAGCATGCCGCTCCCGGAAAAAAATGACACCAAGCGGCGCTTCTCCAGGAGATCGCGAAATCTTTCGCGAAGCGCCTGCCGGTACTGCGGATGTTGTTCGAGCAATGCCAACAACGTGCCATGGGCGGCGATTGCCGATTCTGTATCGCCCGATTGCTTCGGTCGTAATGCATCGACCAGGCTGCAAAGAAGCGGGACCGTTTCGTTTTCGACGAGGGTACAGCGCTGCAAAGTCTCGCTGATGCGCGATGGGGTGTTAGGGTTCATTTTTGGCTGTGGCAATGATTGGGCATTTTGCCCGTGGGGGTCGCGGAGCGCACGCGGAACACGCGCCGGTGTCTTGTTCTGATCCGGCATTTTGCCGCAGTGCCGCCCGTCGTGCTTGAAGCGACGATTCGCTTCGTTTTCGGTGGAGTGCAACCCTTTTGCGGGCGTGCCCTCAGCCCTGGGCGGGCAGTCCCATCAGGGCGGTGGCTGCGATGGCCAGCGGCGAGCCGGGGCGGCCCGCTTCGCGCAGCATTTCAAAATGGTTGGCGCCGTCGACGACGATAGTCTCGACGCGCTTGCCGGCGGCGCGCAGCGCCGTGGCGAAGGCCTGCGGCTGGCGCTGGAATTCCGGTGTTTCGGCCGTGCCGTAGGCAAGCAGCAGCGGTGCGTTGATGCGCTCAAGGTGCAGGATGGCGCTCAAGTCCAGCACTTCCCCGGCCGACAGCTTGACGTAATCGGAGCGCGCCGAGAGCATCACCGGGCGCAGGTCGTACATGCCGCTCATCAGCAGTCCGCTCTTGAGCAGCGTGGCGGGCAGGCCCATGGCCTGCCAGTCGGTGGTGAGCAGCACGCCGGCCAGATGCGCGCCGGATGAATGTCCCGAAAGGTGGATATTGTCGCGGTCACCGCCAAAGCTCGCTGCGTTGGCATAGACCCAGGCGAGTGCGCGGCGCAACTGGCCCAGCATGTCAGGCAGGCGTGCCTTTGGGATCAGCGAAAAATCCGGTGACACCACCGCTGCGCCCGCGGACATCAGCACCGGTGCGAGCAGCGCGCCGTCGTCTTTGTTGCGAAAACGCCAGCTGCCGCCGTGGATGTGCACGTGGATGGGCGCACCCTTGCCGGCGCTGGCCGTGCCCGGGTAGACGTCCAGCCGTTCGTCATCGCCGGGGCCGTAATGGACATCCTGGCGATAGCGGGTTTGCGCGCGAATGCTTGCGCTCTCGTCCGAGTAGCCGCGCAAAATTTCGTCGGCGTTGCTCACCCAGGCGCGCTGGTCGTAGGCGCGATCGAGCTCGGCCTGGGTGTAGTCGAGGTAAATTTTTGCGGCGGGGTTGGTGGCGTCGTTCATAGGAGCTTATTGTGCCCGTGCTCACGCCCCGCCACAATCTGAATATGCGTCACCGGCAACCGGTCATCGGCTGAAAACGCCCGTTTGGCGCGGGTTTTCAGCAGGATCTCACCTGACGGTTATGCGGATGCGATAGCGGTGCACGATTAAGGCGGCCGCCAGCCCGGCCACCAGTGCGGCGAGAAGTTCGAGGTGGGCACCCGACTTGACGCCAAGCCAGACCGCGGTGCCGCCGCCCCAGATGAAGGCAGCCCAGGCCACGCGGCGGCGATGCGACGGCGCCGTGAGCGCGGGCAGCAGCACCACCAGTGCGGCCGCGATCGCGGCGCAAGTGATGAATACCACGCGCTCGTAGCTTTCAAACCAGCTGGCCACGCAGGCGTCGGAAATGCGCTGGTCGGGCGCGCACTGGCTGTCCCCGAGCGCCAGCAGTCCCAAGCCGACAAGGAAGGTCGCCCACCATCCGGCGAACGCCGCCGGAATCACCATCAGCCAGCGCACCAGGGTCCTACGTTCGGTCGGGTTCACAGCATCTCCAGCGCTTGCGCCTGTGCCGGTGGCGCGAACAGGTGGTCGAGTTCGGCCCGTTGCGCCGCATCAAGGGAAATGGCAAGGGCGCCGAGATTTTCCCGGAGTCGCTCGCGCTGCCGGGTTTTCGGGATGACGATGATGTCATCGTGCGCGAGCAGCCAGGCGAGCGCGGCCTGCGCCGGTGTGATCCCGTGACGTTTGGAAAAGGCGACAAGACCGGCATTGCCGGTGTGGTTTAGCAGCCGCGCCTGTTCCAGGGGTGAATAGGCCATCACCGGAACGCGCCGTTCGCGCAGCCAGGGCAGCAGGTCGAACTCGATGCCGCGTCGTGTGAGGTTGTAGAGCAACTGGTTGGTGCTAATGGCGTCGCCCCCCGGAGCCTTCCACAGTTCCCGCATGTCGGCGATATCGAGATTGCTGACACCGTAGTGGCGGATCTTGCCCTCGCGCTGCAAGGCCTGGAACGCGGCCATGGTTTCGGCGAACGGCGCCGCGCCGCGCCAATGCAAAAGGTACAAGTCGATACGATCGGTGCCAAGGCGCCTGAGGCTGCGCTCGCAGGCGGCGGCCACGCCTTTTTGCGAGGCATTGTGCGGGTACACCTTGCTGACCAGGAAAACCTCGTCGCGCCGCCCGCTGATGGCCTCGGCGATGAGTTCCTCTGAGCGGCCCTCGCCATACATTTCGGCGGTGTCGATGAGCGTCGCACCCAGGTCCAGCCCGAGGCGCAGAGTGGCGATTTCCTCGGCGCGCGTGGCGCGGCTATCGCCGATATTCCAGGTGCCAAGTCCAAATGCGGGTACGGTCTCGCCGCCGGGGAGCGTAATGGTTTTCATTGGGAGTCTGGTTTGTTATGCGCAATGTGCTGACTAGATGATGCCCCGTTCCGGGTAGGGGGCGCCCGCGGCAACGCGCGCATAACCGAGTCGCGTGAGATCCAGCGTTTCGAAGCGCCCGTGCACAATGAGTTCGGCAATGGCGCGCCCGGCCGCAGGTGCGTGCATCATGCCGTGCCCTGAGAACCCGGCGGCGATTAAAAAATTCGGCAGCGTGCCGGCACCGATCACCGGGTTGCCATCGAGTTCGTTTTGTTCATAAAGCCCCGACCAGGTGCGCACGCAGCGGCAGGCCTCAAAGGCAGGAAAGCGGTGTGCCAGCGCCGGCCAGACCACGTTCTCAAAATAACCGTGGTCAACCTCGAAGTTATATCCGCGCGTCTGGTCTGAATTGACCAGGCCGCCCGAATAGCCGCGCCCCTCGGGCCGGAATGCGAGTCGCTGCAAGTCCTTGACGTAGGGAAGCGGTTCAATTTTGTTGGGTGTCTCGAAAAAATGCTCGAAGCGGCGCAGCGGTTCCACCGGCAGCGGCATGCCGACCATGGCGCAGATTTCCTTTGCCCACGGGCCTGCCGCATTGACTACATGCGCCGCGCCGAGCGTGGCGCCCGAGGCGAGACGCACTGCGTGCACGGTGCGGGCATCTTGATCGATGCCGGTTACCTTGTCCTTGATGTATTCGGAGCCGAGCGATCGTGCCTTGCGCCGGAGGCCCTGCAACAGGCTGTTCGGGTCGCACCAGCCGTCCTCGGGCGTATGCACGCCAGCGGCGAGGTCATCAACCTGCATCGACGGAAACCGCGCCTTGAGTCCCGCCTGGTCCAGCCAGTCTGCTTTCACGCCCGCGGCGACCTGCGCCGTGTGGTTTTCGCGCAGCATGCCGGCGGCGTGCGCAGGCACGATGAAAAGATATCCGCCCTGATGCCAGTCCGCATGTGCCGGTTCGCCATCCACCGCCATATGCGTCGCAAAGTCCTTGATGAAGGGAATGCTGAAGTTGGACATGGCGATGTTTTCCGGGCAGGAGAACTGCCGCCTTGCGCCGCCAGAGGCGCGTGGCGTCGAGGCGAATTCGTAGGTCGGATCGGGTTCGATCACCGCCACGCTGCAGGCGGGCGCCAGCATTTTGAGGAAGTAGGCGACGCTCGAGCCGGTGGCTGCGCCACCGATGATGATCACGTCGTATCGATTGTTCATGTCTGTGAGCTTATCGCAGGCCGGTTTGAAGTGCGATGCCGGCAAGTGCCTAGAATCGCGAACCCGGCTGCAGAAGGAAGGCGGCTTCCTCGGCCGTGGACTCGCGTCCGAACACTGCATTGCGGTGTGGATAACGGCCGAATCGGTCGATGATCACCTTGTGCCGGACTGCTGAGTCGAAGTTTTCCTTCCTCCCGAGGGTGCGAAACAGGCGCTCGCTTTCGACCTGGATGATCCGTGACTCGCTGTGCATGAACGGCATATATAGGAACGAGCGTTCGACCTCGTTGAGTGCAAGGTCTGCGCCGGCCGCGATCGCCTCCTGTGAAAGGGCCAGCGCCATCGCATCGCTGGCAAAGGCGAGCGGACTGTTGCGATGCAGGTTGCGCGAAAACTGGTCGAGCACGATGACTTCCGCCAGACGGCCGCGTGCGCTGCCGCGCCACGCGAACAGTTCGGAGCGTGCGGCGGCGAAGTGCAATGCGCCGAAACGGTTGGCGATCAGCCGGTCAAATTCGTCGCGTGCTTTCCACCAGTCCTTCGGATCGATTTCGACAAACCAGAAATCGAGAATGTCTTCGCAATCGATGGTGCGCTGCCGATCAGTCATGGCCTCCTCCGTTCGGTACAGAGGTCAGCTTGCGTTTTCGCGCCGTGAAGATAGCCATGGTGGATTTCTTAAACGGCAGGATCAGCCCGCCGGCTTTTGCAGCGCGGATTCGGGCAGGCCGAAGAAGCGGTCGAACAGCCAGGTGAATCCGATGGTGTAAAAGAAAAAGAACGCGAGGATGCTCAGGTCTGCGATAAGGGCTTGCAGCAAGGGGATGTCCAGCCACACGGCCATCACCGGCACCAGCATCAGCACGAGGCCCCCCTCGAAACCGGCGCCGTGCGCGAGCCTGCGCGAGAACGAACGTCCGCGCTCTACCTGTGCCGCCTCCCAGCGCTCGAACAGTGTGTTGAACACGTAATTCCAGGCAAGTGCGACGCCCGACATGAATGCGGCCAGCCAGAAGGTTGAGCCCATGGGGCGCGACAGCACGAGCGCCAGGGCAGGCGCGACAACCGACACGGCAATACCCTCGAACAGCACGGCCTGCACGACGCGGCGGGTGCGCGGCTTCACTTGTACGGAAGTTCCATTTTGTTCCTACCAATACGACATCGCTCCGCGATACAGGCCCGATAGATCGGTCTCGCTGATATCGCGCGGCGCGTTGGTCATCAGGCGTTGCTGCGCCCATGCGCCTTTGGTGAGCGCCGCGACATCGGCTTCGCGATAGCCGACGCCGGCTATGCCGTTGGGGATGCCGGTGGCCTGCATCATCTTGATGAGTTGGGTTGCGGTGATCTCGCCTGCGTCTTCGGGTGCGGCGTCGCGCACGTCTGCACCCAGGCACGCGGCGCCGTGGATGTGTCGCTCGGGGCAGGCGCAGGCGGTAAAGCGAAATACCGAGGGCGCATTGACGATGACGCTCATGCCGTGCGGCACCATGGGCTCGTGCTGCGGATAGCCTTCTGGCTTGAAGTCGCGCACCAGGCCGGCAACAGAATAGGCCATGCCATGCGGCACGTGCACGCCCGAATTGCCGAAGGCGATGCCGGCGAGCGTGGCCGCATACATCATCTGGTCGCGCGCCTCGTGGTCGGATGCGTCGTTGACGGCGCGTTCGAGGTATTGGCCCAGCAGTTTGAGCGCCGCTTCACATCCGAGGTCGCTCCAGGGATTGGCGCCCTGGCTCATCGGCCGCAGCGCCGGCGTCGCAGGCGCGGCGCGTTGGGTATAAGGCCTCGCGGTATACGACTCCAGCGCATGCGAGAGCACATCAAAGCCGCTCGCGGCGACAACGTTTTTCGGCAGCGAGTAGGTCGTGGCCGGGTCGATCAGTGCAAGCGACGGTTTCAGGCGCTTGGAGGCGATACCGGTTTTGACTTGCATGGACAGCAAATCAAAAATCGTGATGCCTGTGCATTCGGATCCGGTGCCGCAGGTGGTGGGGCAGGCGATGTGCGGCTTTAACGCACCCGGAACCGGTTTGCCCGCGCCTATGGGCGCGTTGACGTAATCAAGAAAATCCGCAGGGTAGGTGGCATACAGGTTGGCCGCCTTGCATGTGTCGATGACCGAGCCGCCCCCGACGGACAAATAACCGTCGAATTTCCCCTCGGCGGCAAACTTCGCCGCAGCGAGAAAAGACTGGTCGGTCGGTTCTACCTTGACCTCGTCATAGATCACCACGTCCATGCCGGCGGCCCTGAGCGCATCGCGCACCTGGGTCACGTAGGGCAGGCTGCCGATTTTCTTGTCGGTAAAGAGCGCTACACGGCTCATGCCCAGGGCCTTGGCATGATCGCCGGCTTCCTTGAGTACGCCGTGGCCGAAGCTGATGTTGGAAATATCAACCGAGAACACGCTTTCGCGCCCTTCGGACGCGACGTAATAGTTATGGCAACAAGACATGGTTTCCTCCTTGCAGCGATGATAGCAGCAGGCGATTTGGTACACTGCGGGCTCCCCTTTGCCATCCCTCAGCCCCCGCTCTTGCCCCCAAGCGGTGCATGGGGTGGCGGCCCGTAACATTGCCCTTGGATGACGCCGTGTCCGCCGTACTTAAGCACCCCGATTCAACGCATGCCAGCGCCTTGCTCGCAGACTTGCGCGCCGCCATCAGCGGCGAAGTGCGCTTCGATCGCGCCATGCGCGCCGTGTATTCGGCCGATGCCTCGAATTACCGCCAGATTCCGATCGGCGTGGTGCTGCCGCGTTCAGTGGCCGATATCGAGGCGGCGATGGCGGTGTGCCGCAGGCACAAGGTGCCCATCCTTGCGCGCGGGGGGGGCACCTCGCAAAACGGCCAGAGCGTCAACGTTGCCGTTATCATCGACTGTTCCAAATACCTCAATCACGTGTTGTCGGTCGATCCGGCGGCGCGCACCGCGCTGGTTGAGCCGGGCACGGTGTGCGACACCTTGCGCGATGCGGCCGAGGCGCATCAACTGACGTTCGGGCCCGACCCGGCCACGCACAGCCGCTGCACGCTCGGGGGCATGATCGGTAACAACTCCTGCGGTGCGCATTCGGTCATGGCCGGCAAGACCGCCGAGAACATCGAGGCCCTTGAGGTGCTGACCTACGACGGCGCGCGCTTCTGGGTCGGTCCGACCGACGAGGCCGAGTTCGCGCGCATCGTCGCGGCCGGCGGGCGCCAGGCCGAGATCTACACAAAACTCAAGGCGCTTTCCGACAAGTACGCCGACCTGATTCGCGCGCGCTTCCCGAAAATAAAGCGCCGCGTGTCCGGTTACGGCCTCGACCAGCTGCTGCCGGAAAACGGCTTTAACGTGGCGCGTGCGCTGGTGGGTACCGAAGGCACCTGCGCCTTCACGCTGCAGGCCAAGACACGACTCGTCAAAAGCCCGCAGCACCGTGTGATCCTGGTGCTCGGTTACGGTGATATCTATCTTGCGGGCGATGCGGTACCGGAAATCCTGCCCTTTGGCCCCATCGCCACAGAAGGCCTGGATCTTGGCGTCATCGGCGGCCTCACGGTGCGCGGCCTCAAGCTCGACGACATCGCCATGCTGCCCAAAGGCGACGCATGGATCATGGTCGAGTTCGGCGGCGATACGCTTGAGGATGCGACACGCCAGGCGCAGGCGCTGGCCGATCACTATCAAGGCAGTGCCGCGGTGTCGAGCTGGCTCATCACCGACAAGTCCATGATGAACCGCATCTGGACCATACGCGAAACCGGCGCCTCGGCCACGGCGCTGGCCATAGACGGCGACAGGCCCGACCCCGTGTGCGGTTGGGAGGACGCGGCGGTTGATCCGCTGCGCCTTGGCGATTACCTGCGCGAGTTCCAGGCGCTGGTAGATCGCACCGGCTACACGACTTCCTTGTACGGCCACTTTGGCGACGGCTGCATTCACGCGCGCATCAACTTTGACTTGCGCAGCCTCGATGGCATCAAGATATGGCGCGGCTTTTTGCAGGCGGCGGCCGAGCTTGTCGTCAAATACGGCGGTTCGCTTTCTGGCGAGCACGGCGACGGCCAGGCCAAGGCCGAGTTCCTGCCGGTGATGTACGGCCCCGAGTTGATGCAGGCATTGTGTGAGTTCAAGGCGATCTGGGACCCCGAGGGGAAAATGAACCCGGGCAAGGTCGTCGATCCCTATCGTGTAGACGAGAACCTGCGCCAGGGCCCGGACTACAAGCCGGTTACGCTGGCAACACGCATGAGTTTCCTGTCGCGCGAGGGCGACGGCTTCACACGCGCCGTCGAGCGCTGCATCGGTATGGGCAAGTGCCGCGCCGCCGAGGGCGGCACCATGTGCCCCAGTTATCGCGTCACCGGCGAAGAGCGCTACTCAACGCGCGGCCGCTCGCGGCTCCTGGCCGAAATGCTGCGCGGCGAAGTCATTACCGAACAGTGGAAAAGCGACGAAGTGCGCGAGGCCCTCGACCTGTGCCTTGCCTGCAAAGGCTGCAAGAGCGACTGCCCGACGCACACCGACATGGCTTCATACAAGGCGGAGTTCCTGTCGCATTACCACGAGACCAAGGCGCGGCCGCGGCAGGCCTACTTCATGGGCCTCATCGGGCAGTGGGCACCGCTTGCGGGCAGCGTGTCCTGGCTGACCAACCTGCTGACGCAGACGCCGGGCCTCGCGGCGATTTCCAAGGCTATCGCCGGCGTGGCGCAACAGCGCAGCCTGCCGAAGTTTGCCGGCAAGTCCTTTCGCAGCGAAATCGCTTCACGCAACTTCAAGCAGGGTGGCAAGCCGGTGATGCTGTGGGCCGACACCTTTACCAATACCATGCATCCGGAAATCGGCATTGCCGCGCTCGATGTGCTCGAAGCCGCCGGATGCGCGGTGAGCCTGCCGCAAGCCGGGCTGTGTTGCGGCCGGCCCTTGTATGACTTTGGTTTTCTCGACAAGGCGCGTGCGCAGTTGGCGCAAATCCTCGACGCACTCGCGCCGCAGATCGACGCCGGCGTGCCGCTCATCGGGCTCGAACCTTCGTGCATCGCGGTGTTTCGCGATGAGTTGCTCAAGCTCTTTCCCGATGATGCGCGCGCCAAAAAACTCGCCGCCAACACCTTCATGCTGGCCGAGTACCTCGACAAGTCGGGCTATGTGCCGCCTGCCATGAAAGGCCGGGCGCTGGTGCACGGCCACTGCCATCAAAAAGCCGTCATGGGCATGAATGCCGAAACCAGCCTGCTTAAAAAAATGGGCCTCGATGTGTCGGCTCCCGACACCGGTTGTTGCGGCATGGCGGGTTCCTTCGGATTCAACCCGGACCACTACGACTTGTCGATCAAGGCGGCCGAGCAGGGGATATTCAAGGAAGTGCGCAAGGCCGATGCCGACACCCTGATCGTTGCCAACGGCTTTTCCTGCCGCGAACAGGTGACGCAGGGCGGCGTGCTCGCCGCAGGGCGCCGGCCCATGCATATCGCCGAAGTGCTGCAACAGGCCGTCAACGCCGGCACGCATGGATAGCATTCTCGCGCTGCCCTGGTGGGGCATCGCCTGGGTGGCCGGCGTGATGTTGCTGGCGGGCTTTGTGCACGGGGCCATCGGCTTCGGCTTCCCGCTGGTTGCCACGCCGATGCTGACGCTGGTGCTCGATCTCAAGACCACGATCCTGGTGTCGCTGGTGCCCACCATGGTAATGACGCTGATCAGCGCGTTTCGCGGCGGCATGCTGCGCGAGAGCGTGCTGCGCTTCTGGTTCATGCCCATCATGCTGGTGATCGGGTCCTACCTCGGCACGCGCATCCTGATAGGTGCCAATCCGGCGCATTTTGTTCTGCTGCTGGCCGTGTGCCTGCTGGCCTTCCTTAACCTAGAGCGACTCGGCAAGCTCGAATACCGCAGCGTCAAGGAGAACCCGCGCTTCTGGGGCGTGGTGACCGGGCTCATCGCCGGCTTGTTTGAATCAACGGCCAATGTGTCGGGCCCGCCGCTGCTGATGTATTTCATCATGCTGGGGCTTGCGCCTTCGACCCTCGTGCAATTGCTTAATTTCAGTTTCATCGGCGGCAAGGCGACACAGATTATTACCTGGACGATGTCCGGTGGCATCGGCCTTGGTTTCTGGCTCTCGACGTTGCCCTGGGCGCTGATGGCGGTGGTGACGCTGTTCATGGGCCAGCGCGTGCGCAGCCGCCTTGATGCGACGGCCTACATGAACTGGTTGCGCCGTTTCTTGTGGGCCATGGTGGTCTTGCTGTTGATCCAGTACGCCTGGAGCCACTGGGGCGTGCATCAGCAGGGCGTGCAGTGATGCGCGTTGATGTGAGTGTCGCGCTTCGCGTGCTGTTGCTATCGCTCGTGTTTGCGACGACGCCGTGCCTCGCACAGGCTCCAGCTCCGGCTGACGACCCGGTGTTTGCCGCGGTGGAGCGCGGCGACCTCGCCGCGCTGAACGCCGCCCTCAAGGATAAGCGTCGTGCCAGCCTGCGTAATGCCGAGGGCGAGCCGCTGGTTTATGTCGCGGCGGAAAGTGGCAAGCCGGATCTGGTGCGCGCGGTGCTCGCCGCAGGCGCCGACGTCAATGCACGCACCACCAACGGCGAAACACCGCTGCACGCCGCGGGTATGCAAGGCAGCGCGGAGGTCGCCGCGCTGTTAATCGAAAAAGGCGCCAACCCGGAACTGGCGAACCGCGACGGTGAGCGCGCACTGTACTGGGCCGCAGCCACCGGCACGCTTGAAGTGGTGAAAGTGCTGCTCGCAAAGGGCGTGGAGCTGAACGTGCAGGACACCAAGGGCAACACGGCGCTGCACGGCGCGACGGACGGCGGGCATCTTGATGTGGTCTTGTTGCTGCTGGAGAAAAAAGCCAACGCGCTGATCCGCAATCGCGACAGCCTGCTGCCGGTCGAGATCGCGCGTGCGCGCGAGCACAAGGCAATCGAGGCGGCGCTGCTGAAGTAGGGGCGCTTGCCTGCTCGTCGACCGCCAGTTGGAATTTTCCGCCGCGGTCCGCGTCGTACAGCGCATCCAGTTCGTCGGTGTGGTGGTGCATCAGCCTGTGGTCGTCGCTGTCCTTTGCGGTACTTTTGCGATTGTAGTGACGGTCGGAAGCCTGTTGCCCCGGCTTAGTCAGTACGGGGCAAGGCACACCGATGGGCCCCGGGTGAAACGCCACGGCCGCACCCGGATATTGGTCTTGCGCAT
Organism: uncultured Pseudomonadota bacterium; assembly: GCA_903895005.1. Next base: position 30,100 of record CAITSH010000166.1, read on the forward strand.
CGGAATATACTGAGAGGCTTGGAGGTGGGTATGCACAGCCGCGGTCGTGCGCTATGTTTATTGTTGACGGGGGTGGTTTTCTTCTGCGGAGCGGTCTCCCTTGCTGCCGCGCAGACGGCCGGTTCCGAATCCCTGGCGCGGCGTGATGCACCGGCACCGCCACGAACGGTAGACGATGTGCTCGCCGTGCTCGATCAGTACAAGCCCGACCCGGCCGCGATCGAGCGCTTGCGTGCCGCCTCCAGCGCTACGCCGCCGGCCACGGACAATCGGCAGCAACTGGCGATTTTTTACCACCGGCGGTCCCGCGCCCACGGTGACCTGGGCGACCAGCGACGGCAGGCCGAAGACCTCAAGCTCGCCCTCGACTACGTGAACGAGGGTGCCTTTGCAGGCGAACGCGAAGGCATAGGCCAGATCAACGTCATTCTTGGCGAGCTTGCCGGAACCGAAGAGCTTGGCGGCAACCTGCTCCGCGCGATCGAACTGCGCAAGCGGATAATCGCGCGTTCCGGCAACGGCGGTGCCGCCATACATGCCTGGCAGAACCTGTCGTGGATGTACGCGAATCTTGGTGACATGGCGGGGTCAAAACAGGCCATGCAGGCTACAGAGAAAATACTGGGTGAACTACGTTCTTCACGATCCTGGCTTGATTTCGAGCACAACTGGAAATTCCCGGTCGAAATCGGCAACGGGCACCTGCTCAGCTGGCAGGGCAATTACGCTGAGGCCGAGCGGCGCTACCGCAACGCGCTGGTGGAGGCTGAGCTCGAATACCGTGCGGCCGGGCCGCGCGCGCAGCGCCGCAATGACAGCCCCGCGCCCCTGGGCTGGCTTGGCGGTTGGGCGGGTGCCGAGCGCTCGCTCGCCGTTAGCCTGCGTAACCAGGGCAGGCTGTCCGAATCCGAGTACTACGCGCGCTCCAGCCTGCTTAAGTTGTTGCAGGGCTTCGGCCGCTACTCTTCCCGCGCTGCCCGGGGGATTCAGGAGCTTGCCTCCACGGTGTTCGAGTCAGGTCGATTTGACGACGCCGCCAAGCTTGCTTCTGCGGCCATCGAAAGCTACGAAAAGGCGGGGGCGGTGCCCGAATCGATCAATCTCGCCAGCGCGCGCGCAGTGCTTGGCGCCGCGTTGGTGGCGCAGGGGCGTTATGCCGACGCGATGTCGGTGTTCGAAGGGCGCGATCGGGCGCTTGCCAACGACCCTGCGCAATACGCCAAATTTGGCGGTCGCAATATAAATTGGGGTTTTGCGCTGATACGCACAGGCCAGCCGCAGAAGGCCTTGCTTATGCTCGAGCGTATTTATCGCAACCGGCTTGCGCGCGGCCTGGACGAAAACGAATACTTCACGGCGCAGACACGCGGTTTTTACGCCATGGCGCTTGCCGCAGCCGGGCGGCCCGACAATGCGCTCACGCATTTTCGTGCGGCGATCCCGGTGCTGCTTGAGCAGGCGCGCGGCAACGCCGGCTCCGAGCAGGCGGGCATTGCGCGCCACATGCGTCTTGGCTGGATCATCGAATCCTATGTTCGGCTGTTGCTCGACATGCGTGACACGCCGGCGCTGCGTGCAAGCGGCATCGACGCGGTGGCCGAGGCCTTTCGCGTCACCGATGCCGCTCGGGGCAGCGCAGTGCAGCGCGCCCTTGCCGCAAGCGCGGCGCGTGCCACCCTCGACGATCCGGCGCTCTCCGACCTGGCGCGACGTGAACAAGATGCGCAGCAACGCATCGGCGCGCTCGGCGACCTGCTCAATCGCCTGTTGTCGCTGCCGCCGGCGCAGCAATCGCCCAAAATCATCAGCGACATGCGCCGCGATGTCGACGGGCTGCGGGCCGAACACGCGAAACTGAGGCAGGAACTGGGCCGGCGCTTCCCCGACTACGCCGAGCTGATAGACCCGCGACCGGCCACCATGGCCCAGGCGCAGGCTTCGCTGCGTGCGGGCGAGGCGCTGGTGTCGATTTACGTCGGTGCCACCGAGACCTACGTCTGGGCGCTGCCCGCATCGGGCGCGCCGGCCTTTGCAGTGGTGCCGCTCGGTGAGAAAGATCTCGCTCTCAAGGTTGCGAGCTTGCGCAGGGCGCTGGATGTGGAAGACACCTTGCTGCACAAATTTCCCGAATTTGATCTCGCGCTCTCCCATGAGTTGTACCAAAGCTTGCTCAAGCCGGTCGAGGCCGGCTGGGGTGGCGCGCAGAGCCTGATGGTCGTGCCGCACAAGGCGCTCGGGCAATTGCCCTTTTCCGTGCTGACCACCGACAAGACGGCGCCCCCTGCTGGCGGTGGTCTGCAATTTGCCGGGTATCGCAATGCGCCCTGGCTGCTGCGCCGCGCGGCGGTGACGCAATTACCCTCCACGAGCACGCTGATTGCCTTGCGCAAGCTGCCTGCGGCGGGCGCGACGCGGCGCGAGTTCATTGGCTTCGGTGATCCGTTGTTCAGCACCGCAATGGCGGCGCAGCCCGAGCCCGCAGCCAGCGTGGCGGCTTTGCGCGCCGGCGTGCTTCGGCGCAACCTTTCGATAGGGCGCATCGCCACCGAGACCATCGCGCAACCGGTCGCGGAGGTACAGACCCTGCGCAACGCGCCGATGGCCCCGGCGGGTGTGTCCAATTCATCCGGATTGGCGCAGCTCGCGCGCCTGCCGGACACGGCGGACGAAGTGCGCGGCATTGCACGCGTGCTCAAGTCGGAGGCTGCGACCGATGTTTTTCTTGGCCGCGCCGCCAGCGAGAAAAACGTCAAGTCCGGTGAGCTCGCAAACCGGCGGGTCATTGTGTTTGCCACGCACGGACTTGTACCCGGCGACCTTAACGGCTTGATCCAGCCTGCGCTCGCGCTGTCGGCGCCCGAAGTCACAGGCAACGCCGGTGAGGACGGCCTGCTGACCCTCGATGAAATCCTTTCGCTCAAACTCAACGCCGACTGGGTGGTGCTGTCGGCTTGCAATACCGCATCGGGCGACGGCGTCGGCGGCGAGGCGGTGTCGGGACTGGGGCGTGCTTTCTTTTTTGCCGGCGCGCGCAGCCTGCTGGTATCCAACTGGCCGGTCGAAACCGTTTCAGCGCGCCTGCTTACGACGCAGATATTCGAGCGCCAGGCCGCCGATCCTGCCCTGTCGCGCGCCGAGGCCTTGCGCCGCACGATGCTCGACATCATGACGGGCGGCGTGGCGACGGATGCGCTTACCAGGCAGCCGGCCTATGCCTACGCCCATCCGATGTTCTGGGCGCCGTTTTCGCTGGTGGGGGACGGCGGCGTGAAGTAGGTCCATTTGCGAATTTAAGTTCGAAGCGCAATGGGTATGGGCTTGAGGCCGAAGAGTACCTCGTGCGGGGTCAGGTAGCCAAGACACTTGCGTGGTCGTTGGTTTAGCTGGTCTGCAA
>CAITSH010000167.1 GCA_903895005.1 uncultured Pseudomonadota bacterium
CAAAACCGCCGTTCGACAATCCCAGCGACAAGGTGGCAAGCACCTTGTCGCCCGGCACCATGCCCTGCATGGCGTAACGGCGCGCGCTCAGTATGGCCATGACCTCGCGGTCCTGCGGGGCGTAGAGCATGGGCCGCGGCAGCCCGGTGGTGCCGCCGCTTGTATGCAGCACCAGCGGCAGCGGATTGTCGCCGCCCGGCGCCATTCCCATGAAATCGCCGAAGGGCGGATTGCGCTCCAGACTCTTGCGAATGTCGTGCACGGTATAGGGCGGTATTTTTTCGATGTCATCGAGGCCTCGTATATCGCCCGGCTCAAGGCCCGCCTCGCCCCAGTGCCTCTGGAAAAACGGGATTTCCCAGCCGCGCTTTACCGTCGCTAGAAAGCGCCGGTTCTTCAGTGCTTCGAGTTCGGCCCGCGGCATGCGCAGCACCGTCTTGTAAAACTCGGGCGGCGGCGGGTAATCGCGCGTCAGCTGCTCGAAATCGAGTGCGCGTGAAAAATGCGGGAAGGTCTGTTCGTAGTTGATTTTCATGATGTCATGCCGTCATGCAAAGGAAATCACAGGATGCCGGCGTGGCGACCACCGTCGACGTGCATCGTCGAGCCGGTGATGTAGCCGCCGTAACCGGACACGAGCAGCGCGACAAGGCCGGCGATTTCATCGGGCGTGCCGATTCGCCCGAGCGGCACCTGTTTGGCAAGGTCTGCGGCGAGGTTCGCGTCCTCGGGGTTCGCGGCATCACCGAACACCTTGGCCAGCCGGCCGGTGGCGATGCGCCCCGGGCAGATGGTGTTCACGGTGATGGCATCGGCGGCAACCTCAAGGGACAGCGTCTTGGCGTAACCGATGACACCGGCCCACGTCGCCACCGACAGGCCGAATCTGGCGATCGGTTGCAGCACCGACAGCGCGGTGATGTTGACTATGCGCCCCGCCCCCGCGCTTTTCATGTGCGGAATCGCGCGACGCGACAGGCGCACCACGCTCATCAGGTTTTGCTGGACGGCCTTGTCCCAGGCGGCATCGTCAAAGTCGGCAAGCAGCCCGAGCGGCGGCGCGCCGTCGTTGTTGACCAGGATATCCAGGCGCCCGAATCCGGCGACCGCCTCGTCGATGATGCGGTCGCAGTCCGCTCCGCGGCGGATGTCGGCGCCTATCGCCAGGGTACGGCTGCCTGTTTCGGCGCTGATGCGCGCGGCCGCCTCGGCCAGCGGCTCGGCGCGACGCGCGACCATCGCCACCTGCGCACCCTCGGCAGCCAGCAGATGCGCAATGGCATAGCCGATGCCCTGGCTTGCCCCGCCGACGACCGCCACCTTGCCCGCCAGTCCCATTTGCATATCAGTTTCCCGGCAGAAATTTGGCGAGCAGTCGCTCGGCGTTTTCGTGAAACACCTTGTTCAGGATGGTTTCGTCGTAACCGAGCGCGCGCCAGTCGGCGACAAGGCGCTCGTACTTGAACAGCGGATAATCGGCGCCGAACATGACGCGGTTTTTCAGGCGGCGCGGAATGTCGTATTTGAGCGCGTCGGTGAAGTACTTGGGCGACCAGCCGTGCAATTCATTCCAGACATTGGGCTTGTGTAACATCACCGCGATCATGTCGTCCTGCCAGGGCCATGCAGGTCGTCCGGCGATGATGGTCAGCTCGGGACGTCTCGCCGCGAGTTCGTCGACGTAACGCGGATGGCACAGGTCAAGCAGGATTCCGCCGCCACCGGGCAGGCCCGCACCGGCTCCGGTGTAGCCGACAAATACCAGCACCGGCCGCTGCGCCTCGGCGCAAACATCGAGAAAGGGCTTGTGAATGGGGTCGCTTGCACTGAAGCCGGAGCCGCCCGAGAGTGCGAGGCCGATGAATCCACTGCTCGCCTCGATGCAGCGGCGCAGCTCGGCTGCACCGGCGGCACCGCTGCGCGGGTCGATCTGCAGCCACAATCCGAGGATGGCATCCAGGTGGTTGCGCTGCGTCTCGATGCCGTAGTCGTGGTATTCGCGCGCCTCCTCAAGCGGCATGTGCTTGGTGAAACCAAAGTCAAGAATGGTGCACACGTTCTGGCTGCGAAGGTAGTCGGCCATCTCCTGCTCGGATTGGTAGGTCGGGTCCGAATTCCATACCTGGCGCTGGCGCGCCAGCTCGGCCTCGGTGCGCAACACATAACCGCGCTTGGTGCCCCAGTGCGAATGCAGGTCGATGATGTGCATCGGGTCAATCCGCCTTCATGCCGGTGGCCTTGATGATCTTGCCCCAGCGCGCCATCTCGGAACGCAGGAAGGCATCGGCGCGCTCGGGCGAGCCACCCTCCCATTCCACGCCCTGACTGGCGAGCTTGGCGCCGATCGCCGGGTCCTTGATCGCCACGTTGATCTCGGTGTTGAGCACATTGAGAATGTCACGCGGGATGCCCGCCGGAGCGAGCATCATGTACCAGCCCACCACCTCGAACTCGGGCAGCCCGGCCTCGATCATGGTCGGCAACTCGGGGGTGAGCGATGAGCGTCGCGCGCCGGTCACCGCGAGCGCCTTCATCTTGCCGGCGCGGATATGCGGAATCGACGTCGTGATGGTGTCAAACAACATGCTCACCTGGCCGCCGAGCAGATCAGTGATGGCCGGTCCGTTTCCCTTGTAGGGCACATGGGTGACATCAACACCGGCAAGAAAACGGAACAACTCGCCCGACAGGTGCGCACCGGCACCGGCACCGCCCGAAGCATAGGACAGCGAGCCGGGCTTGGCCTTGGCAAGCGCAATGAGATCCTTCACCGAATTGGCGGGAAGGGCCGGCGGCGTGACCAGCACCAAGGGGATGTAGCAGACATAAGCGATGGGCTGGAAGTCCTTGAGCGTGTCGTAGGGCAGCTTGGTGTTGAACAGCGCGTTGGTCGCGTGCACGGTGTAGCCCATCATGATGGTGTAACCGTCGGGCGCCGACTTGGCGAGCGCCTCGGTGCCGATGGCGGCGCTGGCGCCCGGCTTGTTCTCGATCACGACGGGGACGCCAAGACGCTCGGACATCTTCCCGCCTATGCTGCGCGCCAGCAGGTCGACCCCGCCCCCGGGTGGCACCGGCACGATGATCTTGATCGGCTTGCCAGGGTACTTTGCCGCCTGCGCGAGCACCGCCGTCGGCGCCATCGCCAGAACGAACAGCCCAAAACAAGCGGCCGGGGCCGTCAGGCCGCGCAGCAACCGCGACAATTGAACTTGCATTGCATCCTCCTATAGGAACCGGGGAAAAGAGAAACGACACGGCGGCTTGTTATTGTTGTGATCGATGCCTGCGCCGGCGTACTCCTTGGCGGGTGAAGCATCGCCGCGCTTGGCACAGCGATGCGAAAATTATCGGTGCAGCGCCAAGGCTTGTCAAAGCAATACGGCACATGCTGGAAACGCCCGTCTGGCGCGGCTTTCCAGACAATGCCATCGGCGGTCCGGCGCTACGGCCTGCATCTTCGCGTCCGCCGCTCATCGGGCATAATTGCGCAACTTGAATCGACTCGAAGAAGATCGATCGGGAACCCAAACCGCCGCCTGTGCGGCGCTCAATGAGGAGAAACCCATGACCCGATCACGCCCAAGGCTCGCTCCCTTGTTGACGAGGAGAAAATCGTTCATGCGCGCTATCGTTCATTCGTCCATCTTTGCCTTTGCTTCGCTCGCAGTTGTCGGCTGCGCCACCGCCGCCCTTGATGATGCGGGGCTGAGCGGCGACGCCGGAACCGCCGCCGATGGTGGCGCATCTCGTGATTCGGGAACCCCGAGCGAAGCGGGTGCGGCGCAAGACGCGGGGCGTGAGGCGGACGCCGG
>CAITSH010000168.1 GCA_903895005.1 uncultured Pseudomonadota bacterium
AGCCGATGGCGCGCCAGGTCATTCCGCCACCCACAGGCGCAATGCTGCTGCCCGATGTGCCCAACTGGTCCTGGCACGAGTACGGCATGCGCGTGGGATTCTGGCGCTTTCATGCGCTTTACGAAAAACTCGGCATGCGCCCGACCCTGTCGATTAATGCCCGTGTCTGCGTCGACTACCCGCGCGTTGCAAGCGCCTGCAAGGATTCGGGGTGGGAATTCATGGGTCACAGCTGGGAGCAGGGCCCCATACACAAGGAAGAAGACCAGCCGGGCATGATCAACCGTTCGATGGATACGCTCGAGAAATTCACCGGCAAGCGCCCCGTCGGCTGGCTCGGACCCGGACTGACCCAGACGCTTGAAACACCCGAATACCTCGCCGCCGCAGGCGTCAAATACATCGGCGACTGGGTCTACGATGAGGAACCGACGGAGATCAAGACCGAAAAAGGCCCTCTTATCACCCTGCCCTATTCGGTCGAAACCAACGATATCCCGGCGATGCTGGTGCAGCACCACGAAGCCGCCTACTGGCAGCAAAAGTGCATTGACACCTTCGACCGGCTCTATATGGAGGGGTCCGAGCGGCCGCGCATCATGGCCATCGCCATCCACCCCTACGTGAGCGGCCAAGCCTTTCGCATCAAGTACCTCGAAGCCGTGTACGATTACATGAGCCGCTTCCCGGGCGTCGTGCATTGGAACGGGGAGCAAATCCTCGACTGGTACATGAAGCAAAAGCCGCAAGCCAAATAAGAAAGGACTGACGGATGTCGATGCTCGGATTCAACCTGCTCAACGGCGCAACCTTCGCTGCGCTGTTGTTCGTGGTTGGCAGCGGCTTCACGCTGATTTTCGGGCTGATGCGCATCGTCAACCTCGCGCACGGTGCGCTCTACCTGCTCGGTGGCTACGTGGCGTTTTCGGTCGCAATGAAGACGGGCAGCTTTGCGCTGGGCATCGCCTGTGCGGCGGGTGCGGTCGCCCTCGCCGGCCTGTTGATCGACGTGGTCTTACTGCGCTTTGTGCGCGGCAACGACCTGCGCCAGGTGCTGCTCACCGTGGGTGTGGCGCTGGTCCTCAACGACGCCATGTTGCTGGTGTGGGGCGGCGACACCTTCACCGTACCGGTGCCGCAATGGCTGCAGGGCCCCGCCCAGTTTGCCGGCATCACCTACCCGATCTACCGCCTGTTCGTGCTGGGCGTGGGCGTGTTGATCTTCATCGGCCTGTGGCTGCTGCTGAACAAGACGCGCCTGGGCGCGCTCATTCGCGCCGGCGTCGATGATGCCGAAATGGTCGAGGCGATGGGCGTGAATATCCGCCGTGTGTTCATCTACACACTGATGCTGGGCACGGCATTGGCCGGTATCGGCGGGGCACTGGGCGGCGCCTTCCTGTCGCTCTACCCCACGGCCGACGCGGAAATCCTGGTGTTCAGCCTCGCCGTAGTCATCATCGGCGGCCGCGGCAGCCTTGCCGGTGCCGCCATGGGCGCGTTGCTCGTCGCCATGCTCGCCACCTTTGGCCAGGTGTGGTTCCCCGAACTCGCCTACTTCGTGATTTTCGGTCCCATGGCGGTGCTGCTGGCGTTCCGCCCGCTGGGTCTGTTTGGCAGGGCGACATGATGTCCAATCCGCAAACCGGGGGCGCGGCATGAATAAGCGCTACGTATGGACGGGCCTAGTACTGGCCGCGCTGGCGCTTTTGCCCTTTGCCATCTCGAGCTACCAGACCAGCATCGCGACCCAAATGCTCATCTACGCGACACTGGCAATGTCGATCGACATCCTGGCCGGATACACCGGGCGCACCCCGCTCGGGCACGGCGCGATTTTCGGCGTCGCCACCTATGTGGTGTTGTACACGGTCAGCACGGCCGGGGGGCCGCTGTGGATGGGCATAACGCTCGGGCTGCTCGCGGCCACCACCACCGCCGTGGTATTCGGTGCCCTTGCCATCCGCACTTCCGGGGTGTACTTTTTGCTGCTGACCCTGGCACTGGGCATGATTGTCTGGGGTGTCACGCTGCGCTGGACTTCGGTAACCGGCGGCGAAAACGGTATTCGCGGCTCGGTCAAACCCGAATGGCTCGCAACGCACGTCAACCTCTATTACCTAACCCTTGCGGTGACCGCGCTGATGGCCCTGGCCATGTGGCGATTCGTCAATTCGCCCTTCGGCCTCACCCTTAAGGGTATTCGCGAGAGCGAGACACGCATGAAGGCGCTGGGCTACAACGTGCCGCTGCACGTCTTTATCGGTTTTGTCGTGTCAGGTTTTTTCGCCGGATGTGCCGGCATTCTTTATGCCTTCTACAACAGCTTTGTCAGCCCTTCCGCCGTTGATCTGAAACAGTCGGTATCCGGCCTGCTGATGGCCATCGTCGGCGGAATCGGTACCCTGTTCGGCTCCCTGATCGGATCAATTGTCGTGATCAGTCTTGAAAACATGGTCAGCCTTTACACCGAACGCTGGTCGATGGTGCTCGGGTTCGTATTCATCATCACGATGATTTTCGCCCCCGAGGGCCTGGTCGGCAAGGCGCGGCAGATCATCGCGCGGCGCCGTTCGGCGCGCCTTCGATAACCGGATCACCAGACTCACCATCCCTACGTCATATACCTAACTTCAAACGCAACGCCGCAGATTTCGAACCTTTCAACCGTTCCTTTTTCATCCTTTACCGCTATCAATCCCAGGAGATCAGCATGATAAATCGCCGCAAGTTCCTGAAAGTCACTGGCGCCGCAGCTGCGACCAGCGCCGTCACTTCAGTCGGACCGTGGGTGCATACGGCCTCGGCGCAAACCGGGCCCATCCGCATCGGCCTGATGGCCCCGCTGACCGGCGTGGTTGCCGCAGGCGGCCGCGAGGTCGTTGAGGGCTTCAATTTGTATTGGGACCAGGTCGGCAAGAAAGTGGCCGGCCGCGACATCGAGGTCATCGTCGAGGATGACGGCGCCAATCCGGATATCTCGCTGCAAAAAGCACGCCGCCTGGTCGAGCAGCGCAACGTGCACTGGCTGGTGGGCAACATCATCGCCAACACCGGCCTCGCCGTGGCCGAGTACGTCAAGGGTAACGGCGTGCCCTACTTCATCCCGGTCATTGCCGCTGATGAACTCACGCAACGCAAACGCCTGAATAACGTGGTGCGCATCGCCGGCTACAGCTCCAGCCAGACGCCGCGCCCGATCGCTGACTACGGCCTCAAACAGGGCTACAAAAAGGCCGTGACGATCTCCCAAGATTACGCCTTCGGCCACGAACAGTGCGGCGGCTTTTGCCAAACCTTCACCGAAGGCGGCGGCCAGATCATGCAGCAGTTCTGGAACCCGATCAACACAGCGGACTTCAGCCCGTACCTCGCGCAGATCCAGAACCTCAAGCCGGACGTTATTTTTGTGATGGAAACGGGCGCCGACGCGTCGCGCTTCATCCAGCAGTTCGCCAACTTCGGCCTCAAGGACAAGATCCCGGTTCTGTACTGCCAGAACGCCACCGACCAGTCGGTCATCCGCACCATGGGCCCCGAGGCGGAGAACCTGATCTCCGGCGCGCATTTTTGCGAAGGACGTGACGATCCGGCCAACAACAAGTTCCTTGCCGATTACAGCAAGGCCTACAACAAACTGCCCTCGATTTACGGTTTCTCGCACTACTCGGGCGCAATGTGGCTGGGCGAGGCGATCAAGCGCGTCAACGGCAAGATCGAAGACAAGGTCAATTTCCTGAACGAAGTCAAGCAGATCAAGCTCACCGGTTCGCCACTCGGCAGAACGGTGGAACTGGACGCCTATGGCAACCCGGTCTACGACGTGTACATCCGCAAGACGGTGAAGCGTCCCGACGGCAAACTCTGGAACGTTCCGATGACCTCTTACCCGAACGTCGGCCAGTTCTGGAAGTACCAACCGGACCAGTACCTCGCCCAACCGCCGTACTCGCGCACTTACCAGGGGATCAAGAAGACCTGATCCAACCCACCGTCATTCCGGGACGGCGCAGCAGTCAGGGCGCCACCCGAAATCCATGGGGTCGGCATGCCAACCTCATGGATTCCCGCTTACTCCGGAATGACGCCCCACTGATGCCGATGATTCCAAATTTACCCAATGACTGAACCCCTGCTAAAACTCGACAATGTCAGCGTTGCCTTCGGCGCCCTTCGCGCTGTGGACGGTGTATCGCTGTCGGTCAAAGCGGGGGAACGGCGCGCCATCATCGGCCCCAACGGCGCGGGTAAAACCACCCTGTTCAACGCCATCGCCGGCGACATCCGGCCCTCGGGTGGCACCGTCATGTTCGGCGGTCGCGACGTCACCCGCCTCAAGCCCCACGCCAAGGCGCACCTCGGCGTAGGCCGCACCTACCAGATCACCAACCTCTTTACCGCACTGTCGGTTGAGGACAACCTGCGCCTCGCCGTGCGCGGACTTTCACCGCGCAAGTTCTCGCTGTTCGGTACGGGCAAGCTCGATGCCGGCGAATTTGCCGCCGTCGAGGAAGCGCTCGCCGAAAGCGGCATGAGCGCGCGCCGCGGCGTGCCGATTCGCGACCTCTCGTACGGGGAACAGCGCCAACTCGAACTGGCCCTGGCACTGGCGGGCAAACCCACCCTGTTGCTGCTGGATGAACCGGCCGCCGGACTCTCTGCCGCCGAGCGAGTGCGCATGGCTGAAATCATCCGCGCGCTGCCGCGCACCCTTACGCTGGTACTGATCGAGCACGACATGGATCTCGCGCTCGGACTCGTCGATTACGTCACCTGCCTGCAACACGGCCAGGTACTGGTCGAGGATACCCCGGACGCCATACGCGGCAATGAGAAGGTACAAGAGGTCTATCTCGGGAAGCCCCACCATGCTTGAAATCCGGGACCTGCACAGCAAGTACGGCGACGCGCACATCCTGCACGGCGTGTCGCTTGACGTACCGGCATCGCGCGTCGTGGCCCTGCTCGGACGTAACGGCATGGGCAAGACCACGCTGATCCGCTCGATCATGAACTTCACCTCGCCGCAGGTGACGCAGGGGAGCGTCAAGTACCTGGGCAAGGAATTGCGCGGCCTCACGCCCCACGCCATCGCAAGCGAACGCATCGGCTTGGTGCCGCAGGGCCGGCGCCTGTTCGCCTCGCTCAGCGTCACCGAGCACCTGACCATGGTCGAGTCGCGCGCTGATGACGGCAACCCCTGGACGGTCGCCCGCATTTTTGAAATGTTCCCGCGCCTCGGTGAGCGCCGCAACCACCGCGGCAACCAGCTTTCGGGCGGCGAGCGCCAGATGCTGGCCGTGGGCCGCGCACTGATGCTCAACCCGACCCTCCTGCTGATGGACGAGCCCTCTGAGGGCCTCGCACCGGTGATGGTGCAGCACCTGGAGGGCATTATCACCACCCTCAAGAAGACCGGGCTTGCCATCCTGCTGGTGGAACAGAACCTGTACAGCGCATTGGCGGTCGCCGACGAGGTCTATATCCTCGAGACCGGCGGCATTGTGTGGCACGGCAGCGCAGAGTCGCTGCGCGGCGACCACGACACCATGCACCGCTTCCTTGGCGTGAAATGAATTTTCCGCGCCCGGCGCACGCGTTGCGCCGGGCGGCGGCACCGGTTTTGCCCCATCCAAACTTCCGGAGTAATCCATGAACCTCAAATGCATCGCCACCTTCGCCCTTTTATCCGGCTCGGTGCTCGCGTCATTCGGCGCAAAGGCCCAGGCGGACTATCCCAAACAACCCATCCGCATGGTCGTCGGCTTTGCCGCGGGCGGCATCTCGGATGTGCTGGCGCGCGCCATCGCCGCCAAAATGTCCACGACCATCGGGCAATCGGTAGTAGTGGACAACCGTCCCGGCGCCGGCACCACCATCGCCGGTGACATCGTCGCAAAGTCGGCCCCAGACGGCTACACCATATGGCTGCAGGACATCACCTCACACGCCATCAACGCCAGCCTGTACCCAAAACTGCCCTACGACTCGATCAAGGATTTCACGCCCGTCGCCTTGTTCGCCTCGACGCCGCTGATGCTTGTGGTACACCCATCCTCGCCGGCCAAGACCGTCAAGGAACTCGCAGCGCTGATGAAGGCGCAGCCGGGCAAGTTCTCGTATGGATCATCGGGTAACGGCACCATACTGCACCTGGCCGGCGAGATGTTCAAAACAGGTCAGGGACTGGATGTTGTACACATCCCCTACAAGGGCAGCAACCCGGCGACGCAGGCCATTCTGGGCAACGACGTGTCCTTCGTGTTCTCGACCATGCCACCGGCCGTATCCAACGCCAAGGCCGGCAAGCTGCGCGCCCTCGCAGTGACCACGCCCAAGCGGGTGCCGGCCGCACCCGATGTGCCGACCATGGGCGAAGCGGGCATCCCCAATTTTGACGTGGTGCTCTATAGCGGCATTCTCGGCCCCAAGGGCATGGACCCGGCCATTGTTCGCAAGCTCAACGCCGAATTCGCCAAGGTCATCGCCACTGACGAGATCAAGAAGGTGTTCGAAAACCTCGGTGCAGATCCGATTGCGACCACGCCCGAGGCATTCGGTGCAATGCTCGCCAAGGAAATCGCGACGCTGGCACCCATCGTCAAGGCATCTGGCGCGAAGGTAGAGTAAGCCATGAGCACCAAGCCACTCCTTCCGCAACACTCCCGCTACGACTACATCCCCCTGCCGGAGCGCAAGGACTACTCCTGGCCGGACGGCAAGCGCCTCGCCTTCACCATCACGACCAACATCGAGTGGTTTGCCTTCGGGGCCGGCCTCGGCCATGACCCGGCCAAGACAGGCGAACCGCAGACGCATCGCAATTATTCCTGGCGCGACTACGGCAACCGCATCGGCATCTGGCGCCTGTTCGAGTTGCTGGACGAACTTAAGCTGCCCGCCGGGCACAACACCAACAGCCTGATCTACCACTACGC
>CAITSH010000169.1 GCA_903895005.1 uncultured Pseudomonadota bacterium
CCAGGATGCCCACGCCGTACTGCTTCGTAATACCCTCGAGACGAGAGCCGAGATTTACCGGATCGCCCATCACCGTGTAGGCTTTCCTGACTTTCGAGCCCATGTCACCAACGCTCATGACACCGCTGTTCAGCCCGACGCCAATTTTGAACTCCGGCCAGCCGCGTTTTCGAAAGTCCTCATTCAGCGCCGTCGCTTTTTGCTGCATTTGCATCGCGGTAATGACACCGTTGCGGTGATGCGCAGGGTCGGATACCGGTGCCCCCCAAAACGCCATGATCGCATCGCCGATGTACTTGTCGAGCGTACCGCGATTATTACGTATGACGAGACTCATCGTTGTGAGGTACTCGTTGATGTAGGCCGACAATTCGTGGGGGTCAAGACTCTCGGAAATCGTGGTGAATCCACGCACATCTGAAAAAAGAACGGTGAGATCCTCCCGCTTGCCCTCCATGCTGTATTTTTCTGGATCCTCAGCCATTTTGTCGACAAGTTCAGGCGGAACATATTGGCCGAACAACTCCGTAAATTGCCGCTTGGAACGCGACTCCACAAAATAGCCGTATGCCATATTCAGGATGAAAAGTCCCATGGTAAGCAGCAAGCTCGATGCAAGCGGAAGTACCATCCCGGCGCCCGACCAGATAACGACATTGAGTCCGGTAATCAGCAGCATCGCAAGCAGTGAAACCAGTGTGGCACGGAGGGGCGACAGCAAGGGCATGAGAAGCGAGAGCGAGATCCCGCCAATGGCGAGCAGTATCACTTCGGCGCCAAGCATGTAAGGCGGGCGCTGTTTTATGCTGCGGTCAAGCATCCCGGCGATAAGATTTGCATGAATCTCCACCCCAGGATACACACTGCCCACCGGGGTCGATCGCAAATCCAGCAATCCGGGCGCAGAGGTTCCGACCAACGCAATTTTTCCCTTCAGCGCATCAATCGGCAGCCTGTCCGACATGACATCCGCCAGGGAAATGTACTTGAAACTTCCCTGCTTGCCGCGATATGGGATCAGTGCACTCACGTTTTCATCTACTGGAATTTTTAGCGGCCCGACCTCCAGCCACTCAAGTCCGGCGTACCCCTTGGAGATGACCCGGTCCGGTGGATAGCCCGGGACCACGTTCGGAAATTTTCCCGAATCGAGCGCTATCAGTGTTCTTATCATCGAGAGCGACAAGGCTTCGTAATACGCACCCTTGTACTCAGCGAGCATTGGAACCCTGCGCGAAACACCGTCAAAGTCCACGAGCGGATTGAAGTGCCCGGCACTCGCCGCGCTTTTTTGGAACTCAGGAAGGTTGCCCCCGAAACCCTTCCACGTTGTGAACGCAATATTTTTACCGGCGAAGTTTCCCGCTGGTATGACCGGATCTGGAATACCACCAGACTCCCGTGCGTCATCAGCGCTATTGAAGTAGTAACCCAGCACTACAGGACGCCCTCTTATTGTCTGGGCGAACATCGCATCATGATCGAGCATCGGCCGGAGTTGCCCAAGGACACTCTGGAACTGTCCGTTATCCTTTAATTCCTTTTTTGCCAAGGCATCCAAAACCGGCAGACCGGAACTCGAATCGGGTTCGGCAAAGACCACATCGAAACCAACCATGACGAGGCCGTACTTATCGAAGAGCTTTTTGATCAGATCTGAAATTCGATCGCGCCCCCATGGCCAACGTCCGATTTCAGCAAGACTCTTTTCATCTATATCCAGGATAACGATGCGGTTATCCACGCTTCCGGGCATCGTGAGCCTGAGGCGCGTGTCATAGATGATGCTATCAAGTTGGTTTACCAGACTGATCTGGTAAAACTTGGCGGCGTGGCCGACAAACACCAGCAGCACTGCCAGACCTATCGCAATTCGGACGATGTGCTGCTTCAATAATCCTCCACGTCTCAAGTAACTATCGCTGCGCCGACCCCGTTCTGACCTGCGCGCAAGGCAATCGAAATCTACGCAAAATCAATGATGGAACTGGCCGATTTATGCCGATGCGCACTACCGTCAGCAACTACCAGTCCGATTTCGCCATGACTGGCACACCGCTTAAACTTTGTAGAAAAACTCCATTTTCACGCCCGCGAGCTCAATGAGGTCGTGATCCTTGAGCGCATGGGGCGCCGTGCCGATAGACTGGCCGTTGACAACAGGTTGATTGGCCCCTTCGACATGGGTCACAAAGTATCCCTGAGGGCGACGTGTGAGCACCGCGACCTGGACTCCCGGTTTCCCGAGCGTTGTCAGCGGCTTTGTCAACTCAAGTTCCCGGCCTGCGCTCGCACCCGAGAGAATCTGCAGCATTCCCATTTTTTGCGCCGGCGGAGGCGGGGGTGGTGCCGGCATGGCCACCGGAGCTGCGTTAATCTGTGTATCGCTTGCCTTCACCATGACCGGTGCCGGCGCGGCTGCTGCGGACGCCACCGCGGGGGCTGGGGCCGGCGCTGCCGCCGCGGGAGCTGGGCGCATGGCCCCCGGCCGCAGAATCATCGTTTTCTCAAAGTCAGCCTTTGCCGCCCCCGCCGGCGCGGCATCCGCGACATACTTGAGCTTGTACTTTCCAAGCTCAATGACATCGTTGTTCTGCATAAAGTGCTTTTTCACCGGCTGGCCGTTGACCATGGTGCCGTTGGTACTACCGAGATCTTCGAGGAAGGAGTCCGCAAGAATAGTGACCAGAACTGCATGCTCGCCACTGACTGCCAGATTATCGATCTGGATGTCGTTGTGCGGCTTGCGTCCGATTGTGGTTCGCTCCTTGGTCAACTGAATTTCCTTCAGGACCAGGCCATCCATACTTAGAATCAGCTTCGCCATAGCAATTTCCCCGACTATTTGAACCAGCCAAAAAACTTAGAAACAAATCCGCGCGGTGCGGCGTAATCGCGCACCACTTTTATCAGGATCACCGAGATATTATCGCGCCCACCGTTGTCGTTCGCCATCTGTACCAATTGCTGACAACACAACTTTAGGTTGGCCCCCAAAGTCTGGACAGCCATACCGATGTCCTCGTCGCTTACCATGTCGCACAAACCATCCGAGCAAAGCAGGTAAATATCCCCTACCTGTACGTCGTAGTCATGGATTTCAGGCTCCACCGCGGGGTCAATGCCGAGCGCTCGCGTGACCAAATTCTTGTTGTGTGAAGTCTTGGCCTGTTCCGGCGTAATGAGACCGCTGTCAATCTGCTCCTGCAACAGCGAATGATCCTTTGTCACCTGACTGAAATCATCGCCTCTCAGGCGGTAAAGTCGCGAGTCGCCTATGTGTGCAACTGTGACCTTGTTATCGTGAAACATTGCGACCACCAGCGTGGTGCCCATTCCCGCGTACTGCGGCTGACTTTGCGCCGCCTGGTAGATTGATGTATTCGCCTTCGCGATCTGCTCGCGCAACATAGACTGCGCCACAGTAGCGCCGCTCTGCGGATCGATCTCGAACGGGGTATGTTCTTCCAGCATTTGCTGCAACTCGGTGGTGATGACCGTGGTCGCCATACCGCTCGCGACTTCGCCGGCGTTGTACCCCCCCATGCCGTCCGCAAGTACTACCAATCCTTTATCCGCGTCCGACGCAATCGAATCCTCGTTGTGCGATCGCACCATTCCGGGATCGGTATGGCTCGCGACTTCGAGCGCGGATTCCAAATGCAAGCTCACTGGCGCACCTCCAGAACAACATCCGGAGCACAGGTACAGCGAACCGCACAGCCCGGTAGGCGCGGCTCCCAATTGATTAGAGTGCTCATATCCACTGCGCCATCCTCAAAGGCTAATGTCCACATCACCACCGCCCACCGGTTGCGCCGGTAGGCCAGCGCCGCCGATAGTCGAGCGCAATGCCGCCGCAAACGCATCTCCATCCTGGAACCGCTCGTCGGCATCCTTGGCCATGGCTTTGTCAAGGAAAGCCACTAAAGCCGGCGACAGATTCGGGTTGTACTGGAGGATGTCGGGCGCATGCTCATTGGCTATTTTGAACATCAGTTGCGCCATGGAATCGCCTGAAAACGGCAACGTACCGCATGCCATCTGATATAGGCTGACCGCCAGGGAGAATAAATCAGAACGACCATCCACCTTCTTGCCCGAAAGTTGCTCGGGCGACATGTAAGATGGCGTGCCAAGCACCATGCCGGTTTTGGTCTTAGAAGAGTCTGTTATGCGCGCGATACCAAAGTCGGTGACCTTTACCACGTCGCCATCCAGGTCGTACATCAGGTTGGCGGGCTTGATGTCCCGATGCACCACATTCAGCTTGTGTGCATAGCCAAGGGCATCGGCCACCCGGGCGATAATGGAAACAACCTTGTCAATCGGCAGAAGATTGTCGGCCTTGGTGTAAGGCGCGAGATCCTTACCCTTGAGCAGCTCCATTGCGATGAAACACAGGTCGTGCTCTTCGCCCGCGTCGTAAATCGTGACGATCTGGGGGTGATTAAGTCGCCCGGCGGTTTCCGCTTCGCGGAAAAACCGCTCCTTCACCTCCACTAGCTCGTCAGCCTCGAACTCCTGCGAAAGGGCCATTGTCTTGATCGCGACCACACGTCCAATTTTCGGATCCCGTCCAAGATACACAACCCCCATCGCCCCCTTGCCCAGCTCCTTTTCCACCTGATACCGCCCGAGCATCGGCTTTTCGACGGTGTTGCTACCCTCACCCAGGATACTCGCATTGCTGCGGCCGCCGCCGCCGCCACCCAAAATCACCGTTTCCGAAAGCTGCTTGGCCCGGGTTAGCCTTTGTTCAAGGTCACGGAACTTCGGATTGTAATCCGCCATGTAGCGAAACACGGATTCCGCCTTGTTGAACTGGCGCTTGCGCTCGAAATCAAGCGCAAGGTTGTACAAGTTGTCCATCAAGGTGTCGTCGAGGGGTACCTTGCGGAAATAATCAAAGGCCATGTCCAACTGTCCCTGCCCCTGGAAGGCAAGTCCGAGCATGCGCGCGTTGGTAGCCGAGGACGCATCCGAAGCCTCCTTGCCGCGCTCCGTCATCATGAAACGCTTGGTGATGAGCAGGACGTGACCTACGACAAGCAGGGCCAGCGGCTGCATCAGCTGAATCCACATGCCCTGCCCGGTCATCAGCACGAAATGCAAAACCAATAGCGAGACGGCGAGGCCCGCCGTCACCCCGGCCCCCATTCCGGCTTTCAGCCGGGGCAGCAGCGCGATCAGATACGCCGCAACGAGGAGGAACACCAGTTTCTCAACCCAAAATCCCCACGTCGGCGCAACAAAAAAATGTTCCTGCAGTATCGATGAAACCGAATGCGCCAGCGTCAGTACTGGTGGCATCGCGGCTGAAACCGGGGTCACCGACGTCGTACCAACCCCGGCAGCTGTCGGGCCGATCAGGACGATCTTGTCCTTGTATTTTTCCGCGGGAATCTTGCCGGTGTAGACATCAAAAAACGAATCCACCTGAAAAGCCGGCCTGCCTTCACGATCCTTGTAGAAATAGGTGTACATCTGCAAGAACGGGTCGGTTGTGATTTTGAGGTTTTGCAGCGTAACGCCCTCGCCAAGGCGAACCTTGATGTCCTTAACATCAAGGTTGAGACTTTTGGCTGCAATTAGCGCAGACAAAGACGGAAACATCTGGTTGTAATACGAAACTACGAGTGGCTCGGACCTGACGCCACCATCAATGTCCACATTGGCATTTAGGTGCCCGATTCCCGCGGCAGTGGTGCCAAGGGACTCAATTGGGTACACCACCGAAGCACTGGGAAGCGGCAACTCTTCGGACTTTTTCTCGATCGTCGTGAGATTGTTTTTAGAAATGTATTCGGGCAGGGGTTTATCAGGTTTCCCGCGCGGCTCCCCCAACTCGAACAGCATCGGTAAGACCACGTTGGCCGCCTTGCCGTAGCTCTCCGCAAGGCGCCGGTCGGTATTAAGGGCACCTTCCGCCTCACGCAGCAGCACACCGATATTGCCAATCTCGCCACCGGATGCCGGAGCCGAAGCATCCGCGGGCATGGGGGCGACCTTGGAGTAGACCTCGATGAGCTTGTTGACATAGTTCAAACCGGGATCAATCTGCGGTTCGGTAAAAAATACCAGGTTGCCGATCACCTTTACCTTTGCAGCAGCTAGCTTGTCGGTCATCTTGGCGTGAACGTCACGCGACCACGGCCAGCGCCCGATGTTACTTATACTGGCATCATCGATCGCAATTACAGCGACCCGATCACTCGGTGTCCGGGAAGAGGCACGTACGCCCCAATCATAGGCGCTACGCTCGAAGCTCTGGATGATTTGCGAACCACCAGCCAAGAGAAGAACCAAGGCGACCACAACGCCGAGGAACCAGTCTTTTTTCCAGAATCCCGATCTACTCATTTACACACTCCCCATTGTTTTTATTATTATTTTTCAAGTTCAGACGAAAGAGAAATGACCAGGTATTGTACGCTATCCGCCAGTCACCCCGCTGTAGGGCAACGCGAATACCTCCTAAATCGAACGGCCCGCTGAAGCGACAGCCTTGTTCCCGCGCAAACTGTTGACCCCCATAACCCTCACGCATCCAGATCTCAATGCGCACAGTTGCCCTAAGTTACAGTCAAAACAGTACGATAATGCCCATTCTTACAGTCGGATATCAGATTAGTCAAATTTTTCAAGGAAATCGGGCGCATCGGGCAATACGCATCCTTCGATTGCTTATGCCCAAATAACGACGACAATCCAGAAAAATGAAAAGCCCCGGTCAACTGCCCCGGGGCTTTTAAACGGCGCCTGCCGCCTCAGGTTCCGAACGACGCGCCCACGGCAAGCCCGTTCTGGGCAATGAAGTCGGATGCCGACACTTTTTTGCCGTCCTCATGCTTCGCCTTAATTACCTCGATCCGACCGCCTTGAGCCGTAATGAAAAAGCTCCCAGGCCCGATCTCTGACAATTCACCGATTTTTCCCTTTACCGCGCCAAAGGTACGTACAGGATGCTTGCGCGCATCAAAGATCTGCACTTTCTTGCCATTCAGCGTTGTCCAAGCGCCGGGCGCAGGATTACAACCGCGGATCAGGTTGTAGACAAAGTCCACATGATTCGCCCAGTTGATTTTGGCCTCTGCCGCCCTGCACCAGCCCTCATACGAGGCCTGCCCCTCATCCTGGGTAACTTGCTTGTGCTTCCCGGCGACAACCAAGTCAGCAGCCTCCAGCATCGCGCTCACGCCCATTGGGAAAAGGCGGTCAAAGTAGACTGTGCCCAGGGTGTCATCGGCACTAACCGGCGTTTCCTTTTGCAGAATGATTTCACCCTCATCCAGTCCGTCGGACGGACGGAAAATCGTCAATCCGGTTTTCGTCTCGCCGCGGATCAAAGGCCAGTTGATTGAGCTTGGCCCGCGGTATTTTGGCAACAGCGAAGGGTGGTACTGAATCATTCCATGCTTCGGAATGTTGACAAATTCCTGCGGCGCGAACTGGAGCACGAAAGCCATGACGCCGATTTCGACATTGAGACCGCGCATCGTTTCCGCGGCATCCGCGTCTTTCAGTGACTTGAACTGAAAAACTTTAAGTCCCTTTTCGGCCGCTAGTACCTTGAGGGGATCGGGTTTCGCGCCCTCCTTCTCCGGCGCGCAGAAAACACCCGCAATATCGTCACCCCTCGCGAGAAACGCCTCAAGCACCGCTTTACCGAAATCCTGCTGTCCAATGATAGCTATGCGCATACTGTCTCCGTAAATTCAGTCGGGGTTCCACCAGGAACGCAGGAACCCAAGTTGTCCCTAGGATGATTTTTTGGGCGGAGCGCTGAACGCCCCAGCGGTCTTCAGGGCAGCCACCTTCGCCTCGTCATAACCGAGTACGGACTTGAGCACTTCGTCCGTATGTTCGCCAAGCAGCGGGGAACGCTCGATCTTGGCGGGAGAAGCGGACAGCTTGATCGGCATGCCCACGTTCCACCACTTTCCCCGTGTCGGGTGATCCAGTTCGACGTACATGTCGCGGCCGCGAATATGCTCATCATTCGCAAGATCCTCGGTTGACATGATCGGCCCGCAGGGCACATCGAGCGGGTTCAAAATGGCCATGAACTCGCGCTTCGAATAGTTCGAGGCAAACTTGGTGATGAGCGCCCACATTTCGTTCTGGTTCTTGCGCCGATCGGCAACGTTCGCAAATTTCGGATCGGTGGAAAGGGTGGGCAAGCCAAGGTCCGGGCCTATGCGCCTGGCCAACGCATCCCAAACCGCCTCCTGGACCACCACGTAGATGTAGTCATTGGGACCGCCGGGTTTGCATTGGATAGCGTTACCCAATTGCCCGCCTCCCGAATCATTGCCCGCACGAGGGACAGCCCCCATCCCCTGCTGCGTGGGGACCGAGTACTCGGACAGAGACTGCCGGGTAAGGCGCTGATGGTCACGCCACTTGACACGGCACAAGTTCATCACGCCGTCCATCATCGCAACCTCGACGTATTGTCCCTGCCCGGTCCGGGTCGCCTGGTGCAAAGCGGCAAGCAACCCGATGGCAAGATGCAACCCTGTTCCGGAATCACCGATCTGCGCACCGGTCACAAACGGAGGCCCGTCCGGGATGCCGGTCGTGCTCATTGCGCCACCCATCGCCTGCGCCACGTTCTCATAGGCCTTGAACTCGGCATAAGGTCCGCTGGAGCCAAAACCCTTGATCGACCCCATGACAATTTTCGGATTGATCTCGTGAATCTTTTCCCAGGTAAAGCCAAAACGGTCAAGCACGCCGGGGCCGAAATTTTCCATGACGATGTCGCACTGCTTGACTAGGTCGACGAAGACAGCCTTGCCCTCGGCGCTTTTCATATTGACCGTGATGGAGCGCTTGTTGCAGTTGAGCATGGTGAAATACAGGCTGTCTGAGCCGGGCACATCGCGCAATTGCCCGCGCGTTGCGTCACCCTGCGGCGGTTCGAACTTGATGACGTCGGCTCCCATCCATGCCAGGAGTTGCGAGCAGGTGGGCCCCGCCTGCACGTGCGTCATGTCCAGTATCCGGACTCCCTTGAGTGCTTCCATTCAATTCTCCAGTTATTCGTCAGCGGGTGGACAAGCGGTCTGCTTTCACCGAACGTTTTGACCTATTTCTTCTTCGCACTCTGCGGATTAAGGCTGGTGATCCGACCGCTCTCGGTACCCGCCGCCTCATCGATAACGGCGTTGATGAGCGTGGGTTTGCGCGAACGGACCGCCTCTTCCATTGCATTGCGCAACTCGGCCGGCGTCGTGGCATTCACCCCTACCCCGCCAAACGCCTCCATGAGCTTGTCGTAGCGCGCCCCCTTGACGAACACCGTGGGAGCAACGTCAGCCCCCCCCCGACGGATTGACGTCGGTGCCGCCATAAACACCGTTGTTGTTCATGACCACCACGCAAACCGGCAGGTTGTAACGGCAGATCGTCTCCACTTCCATGCCGGAGAAACCGAAGGCGCTGTCCCCCTCAATCGCAATGACCGGCTGGCCGCTGACCACCGCAGCAGCGACGGAAAAACCCATCCCGATGCCCATGATCCCCCAGGTACCCACATCCAGTCGTTTGCGCGGCTTGTACATGTCAACGATGCTGCGCGTGAAATCGAGCGCATTGGCACCCTCGTTAACCAGAATGGCATCCGGGTTGGCCTTGATGATGTCACGCACGACATTCAAGGCGCTGTGGAAATTCATCGGCACCGGATCACGTGCGAGCGTCTCGGCCATTTTTGCGATGTTCTTGCTCTTTCGCTCGGCTATCGCCGTGGTCCACTCCGCTGGCGGCTTGGCCCAGCCGGATCCGACGCTTGCTAGCAGGGCCGAAACGCAGGAGCCGATGTCTCCGACAATCGGTGCATCAATCGCGACGTTGCTATCAGCCTCTTGCGGGGAAATGTCGATCTGTATGAACTTCTGCCCGCCCCAGTCCTTGTGGGTCTTGCCGCCCCAGGTCTTGCCCTTGCCGTGGGAGAGCAGCCAGTTCAGGCGCGCGCCGATCAACATCACCACATCGGCCTCGGGCAGCACATAAGACCGGGCGGCGGAAGCCGATTGCTCGTGGGTATCGGGCAGCAGCCCCTTTGCCATAGACATCGGCAGGTACGGGATACCGGTCTTCTCGATGAAAGAACGGATCTCGTTGTCGGCCTGCGCATAGGCGGCGCCTTTACCCAGCACGATGAGCGGCTTCTTAGCCCCGCGCAACAGGTCAACGGCGCGCTTCACCGCATCGTCGCCAGGAATTTGTTTCGGCGCTGCATCAACGACCTTGATCAGTGATTTCTTACCCGCGTCGGCCCCGATGCTCTGGGCGAACAGCTTGGCAGGAAGGTCGAGGTAGACGCCACCGGGACGTCCCGAAACCGCAGCCCGGATGGCGCGCGCAATACCCACGCCGATATCCTCGGCATTGAGCACGCGAAAGGCCGCCTTGCACAGGGGCTTGGCTATGGCAAGCTGGTCCATCTCCTCGTAGTCACCCTGCTGCAAATCGACGATTTCGCGTTCGCTCGAGCCGCTGATGAGGATCATCGGAAAACAGTTGGTGGTGGCGTTGGTCAGCGCGGTCAGCCCGTTGAGAAAGCCGGGGGCAGACACGGTCAGGCAAATCCCGGGCTTTTGCGTCATGAAGCCGGCAATAGCCGCGGCGTTACCGGCATTCTGCTCGTGCCGGAACGAAATCACCCGCAGGCCCTCTGCCTGCGCCTTGCGGGCGAAGTCCGTGATCGGGATACCGGGCAGGCCGAAGATCGTGTCTAGGCCGTTCAGCTTGAGTGCATCAATGACCAACTGAAACCCGTCGGTCATGACTACTTCTCCGGTAACCTGCGGTTCAACCGTTCCCATGGCATCCTCCTTGAATTTGTTGTCAACTTCCCCTAAAAACTTGTCCGCAGACGCAGGGGGAGCGTATCGGGCAAGAGTCTAGGCAGCCCCCTTCCCCACAACCTTGACTGAGGTCAATAATTCCGCCTTAAATCGGCGGATTGCCTTAAGCTGACGCGCCATGTCCGCCATCGCCACCCACCCCCAGCGCAACACCATCCGGCTGCAGCTGCAGCACAACCTGATTCTCCGCGAAATGAGCATCGTGGCCAGGGAAGACCTTGAGCCCAAACTTGAAATCGTCGAGTACAAGAAGGGCGAGCCGCTGGTGCATCAGGGATCCACAGCCATGGAGCAGTTTTTCATTCTCGACGGAATACTGAAACGCGTGGTCAGCAATGCCGAGGGCAAGGAAATGATCCTGCGATTTGCCGCCGAGCCTGACATGGATACGTCCTACGCCGCGTGGCGCCTCAAGACACCGGTCCCCTACAGCATCGTCGCGGTCACAAGGGTGCTCGCGGCACGGCTTTCCATGCCACTTTGGGTGGATTTTCTCGACCGCCACCTCGACGTAAAACAGCGCTTCGAGTACGAGGTCATGCGCCTGATGTCAGAAGTAATGGCGCATACCATCACCCTTCACCTGCTTGACGCTCCCGGGCGGCTGCAACGTTTCATGCGGAAACACCCCCAGTTGCTTGGCCGCATCCCGAAAAAGGAGCTCGCTTCCTACCTGAACCTGACACCGGAAACGCTGTCGCGCCTCAAGCAAAGGGTTAGCGCGGCGGAATAATGTCCAATGTGTTTCGTTAAGTCCTTTCGCTCGCGCGTTTCGTTCAGGCAGCGCGCGCCTTGAGCTTTTCGATCCCAGATGAAACCAGCGGCCAGAAAAGCAAGATCATGGCAAAGCCGGTAATACCGCCAACCAGGCCGTTCGAGAAAAAGATAGAAACATCACCCTGCGAAAGCAGCATCGATTGCCGGAATGAGTCTTCGGCCCTGTCACCGAGCACCAGCGCGAGCACCAGGGGCGCAAGCGGGTAATCGAGTTTCTTGAACACATAACCCACGATGCCGAACCCGAGCATCAACCAGACATCAAACATCGAGTTATGAACGGTGTAGGCCCCGATCGCACAAATCACGAGGATCACCGGGGCGATGATCGAAAATGGGATGCGCAAAATTGCGGCAAACAGCGGCACGCAGGTAAGTACCACGATGAGCCCGGCGATATTGCCCAGATACATGCTGGCTATAAGACCCCAGACGAAATCCTTTTGCTCCACAAAAAGCAGCGGTCCCGGTTGCAGGCCCCAGATCAAAAGCCCCCCCAGCAGAACCGCTGCGGTTGGCGAGCCAGGCACGCCTAAGGTCAACATGGGCAAAAGCGCGGAAGTACCCGCGGCATGTGCTGCTGTTTCGGGTGCGACGACGCCCTCGACCTGGCCCTGCCCGAATTTCAGTCCGTCCTTGGAAAAGCGCTTGGCCACGCCGTAGCTCATGAACGAGGCTGGCGTCGCGCCACCGGGAACAATCCCCATGAAGCATCCGACAAGCGCGCTGCGGACTGAAGTCGCCCAGTAACGCGGCAGTTCCTTCCAGGTTTCGATCACAATCTTGGTATCGATCTTTGCCTGCTTACCCTTGAACGCCAGGCCTTCTTCGAGCGTCTGCAGAATTTCTCCGATACCGAACAGCCCGATGACCGCGATCAGGAAGTCAAAGCCCTTGAGCAGTTCGGTAAATCCGAAGGTCAGGCGCAATTGACCTGTCACCGTATCGAGCCCGACCGCGGCAAGCGCAAAACCGATCATCATCGACGCAACCGTTTTAATCGCCGACCCTTTTGCCATTCCCACAAACGCGCAGAACGTCAGCAAGTACACCGAGAAAAATTCCGCAGGACCAAATTTGAGGGCGAATTTGGCCACCACCGGCGACAAGAAGGTGATCATGACAACCGCAACCAGTGCGCCGATGAACGATGAAGTGAATGCCGCGGTCAGCGCAGCCCCGGCACGCCCTTTCTGCGCCAGCGGGTAACCATCAAA